>NZ_JBEYZU010000007.1:0-26967 GCF_040646235.1 Streptomyces sp. NPDC046261 | reverse complement strand
CGCACCGCACCGCATCACCGCACCGGCCGGTCACCGCGCCCGCCCATCACCGCATCCGCCCGTCACCGCACCGGCCGGTCACCCGCGCCCACGGCCCCTCTCCTCAACTCTCCTCACCAGCGGTCTCGAACAGCCTCCCCGCCCCGGCGATCGCCTCCGCCAGGGCCTTGGGCTCCGGCCGTAGCCCGGCCACGATCGTGTCGATGCCCCGTAGCCCGGCCCGCTGCAGCAGCCGCTTCTCGTTGGTGACCCACTCTCCGCGCGCCGCCAGCACCGCGTGCGCCGTCTGCATCGCGGCGGTGGCCAACGCCCCCGCGACCTCGGCGGCCTGCCCCGACCGAACGTACGCGCCCTCGGCGTAATGAAGCGTTGCGGCCGCCCGGTCCCGCCACACCGGCGGGGCCGCCTCGCGCAGCGCCTGCGGGTACCGAGGGCGGGGCAGGGTGCCGCGCAGTACCTGGTTGACGGCGAGTTCGGCGAGCAGCAGGTAGCTGGGGATGCCCGCGAGGTGGAACATCAGCGGCTCCCAGCGGAAGCGCCCTTCCCGGGCCTCGCCGAGTTCGTGCTCGACGACGTCGAGGTCGCGGTAATGGACGTCGACATGCCGGCCATCGATGCTGAGCCAGGCCCCGCCGTTGAAGACGCCACCGCCCCACGCGCCGATATCGAAGACCTCGCCGTCCCAGCCGACAGCGCGCAGGTCGCCGGGGTCGAAACCGCCCCGGTAGTACACGGCCAAGTCCCAGTCGCTGTCAGCGGTGTGGGTGCCTTGTGCGCGCGAGCCGCCGAGGGCGACGGCATGGACGGCGGGCAGGCGGGCGAGCCGGTCGGCGACGGAGTCGAGAAAAATATCGTCGGTCATAGCGATCCGATCGTGCGAAGTGAAGGACGGCCGATACGGGCACACCGAAACGAACGCCGGAGCAAAGGCTCGGACAGCGCCATACGGACCGGTGCACCAGGACATGCCATCACTTCATGACACCAACCTATCTCCCCTCCAGCCGCCCGCCCGAGACGGACCGGAACAAGCCCACAAAAGACCCGGTACCGACGTCGCCCACAGTGCCGTACGGCGCCGACTGCGCCACACCGGCGGAGTCAGGGCGCCGCCCGCGCCGCGCTCCGCGATGTCGTGCGCGTGCCGCATTACTGTGCGGCCATGGAAAAGCAACAGCCCCCAGTGGTCGTTCACCCGCTCGTGGAAGGCACGCGGATGGTGAGGATCCATGGTGAGTCGGTGGGCAAAGCACACTCACTGCGCGACCTGGAAGGCTTCATGAGCCGCTTCGGCTTGCGCGACGTCGACCTCGACAATCCCGCGCTGGTGGAGTGGCGGGGCGGAGGCAGCAGCGTGTGGCCCCAATGACACCAGCGCCCCCCAGAACGACCCGCGCCCGGCCCCCGGCCGCGCCGCCCACCACGTCATAGCCGCCCCCGGCCCGCACAGGGGCGGCCGGGAACTCCTCGCCGTGGTCCGCGGGAGCGGGGCCGGGCGGTATCAGGGGCTGGGGACAGCTTCCAGGGCGTCGGCCCGTCGGCGCAGGTCGGCTGCGATGTCGTCCCAGAAGGGGCCGTGAAGGTAGAGGCTGTCGGCCGCCTCCCGCATCAGCGCCGGATCATCGGGCCGCTGGAGGAGGAGCAGCCGGTAGGTGAGGTTGCGCACCCACACCGGAAGCCGGCTCTCGACCATATGAGGGCCCAGCTCCCGCAGCATGGCCAGGATCGAGTCGGCGTCGGCGAAGGTCAGTTCTTCGACGAAGTAGTGCTCCTTGTGCTCGCGGTCGCACGCGGGCACGGGTCGGAACTCGTCGCCGTACAGACACCGGGCGTGTTCGGACAAGGTCGTGTGCATGATCTTGAGCCTACGATGTCGTGATCTTGAACGGCGGCCCGCACCCGGCCGCCGCCGACAGGCAAGACGCAACCGCCCCCGGCGCGCCACCCACACCGAGTCACCGCCCGACCCGCGCCCTTAGGATGTGCCGATCGGCTCGATGCCCTGGCGGCCGAACACCGCCGCAGAACATTCCTTCCTGAATGCAAAAACGCATCACCAATGCACAGCAACCATCGTCCTCAGCTAAACTGTCTGCTATGGGAATGGGCCTGGAGGAATCGCTGCGCCTGACCGTGGCCGCCTTGATGCAGGCGACCGGGGAGTCACAGCGAGCGATCGCATCGGTGCTCGGCCTGACACAGACACAGATCTCACGCCGGCAGACCGGCGCGGTCTCATGGACCCTTGACGACGTCGACGCCCTGGCCGCGCACTACGGCGTCGCCGCCCTGGACCTGCTGGCCGGCCCGACCCGGGCGTGCGAAGCACTACCCGCCACCCGCCGCCGCACCACCCCCACCACGAAGAAGGGGGCGGTCCGGTGAGTGACTTCGACGCGATCGACTCGCTGCTCGCCGCCGTCGGCCCCACAGCCCCCCTCCCCACGCCCGAGGTACGCCAGGAACTGCGGGAGAGGGCCCACCTGTCCAAAGCGCAGGTCGCCCGGGCGCTCGGCGTCAGCCCCAGCACGGTCGCCGCATGGGAGAGCAACCGGGACCCCTCCGGCGAGCTGCGGACCAAGTACGCGTACCTACTGGACGGCCTGGCCACCAAGCTCACCACCGCACCCGAGCCTGAGCCCGCACCCACTCCCACCCCCACTCCCACCCCCGAACCGGCCACCCCGCCTGCCGGCACCAGCACCAGTACCAGCACCCCCAACCCCCCACAGGCCACCGACGAGGTGGAGACCCTCGCCGCGCCGGAGCCCTGTGTGCTGTGCGGCCACCCGGCCCGGACCCAGGTGGCGGGATTCCCCCAGCACCTGGACGCGACCGACTGCCGCACCACCGCAGCCACGCCGCCTGCCGCGTCACCTGCGACGACGTCACCGTCCAAGCCCGCCACGACGCCCGCACAGCCCCAGCCCCAGCCCCCCCAGGCGGCTGTCCGCACCCCCCAGACCACCCAGGCCGCTGCCCAGCCCCCCCACCCCGCCCAGCCCGCGAACCACCCGCCGCACCCGCACCCGCACTCGCACTCGCCCGAGCACTCCAAGAGCACCACCCGCCGCGCCTTCCAGCAGCCGCCCCGCCCCATCCGACCCTCCAGCCCCATCCGGCCCTCCGGCCCCGGCGACCTGATCAGCCACGCAGTCCAGACCGCACTCACCGCCCACCACGGTGACGTGGAAGCAGCGACGGCCGCGCTGCTCAAGCGAGCCATCCCCGACGCGATGCGACTGCTGGACGAAACCCGCAAGGGCGCCCGCTACGACGTGATCGCCCACCCCTGGATCCCCGACATCCTCAAGAAGCCCACCTCCCGCGGCGCGGACCAGATCTGGGAAGCACGCCCCAAGTGGACCCGCCACGAGCTCCCTCCCGGCGTGCACGAGGTGACCGCGCTCGACATCAACGGTGCCTACCTCTCCGCCCTCAAAACCCACCTCCCACTCGGCCAGCTCGAACACACCACCGGCTTCCCCCACGACCGACGCCGCGCAGGCGTCCACCTCATCACCCCACCCCCCTGGGAACACGAAGCCGTCCTGCCCAACCCGATCGGCCGGCGCGACGAACCAGGCCCCCTGTGGGTCACCGAACCCACCCTCCGCCTCCTGCTGCGCCTGTCCGGCCCCAAGTACGGCCTGTGCGCGCCCCCTCAGATCCACGAGTCCTACACCTCGGGCGCCACCGAGAACCTGCTGGAGAAATTCCGCGTCGCCCTCAAGGACGCCCGGGATTCCGCGATCGCCGCCGGCGACGAGGTCACCTTGGAATACGTGAAGGCGATGTACTCCAAGTTCGTCTCGACGATGGGCGAGTCGAACTACAACCGGGAGCTCTACCGCCCCGACTGGATGCACATCATCCGCTCCCAGGCGTTCTCCAACCTCTGGCTCAAAGCCCTCAAGGCCCACGACGAAGGCCTGACCCTCGTCCGTGCGATGGGCACCGACGAACTCCACGTCATCGGCGACTGGCGGCGTGTCTTCCCCGAAGGCCGCGGCGTTACCGAAGTCAAGGTCAAAGACACCTACACCGCCGGGCAGGAGCAGCAGTAATGCCGGAGAAAACCCTCGACTTCGGAAAGTACGGCGCCCGCGGCATCAAAGGCAGCGAGGCCGTCGCCCGTAAACTCGACGAACTCGCCGGCGGCATCGCCACCCCCGTCACCGCCAAACGCGGCCTGATAGCGCGCCTGCACTACCTGACGAAGTCAGCCAAGAGCCGCCAAGCCGCCAAGGACGCCGGGCTGACCGTCACCGACCGCACCCTCACAGCATGGCTCCAGGGCAAACGCCACCCCTCGAAAGCCAACCTGCAACGCATCGAAGGGGCATACCGCACGGTGCGCCGCCACAACGTCGCCCGCCACCTCCTGGCGCGCCTCAACGCGGACGGCGGCACACGCGTGGAGATCCACCCCCTCAACCAGTCCCAGGTACCCCGCCGGCTCCAGCGCGTCGTGGAATACCGGACGATGAACGTACGCCGCTGGGACCGCATCGTCGACGCCTGGGCCACCGCCGACCACCAGGCCCTCGACGACGCCTGGACCGACACGATCGTCGACCTGGGCTCGCAGTGGGGCCAGTACGAGTACGTCACCAACATCGGCTTCGCCGCCTAGAAGACCCCGGCAACGGCCCGGCGCACCACAAGAGCCACAACAACCGGCGACGCCCCCACACCGAACACCGAGTTGACATAGAGCGCACTCCAATACCTAGCGTCCTGGGCAGACGGTTTTCAAGCCCAGGAGGCAACAGCATGACCACCATCCCCACCCGGCGCCTAGGCGAACTGACAGTCCCCGCCCAAGGCCTGGGCTGCATGGGCATGAGCCACGGCTACGGCGCAGCGGATGACGCACAGTCCATCGCGACGCTGCGCCACGCCCTCGACCTCGGGGCCACCTTCTGGGACACCGCCGACTTCTACGGCGCCGGGCACAACGAGGAACTGATCGCACAAGCCATCGCCGGACGCCGCGACGAGGTCGTGCTGGCCACGAAGTTCGGCTTCGCCAACCGCCTGGGCGAGCCCACCCGGATCCGCGGCGACGCCGCCTACGTACGCCAGGCATGCGAAGCATCCCTGCGCCGGCTCGGGGTCGACCACATCGACCTCTACTACCAGCACCGGGTCGACCCCCAGGTGCCGATCGAAGAGACCGTCGGCGCCATGGCCGAACTCGTCAAGGCCGGCAAAGTCCGCCACCTCGGCCTGTCCGAGGCCGGCACACACACCATCCGGCGGGCCCACGCCGTACACCCGATCACCGCCCTGCAAAGCGAGTGGTCACTGTGGACCCGTGACCTGGAAACCGAGATCGCCCCCCTCTGCCGCGAACTCGGCATCGGCCTGGTCCCCTTCTCCCCGCTCGGACGCGGCTTCCTGACCGGCCGTTACCACTCGCTCGAGGGCCTGGCAGCCACCGACGTACGGCGCAGCCAGCCACGTTTCGCCGACGGCAACCTCGAACAGAACCTGGCGATCGTCACGAAGCTGAACGAACTGGCCGCGGCCAAGGGTGTCACCGCCGGCCAGCTCGCCCTGGCCTGGGTACAGCACCGCGGCCACGACGTGGTACCGATCCCCGGCACCCGCCGACAGCGCTACCTTCAGGAGAACCTCGCAGCCCTGACCATCGAACTGTCCACCGAAGACCTCGCCACCATCGAAGCCGCCGCCCCACCCCAGCACATCGCGGGCACCCGCTACGACGCCACCAGCCTCACCTACGTCAACGGCTAAGCCCCCACCACGCCCGGACGGCCGCACCGAACAGCACCACGCGCGCCCCGGAACCTGCCCGAACGGTACGCATCACTGACGATCCTTCGTCGGGAGAGTGACCTGGGCACGGAAGCCTTCGCAACGCTCCAGCGCATCCTCGCGCCGGCATTCGAGCAGACCGCGCAGGTAGCCGCGTGCGGTATCCAGCCGGGCCAGCTGCGCTTCGATGGCGGCTATCCGGGCGGTGACGGTCTCGCGCCAGCCGGAAGCATCCGCACCCTCGGAAAGGACCGCGGCGATCTCGTCGAGGGACATCTGCCCGGTAGCCCGCCACAGACGGATCAGCGCGATCCGGTAGATCTGATCGGCGTCGTAGTGACGATGACCCAAGCGCCGGTGAGGCGTGATGAGTCCGCGGCGCTCCCAGTAGTGCAACGTCGAGAGGGGCAGACCGAAGTGGTCGGCGACGTGCCGGATCGATGCCAGATCGTTCATCGAACCAGTTGAGCTCAACCCCGGTTGAGCAGGCAAGGTCAGCCTCACCAAACGTCGAAGGCCGCCACCCCTCGAACACCCCTCGAAGGGCTGAACAGCGCGGCCGCCCACCCGGGAAAGGACCGGCATGCCAGTGAACCTCGGTGTCTGCCTTCCGACCTTCGTCGAACGCGGCGATACGAACATCGGCGAGATCCCCGCGCTGGCCCGGCACATCGAGCAGGTCGGGCTGGACATGGTGTGGGCAGGCGACCACCTGTGCGCGCGCACCCCGTTCCTGGAGAGCGTGGTCGCGCTGAGCGCGGCCGCCGCGGTCACCGAGCGCGTACGGATCGGCTTCGGGGTCATGCTGCTGGCGCTGCGGCAGCAGGCCTGGGCGGTCAAACAGCTGTCGTCGTTGCAGTATCTGTCCGGTGGCCGCGTGGTCCTGGGAGTCGGCGCGGGCGTACACCCGCAGGACTGGCCGCTGGGCGGGGTCCCCTTCGCCGGGCGGGGCCGCCGGACCGAGGAGATGCTACGGGCGCTGCCCGACCTGTTCGCCGGCCGGCCGACGAAGCTGCTGACCGTGCCCGGTGAGCCGGTGATGACGCTCGAACCCGCCGTTCCCGCGCCCCCGCTTTGGGTCGGCGGCACGTCCGACCGCGCGTTACGGCGCGCCCTCGACCACGGCGTCGGATGGCTTGCCTCGCTGCTCGAACCCGCACAACTGGGCGAGCGAGCGGCCCAACTGACGACGATGGCAGCCGAAGCAGGCGCTCAGACACCCGAGATCGGCACCACGGTGTTCGCCGCACTGAGCACCGACACCAAGCAGAACCGCCACGATCACCAGCGCCTGATCCGCTACCTGCGCTCGCTGACCGGTGAACAGGGCCTGTCCGAGCAGCAGGCGACCCGCCTCGTGGTCAGCGGACCACCCGAGCAGCTGGCCGAACGACTTGACCAATACCGCCAAGCGGGTGCACGCACATTCGTCATCAACCTCTCAGGCAGCAACCTGCGCCGACAGTACGACCTGCTCGCCCGTACCCACGAACTCCTGCGCAGCTGAGCCCCTGCAAAAGAACCACACACATGAACAACCAGATGAGCACCTCGGCGGCACCCCAGAACCTGAGGCCATCCCGCAGAAGGCTCCACAACACCCGGAACCGCACCTAACCGACTGCCGGAAGGCGCTCGGCTGGACGTCGCCCCCACGCCGAGATCAGCGGTGCAAGAGTCAGGTCGAGTTCGCCCGCATCGATGGCGGCCAGGTGCGCATCGATCTCGGCATCGTCAGCCAGGCCCGCCGCAAGCAGCTCGCCGCGCACGTGCCGGATGGTCGCCGCCTCCAGCCGGTCGCAGGCCAGCCCGCCGACCGGGAAAGAGCCCGCCGCCGCGACATCCACCAAGCCGACCTCACGCAACGCCCGCGGCAGCGTCCGGCCGTAGCACAGGTCCGCGCCGCGGCGCGCCAGAAGCTCCCGGACCGCGTCACGCAGCCGGTTGGCCCGCCGCTGCGCAGGGCCGCTGTCGTCCACGCATGCCAGTGGCTGCAGAGCGGTATCGGCGTCCTCGACCAGCAGCCAGCCGCCGGGCCGTAGCGCTGCCGCCATCGTGGCCAACGCGCGCGCCCGGTCGGGTACATGGACCAGCACCAGCCGGGCGTGCACCAGATCGAACGTCCCCGGCTCCGGGGGCGGATCAGCGGCGACGTCGTGCCGGCGCACCTCGTACCCGTCACCTGCCTTCAGCCACGACGGGTTGATGTCCGTGGCCAGCACGTGCCCGGTCGGACCGACGGCCGCCGCGAGCGCCTGCGGGATACTGGTGCCACCGGCCCCCACTTCCCAGCAGCGCGAGCCGGCCCTGACCCCCAGTCGGTCGAAGTGCCCGCGCGTCACACCGTCGAACAGCTCGGCCAGCCAAAGGAATCGCTCGCCGGCCTCGGCGCGCGCGTTGTCCAGCAGGTACCCGCGGGCGGGAGCGGGCTCTCCACCGGGCGCGGTAGTCCCGCCTGTCGGATCCGGTCGGCCACCGACGTGCGGCGGGCGGGGCGAGGAGATCATGACTACATGGTCAGCCTTCCCAGGCCGCCAGCGCCACGATGACGGGAGAGGGATGCCTCACACAGCCGGCGAACCCCGCACGTCCTACCACTCGATCGTCCAGCGCCTGGGGATCACTGTGAATCCGCGGGTTCCCGGGGGCCGCTGGACGGGGTGGACGTCGATGCCCAGGCGGGCGCGGTGGTCGATGGCGGGAAGCGCAGGTCGCACTCGGGCGGCCGATGTCCAGGCCCCGCCCGCAGCGCTCAGCCCGCCAGGCGCTCGGCCCGCCAGGCGGTCAGTACCGGTTCGATCAGCTGCCGGCGGGCATCGGACAGAGCGCTGGGGTAGCCACGGCGCGGAGTCATGTTTCCGATGTACTGCGCGGCAACCGACCTGGCCAGCGGGCAAATGACTGCTGGCTGGGGCGCCTTGGGATGACACAGGAGAAGCCGGAATAAAACAGCCCCACATGCCACATCGCAGGCTTCCTGTCCCATCGGCCTCTCCAGCGTCGGGGACGCCATGGCCAGAAAAGCGCAACACACTGCCCTGAGACAGGACCAGACGCTCAGTTAGAAGCCGTGTGGCATCTGCTGAGAGTGGCGGGAGTTGAGAGCCGGTCAGGAGGGCGCCCGGGAGCGCCCTCCCCGTGTGCTGCGTGCGCCCTTCTAGCCGAAGTACACCGAGTGCGGGACGGTTGCGCCGCCGTAGGCCCCACTGGAGCCCGGTTGCAGCGTGTCCTGCGGGATGGAGCAGCCCTCGTCCCTGTAGAGGGTTGCGACGGTGTCTGTGAAGTTGTCGACGACGCCCCCGCCACCGGGCATCACGATGCATTCGTCGTCCGGCGGGTTCGCCATGACCTCCCGGAATCCGGTATCGGCCCGGTTATAGAAGAAATCGCCCATAGCTGCCTGTGCGCTGGTCGATACGCCGGTCACCAGCACGATCGCCGAACCCGCGACGAGTGTCAGCCTCGCCATTCGTTTCCACACGTACACGTAAGCCCCTTTCTCATCGCGGATGATGTCCACGATGAACCTCATGAGCGCTGCATTCAGGGCAGCACGGATGCTTCGGCCATACGGCTACTACACATGGAAACCACGTGAAAGCTACCGTCTCGTGGCTCCTCTTTCCTTTGGGGGAGCGCGGACAGCGCGGGTGATCGACACAGGCCATACCGGTGAGCAGATCAGCCGCCCCGGCAATCAGCGTCAAGACCACCGAGGGCGGCAACAAGGCTGTGTCGCAGCCGCGCGAGGCGACTTTTTGACACCCGTGGGCGTGCTCTGCCCCAGTATGCCCCGCCTGGGACCAAGGCTTTTGTTTCATGAAATAAACCACTCATACGACGCGCGGCGAAACGATCCATCGTCTCTATATTCGAGATGCCACAGCCGCGAACTACCCCCTCGCGCCCCACCCATCCGCGCAGCCGCCAGAGCTCCCTCGACAGCGACCTCGACTTCCTCTGCAGGCTCTCAAGTTCCGCGCCATTTTTTCTCAGGTTCGTTGTCAGGCGGATGTCATGTTCTGAGAATGCGCTGGTCACGGCTTTGGGGATGAGCGGCCGGGTGGGAATCTGACACAGAGTATGAGAATTCCTCGGGGTGACATGGCCCTGAGAATTTGGGAACAGCCCTGGTCATGGCCTCGGCACATGAAATGGCGGATGAGAACCTATCGACCGGCCCCGGCAGAAAGTGGTCCGCGGTGTCGGCTGTGATGGCGTACTGTGGGGACCACCGACGCGGGGTGGAGCAGCTCGGTAGCTCGCTGGGCTCATAACCCAGAGGTCGCAGGTTCAAATCCTGTCCCCGCTACTGCTGAAGAGGGCCCGGATCCCGGAGATCCGGGCCCTGCCGCATTCCGGGCCGTCTCTACGTGGGTGTTTCACAAGCCTTTTCCCACAATGAGCTACCGCCGTCCTACGTCGTCGGTCTGAGCGGACTCGCTCGCTTCTGCGGAGCCGTCTTCGAAGATCCCGAGTTCGGGTGGCTACGCTGGTCCGCACGTTGGAGGAGGTCGCGATCGGTATGGGTGACGGGCACGGGCCCGGACGGTCTGAGCAGGAGGATCCGCTCGCGGCCGGCTGGGAGCGGCACCGGCCTGCGGTTTTCGGTGTGGCCTACCGGCTGCTGGGGAGCGTGGCCGATGCCGAGGACGTGACCCAGGACGTGTGGTTGCGGGCGGCCGCAGCGGATCTGCGGGACGTCGGTGACCTGGGGGCTTGGCTGGTGACGGTGGCCGCGCGGCGGTCGTACGACATTCTCAAAAGTGCCCGTGTCCGTCGTGAGAGCTATGTCGGGCCGTGGCTGCCGGAGCCGCTGCTGACGGGGCCGGACGCGTCGCAGCCGGTACTCGTCGATGAGTCCGTCGGCTCGGCGATGCTGCTGATCATGGAAGAGCTGAGCCCGCCGGAGCGGGTGGCTTTCGTCCTGCACGATGTCTTCGGTCTCGAGTTCGCCAGGATCGCCGAAGTGCTGGACCTCTCGGTGCCGGGCGCCCGGCAGCACGCCTCACGGGCGCGACGACGGGTCGCCAAGGCCAAGCAGTCCGTGCCGCAGGCGTCGAAGGCGGAGCGCGAACGCGTCCTCGCGGCTTTCCGCGCCGCGTACGAGGCCGGGGACCTGGCCGGCCTGGTCAGGCTCCTGCACCCGGACGCCGTCTTCGTCACCGACGGTGGCGGCAAGGTTGCCGCGGCGCGCAAGCTCATCCACGGCGGCGAGCGCGTCGCCGAGGTCATGGTGCGTGTGGGGCGCCGGTGGCGTCCGGACCGTATCGCCTTCGCCGAGGTCGGCGGTGAGCTCGCCCTGGTGCTCTACCGCGAAGGCCGGGTCCACTGCGTGGACACGGTCCAGATCACCGACGGTCTGATCACCGCGTACCGCAGGGTCGTCAATCCCGACAAACTCGCGCGCGTCTGAGCTGTCACACCCGCGGGGGCTGCCTCGTCTCCCTGATGAGAAGGCACACGGCCGACGAATCGAAGGAACGATGAACGACCCCCAGCGCGTCAACATCGGCAAGCAGCACCCGGCCTCCTACAAGGCCCTCATCGCCCTGTCCCAGGAGGTGGAAGAGGCCACGGCCGCGGCGGGCCTCGACCCGCTCCTGACCGAGCTGCTGAAGATCCGCGCCTCCCAGATCAACGGCTGCGCGTTCTGCCTGCGCATGCACACCCGCGACGCCCTCAAGAAGGGCGAGAACCCCGACCGGATCGCCGTACTGCCCGGGTGGGAGGAGACCGGCTACTTCTCCGAGACCGAGCGCGCCGCCCTCCGCCTGACCGAGGCGGTCACCCGCGTGTCGGACGGACACGTCAGTGACGAGGACTACAACGCCGCCGCGGCCCACCTCACCGCGGACCAGATCTCGGCCGTCTCCTGGCTGGCCATCCTGATGAACGCGTTCAACCGCGTCGCGATCACCAGCCGCTACCCCGTCAACAGCTGACCTCGACGCTGCCACCGACGGTGATACGGGCCGGCGAAGCCCCCACCGTCATGAAAATGACCGCCTCGCGCCGCGCCACGCGGCACGATCCTTAAGGAGCCCTGCCATCATGACCACGCCCGCCCCGGCCGCTTCTTCCACCGCTGCCGTCCCGCCGGTCGTCGCCATCGCCTATCACTCGGGCTTCGGCCACACCGCGGTGCTGGCCGAAGCGGTGCGCGAGGGCGCCGCCGACACCGGGGCGACCGTCCACCTGGTCAAGGTCGACGAGATCACCGAGGAGCAGTGGGCGCTGCTCGACGCCGCCGACGCGATCGTCTTCGGCTCGCCGACCTACATGGGCACCGCCTCCGGCGCCTTCCACGTCTTCGCCGAGGCCACCTCGAAGCGCTGGGCGACCCGCGCCTGGCAGGACAAGCTGGCGGCGGGCTTCACCAACTCCGGTGCGAAGAGCGGCGACAAGCTGAACACCCTGCAGTTCTTCTCCGTGCTGGCCGCCCAGCACGGCATGCACTGGATCAACCTCGGCCTGCCGTCCGGCTGGCACTCCACCACCTCCTCCGAGAACGACCTCAACCGCCTCGGCTTCTACCTGGGCGCCGGCGCGCAGACCGACACCGACCGGGGCCCGGACGGCGTCCACAAGGCCGACATAGCCACCGCCGAACACCTCGGCCGGCGAGTCGCCGCCCAGGCCGCGGTGTACGCCGCCGGCCGCGCCGCGGTCGCCGCCTGATCCGCCTTCCACAGGTGCCGGGCGCCCGTGAGCGACGTACGCGCCCGGCCCGCGCGCCCCGTTCCGCGCGTGCCGCCCGTACAGCTGGCCTCACGCGGCCTGGACGAGTTCGCCAGGCCGCGGCGGGGCGACGCTGGGGCAGCGGCGGGGCCGCGTCAGGCGGCGGGTCAGCGTGATGACGGCCGTGTTGAGCATCGCTTCTGTGGGCGACGTTTGAAAAGTTTCACACGACGCCCACAGCGCCGCAGGGCAGAGGTGCGGCAGGTGACGCGTAGCGCCTGGCTGCCCACGACCTCTGCCCTCGCTCGCGTACGTGGCCGGCATCGCCGACGGCAAATGGCGCCTTGCTGATCCCGTGAGCGGGGGAGACCGCTGGTACCTGATATCTGCACCCGGGGTCCTTGCGGAGAAGCCTTACGGCTCGGTGTAGTACTTCTTGCAGCCGGCGCAGCCCTTGTGGGCGGCCTTGACGATGTTGCCGCCGGAGCTCTTGATGACGGCCTGGCGCTTTCCGTGCTTCCAGCTGCTCCAGTTTCCGTTCTTGTACTTCACCCTGACCCAGGCATGACCCGCGCAGTGGCCGTTGTCGGCCTTGCCGGTGACGGCCTTGCTCTTGGAGACGGAACCGGCGTAATCGGTGCCGCAGCTCCGCTGCCACTGGACGAAATCTCCGTACTGGGCAGTGGCACCGGCATTCGAGACCCCGAGGAGAAGCGCCGTAGTGGCGGTAGCCGCGATGGACAGTCCGCGTGCTGTCTTGGTCATGTTTTCTCCGCCTTTCGTGTCGGTCTGCCCATGCCGCTGGTTCAGGGCAGGGCGTCGAGCTACAGGTATTCCGGTCACTCTCCCGGTCGCACTTCTCCTGCCGGGAGAACATGTCAAAACCGTAGGAGGTGGCGCATAAACCGGTCCATGTGCACGGTGCGCAAATTCCGGGACCGGTTGTGCACGCCGCTCAGAAGCCGTGGATCTCGGCGATGCGGAGCGCGTGCACGACATCATGGACGCCGCTGCCGTGGGTGAGCAGGTCAAGGCCGAGGGCGGCCTCGGCGGCGCGCAGATGAGCCCGGACTGTGTTGCGGCTGATGCCCAGGCGGCGGGCGGCCTGCTGGGCGTCGGAATGGGTATCGATCCACACCCGCAGAGTGCGCAGATGCCGAGCTTGCAGGGGGCGGAGAAGCGCCCGGGCCCAGGCGGCAGCGGGTTCGGCGCTGAGCAAGTCGTCCAGCGTGGGAGGCGGTTGGCGCTCGTCGGTTGCAGGGGCGGCGCCGGAGCTGCTGAGAGCAAGGGCCAGGTGGACGGCGGCACGACTGCGGACGCCGGTGAGGTCCTGCTTGAGAGCCTGTTCCGTGTGCTTGATATGCGCGGTGACGGTGTTACGGCTCAGGCCGAGCAGGCGGGCCACGCCGGATCGGGGCATGATCATGGACAGGCGGGTGATGTCGACGCTGGTCTTCGGGACCGAGTCCAGTGGTCGCAGAAGCTCACGGGACCAACGGGTGGCGGGTTCTTGGCGAAGAACGCTCACCAAGGGGGTCTGACCGTGATAAAAGATCACGCGGCCGGGAGTGGTGCGGGCCGCGGCCAAGGCATGGGCAGCCTGGCCATATGCCTCGGCCGTTGCCCCAAGGGGATGCGCGCCGCTGACGCCCAGCGCATAGCGAGGGTTGTCGCACACCAGACGACGCAGGACCTCACCCAGCCCGGACGACCGACCACCCGAGTCGTCTCCTTCATCGTCCTCCACGACGAGACAGATCAGATGCTCTTTGAAGACCGGGCAATGCACCATCAAGTCGGGACCGTGGTAACCGGAAGGATCCTCGTGCGTCCAGGCGATGCGGTCACGGTCGGCCGACGGGCAGAACAACAGATACACACGCAGTCGGTCGGCCTCCAGCAACGGGGGAACCGCACCGCTGGTCATCCGGCGCGCCAGGATCGGTCCTCCCGCCAGCAACGCGTGCAGCACGGCGAGCCGCACCTGACGCGCCTTGCGCTGGTAGGCACGCCAGGTACGGTCACTGTCCCCGGCCTGGCGCAGCAAGGTGAGAACGCTGGCGGTGTGGGAGACGAGGACAGCTGTCTCCGGGGCCGATTCCGAAGGACTCGCCACCACCAGCACCGAGCGCGGCCCATGTGGCCCGAGTGCTTGACAGCGCACGTGCAGCCCTTCGGCCTGGGTTACGGCCGCGGCCAGCTGCCCACCGGATAATCGCGCGAGCAGCTCCGTCAACGGCGACAGCACCGCCCGCGGGAAACCCGGGCTGGTCGCCTCCACCCCGTGCGCGTCACTCGCGATCAACGCGACATGGGCACTGGTCTGCTGATGCAACCACTCGAGGATCCTTCGCACGTCCGGATCGGCGCCGCGCGCTGCCTGACGCCGCATCTCATCCAGCAACCCGTCCAACTGCCCGACCTGCCGCCGCGCCTGAGTAATCGCCACCGATCCTCCTCACTGCTGCCCCATGGACGGGCCACCAAAAGCAGGCCTGCCCTCCGGCCCTCCCCGGACGCCATGGGCGCGGCTACACGCCTGCGCATGCCCATTCGCCCCTCAATAACCCACGCCCGGACACAACCGACCGCCCCAGCCCACGGACGAGCACTCCCACGGCCGCCCACCCCCGCAGCAGGCGGGCCACGGCGAACACCACAGCCGCGCCGAAGGAGCAGCCCGTCAGGCAGCAGAGTCCAGCCGGCCGGATGCGGCGTACGCACGCCAGCTAAAACGCCGCTAGCGCTTCGATCCCGCCGCCTCGCCCCCGCCGACCGCGGCGGGTCCGCCGCGGAGACCGAAGCAGTCCCACCCCGCTGCGCCGAGGGCGCGGGCCAGGGGCTGGAAGTGGCGCACCTGACCGTCCACGGGGTGGCCAGCCCGAACGTGCTGCCGCTGTGTCGGCCGAGGCAATTAAACGTCACCTCCCGGCCGGGTGTCCTTTCCCGCCGTACGGCACCGCCTCCATCTGCTGCTGGAAGGCGGCGGCCAGCCTCTGAGGGACGCGGCAAGCGGGTGGAGATCCACCCCCTCAACCAGTCCCAGGTACCCCGCCGGCTCCAGCGCGTCGTGGAGTACCGGACGATGAACGTACGCCGCTGGGACCGCATCGTCGACGCCTGGGCCACCGCCGACCACCAGGCCCTCGACGACGCCTGGACCGACACGATCGTCGACCTGGGCTCGCAGTGGGGTCAGTACGAGTACGTCACCAACGTCGGCTTCGCCGCCTAGAAGAGCTGTAGGTTCTCAGATCCCGTGTCATTTTCTCAGGTTCGTTGTCAGGTGGATGTCATGTCTTGAGAATGCGCTGGTCACGGCTTCTGTCCTGTCGCACGGCAGATGGCGGATTCTCACGCGGTCTCATCCGTGTTGCCGGATTCGCAGTGCCTCGCGTGCCGGGCATGGTCTTTGCCTCGTTCGGGTGGTTCGGTCTCACGCCGTAGGCTGCGTTCTCATCGTTCCTGTCACGGTCGTTTGCAGCCGGTACGCGAGGGCCGGAGGGGCCGATGGGCATGTTCGACGGAGTCCGACGGCGGTAGCGAACCGGACGTGGCTCGCCCGGACGATGAACCGACCGCGGTTCCAGACCGCGGCTCCCGCCGCTGACGGCCGGCCGTCAGCGGCGGGTCTCGATCCGCAGGTCGCCGGTGGTCACCCGGCGGATGGGCTCGCTCGCCAGCAGCTCGTGCGGCTGGCCGAGGTCGATCGCGCCCGCCGCGTCGAGCCGGGCCAGCTGGGTGCCCGTCAGCTCGACCGTCAGAGCGCCCAGGTTGTCCTCCAACTGGGCGGGGGTGCGGGCGCCGAGCAGCGTGCTCGTCACGCCCGGCTTCCGCAGCGTCCAGGCCAGCGCCACCTGGGCCGGGGTGTGCCCCAGCTCCCCGGCCAACTCCCGGACCACTCCGGCCACGCCGAGGCTTCGTTCGGTGAGGGTGCCCAGGGCGAGGTTGTGGCTCCGACGGGTGCTCCCGTCGGGGCCGGCGCCCGTCGCGCCCACGTCCTGCCGGCCGTACTTGCCGCTGAGCACCCCGCCGCCGAGCGGCGAGTACGGGACCACGCCCAGGCCCAGCTCCAGGGCCATCGGGATCAAGTCGCGCTCCGCGGTGCGTTCGATCAGGCTGTACTCGACCTGCAGCGCGACCAGCGGCGACCAGCCGCGCAGGTCCGCGATCGCCTGCATCCGGGACACCTGCCAGGCCGGGGTGTTGGAGATCGCCACGTACAGAACCTTGCCCTGCCGGACCAGGTCGTCCAGGCCGCGCAGCACCTCCTCGACCGGCGTCCGGAAGTCCCAGACGTGCAGGTACAACAGGTCGAGGTAGTCGGTGCCCAGCCGCCGCAGGCTGCCCTCCACCGATCCGAACAGCGCCTTGCGGTGCCCGCCCCCGGAGTTCGGGTCGCCGGGGTGGCGCAGGGTCGAGTACTTGGTGGCCAGCACCAGGCGTTCGCGCTCCTCGTGGGCGAACTCGCCGAGCAGGCGCTCGGAGCTGCCCTCGGTGTAGGTGTCGGCGGTGTCGAGGAGGTTGCCGCCGAGCCCGACGTAGCGGTCGAACAGCTTGCGGGCCTCGGCCCGTTCGGCGCCCCAGCCCCATTCGGTGCCGAAGGTCGCGGTGCCCAGGGCCAGCGGTGAAACCCGCAGTCCCGAGCGGCCCAGCAGCCGGTAGTCGTCCAATGCCAGTGCCATCAGGTCCTCCTGTGCTCGCGTGTGCTCGCGTTCCGTTGCCGGGACCGAGTCTGCGGCGGCGGCCGTCCCCGGATAAGGGAGGGAACTTCCTGGGAAGGCCGGTCCCACCCTGGCGGTTGGACCGGTCATGACGACACGAACCGTGGACACCACCGAGGAACTGGCCGCCTTCCTGCGCAGCAGGCGCGAACGGCTGGACCCGGAGCGGCTGGGCCTGCCCGCGCACCGGCGGGCCCGGCGGACGCCCGGACTGCGCCGCGAGGAGGTCGCGGAGCTGGCCGGGGTCAGCACCGACTACGTGGTCCGGCTGGAGCAGGGCCGGGGGCTGCGGCCCTCCGCGGAGGTGCTGGCGGCGCTGGCCCGGGCCCTGCGGCTGACGCCCGGCGAACGCGACTACCTCTTCGACCTGGCCGGACGCCGCCGCCCCGGCAGCACCGGCGGCGGGGCAGCCGCCGGCCCGGCGCCGTCGCTGGCCCGCCTGGTCGACGACCTCTCCCCGCTGCCCGCCGTACTGATGAACCACCGCTACGACCTGCTGGCATGGAACCCCGAAATGGCCCGGCTGCTACCGGACTTCGACGCCGTGCCGCCGGAGCGGCGCAATGCCATGTGGCTCTGCCTGCTGCACCCGCCGATGCGCGGCTTCTACGCCGACCGCGAGTCCGCGCTGCGCGACGGTGTCGCCCACCTGCGCGCGGCCTGGGCCGCCCACCCGCAGGACCGGGCACTGGCCGGCCTGGTCGCCGAATTCATCGCACAGGATGAGGATTTCGCGCGCCTGTGGGCCGAGCGGGAGGTCCGCGTGAACGGCCGCGGCCGCAAGCTGCTGCGGCACCCGGCTGTCGGGGCGATCGCCGTCGATTTCGAGGTCCTGCTCCCGCTGGAGGACCCGGAGCTGCGGCTGCTGGTCTACCGCGCCGCGGACCAGGAGAGCCTCGCATCCCTGGACCGGCTGTGCGCGCGGTGACGGTCGCCCGGGACTCTGGCCACCTGGCGCTTCAGCGAACAGCCGGCGACAGGGAGAACGGGCACCCGTACATCGGCGTCAGATGTCAAGATGGCAACGACCGCCGAGCTCAGGTGACGGTTCGCGCGGATCTGCACCAGCCTCGGCCCGGCAGGACCCGCTCCACCAGAACGTCTGCACAGCTCGCGCGTTCCAGACGCCCAGCAGGCCAGATTCCTCCTGAAGATCCTGCGACGACTCGGCTCGCAGCCCACCCCCGAATTCCGCGGAAGCCAGGTGCACTGAGATTCCCACGCCGAGCGTTCTCACTCGACATGGCAATCCCGCAGATCAGCACAAGATCCACAGACAAACCCAACGCAACAGGACAGCTTCGGGGCCGGGTGGCGGGGCGAGGATCTGACACGGAGTATGAGAATTGCTCGCCGGTGACACGGTCTGAGAATTCTGCAACAGCCCTGGTCATGGCGTCGGCACATGACATGGCGGATGCGAACCTACTGCGGATGATCACGGGCGTCCCCGCCTTCGTCAGGAACCCGCGGGCAGGGCGTCACGGCGTATGGAGTCCTGGAAGCCGGTGTTGTCCATGCAGGGGATCCGTGCGGCCAGGAGCTGCCCGTTGCGGGCGGCGGTGTCCAGGAGCCGGTGCTGGGCGGGAAAGTCGCGGGAGGCGGGATCGAGGCCGGCGGGCCCGTAGTAGAGCGCGCATTCCCCGGCCTCGAGTGCCGTGCGGCGCCAGCGGGTGGGCGTGAAGACGGGCCCGGTGAAGAAGACGGCGGCCTCCGGGTCCACGATCGCAGGGAGGCTGGTCGCCGGCGGCAGGCCCGGCGCCGCGGTGAGCACGGCGCTCCACTCCTTGACCAGCGGCGGTGGGGTGGTGGTGTCACAGGCGAGCTAAAAGCCGCGGCGCTGGAGGTAGGGCGCGAAAACGCCGGTGAGTTCGGTCTGGGGGGTGTCGGCGAAGAACTGCGGGCTGACGAGTTCCGCGGCCGGCACCGCCAGTCCATGCCCGGAGGCGCTGGGCGGCAGGGTACTCATCCGGATGCCGTCCACGGGGTTGTTCGGGGTGCCGGTCTTGAGCCGCGTCACTGCCGAGCGCATGCAGCCGGGGTGGGTGAACCACACCCGGACTTGCGGGCCGTCCGCGCCCGTCACCACCACGTTCGCCTTGCCGGTGATCCGCTTCGTGCAGGAGGCGCAGTCCGCGCTCTGCGCCTCCTGGCGGGCCTGCTCTATCCCGAACGGGCCCAGCACTTTCTGGACGTCAGGGCTCATGTGGACGGTGATCATTTGAGGTCGCTCCTGCCGTGAGACTGCTCAGAAGCAGCCTCCCGCACTCGCGTTCCCGGCGGCGCCACCCACACGGGGGAATCCCGACAGGGGAAGCCCCCGGTGGGGTCCCCGAGCTGACGTACCGGGCGGTGGCTTAAGGCGGCGGGGCGCGCGGCCGGCTAGCCGAGGCGATGGACGGCGACGCGTGCACCGACGAACTGTCCAGCGGCTGCCGCTTCGCGCATGAGGCGGTTTTTGGCCTTCTGGTCGCTGGCGGGAACCCCGGCGAGTCCGATTTTCCCCACGTACATCACGCTCCAGCCGTACTGCTCGACCCCGGCGGTCCACTGTGGCGGGGGAGCGATCGTGCCGGTGTAGAACAGCGTCCCGTCGGGCTCCATGACGGTCAGCTGCGAGATGCGGTCTGGCCCGGCAGGGGTGGTGTAGGTGGCCAGCCACCGGTCCGCGTGCGCGGGTGCCTGGCGCATCCGGCCGACGGGGGAGAAGCCGCGGGCAAGGACGCGGGAGGCGAGGACGTCCAGGAGCTCGGAGCCCGCGCCGGTCCCGGTATTGAGGTAGATGGGTGCTTCGAGTTCGGCGATGAGGGTGGGCAGCACGACGCGGCCGTGTTCAACGGTGGCGGCGGTCATCCGCATCGCCATCCCGTCCTCCGGCGCGGCCGGTGGCCTGGGGGAGCGGGCTTCGGGGATCTCGACGACGGCCGAGGGGTGGCAGCGGTCGTGCGCGTACCGGATGTGTGCGACACGGCCGCCGATCCGTACGACGACGTTGGCCGGCTCGCTGGGGTAGATCTTCTTCTCGCAGCCAAGGCAGATCGCGTTGTTCAGGGTGACCGCTCCAGCCTTGGCGACCCCGTCCGGCCCCAGCGCGGTCCGTACGTCAGAGCTCATACGGATGTCGGTCATCATCGCTCCCCAGTAGAAGTGCCGGTGTGTTGCTGCCCAGCACACCGGATTCGCGTGCATCGGACGGGGCACTTGGTGGTTTTGCGTCCTCCCACCTCGGTGTCACTTCTGCTCCTGCCGCCCGACCGGGCCGCGCCCCTGGCTGGCGGTCTGCACGAGAGTGTCGGTAGCGGTTCGTCATCTGGGTGTCAGTGAGGCAAGGGCGCTGTGGGGCGTTTCCCGGTGAGTGCTCGGGCGCGTACGCTCGGATACGCGCTCCGGTCCTCCGGAAGGCCCCGGCAGCGTGTCAGCCTACGAGGAGGCTCCAAGATGTCCGACGGGCAGGAGCAGCAGTGCAAATGCTTGCCTGGGCGATGGCTTGACCGAGAAGGAGCTGCACTCGGTCGAGCGTGATGAGAATGGCCAGGAGGTGGCCGTTACGCACCGTTTCGTCTCTGCCTGCACTAATTGCGGGGGAACAGGGAAAATGTGACGTGCCGTAGGGAGGGGCCCGTTATGGAGCAACCTGATCGAATGCGTCCCGTGTTCACCTGCGTGAGCTGTGGATGTGTCTACCTGCCACCGAAATCCATGGACTACCCGGACCTGGGCATGCAGGCATCCCCCCTGCACTGCGGCGCGCAGGGGTGCCGACAGCAGTGCGCGGAGCTGCCGGAGGCGGTACACGTACTGATGAGCCGGGCTGCGTGGTCGCGGGCTGAGCAGTGGATGAATCGTCAGCCTGCCCCGCTCCCCGAACGGACCCGGGCCCGGACGACGCGACGGGCACGTCCTGGAGCCAGTCGTTCGAAGCTGCGGTAGAGCCTGTTTCTGAACCCCGAATCGGCCGACTCAGGGCGCAGTGCGGGTCAGGATGCCCTTCATGCCATCAGTAGCTGCGATCAGCGACTCCGCTTGCACCGGGTCGGCGGCTGCCTCACGGCCGGCGCAGAAGTAGAGCAGGGTGACCGCATGCTGGAGCGCAGCCCGCAGCCCGCAGCCCGCAGCCCGCAGCCCGCAGCCCGCAGGTCGGCGATGTGCTGGTCGCGGGTGTCGGCGGGCCTGGTGACATCGGGTCTCCTGCCAGGGTGGGGCTCGTACCCGTTGCCTGCCTGCAGCCACGACGGGTTGATGTCCGTGGCCAGCACGTGCCCGGTCGGACCGACGGCCGCCGCGAGCGCCTGCGGGATACTGGTGCCACCGGCCCCCACTTCCCAGCAGCGCGAGCCGGCCCTGACCCCCAGCCGGTCGAAGTGCCCGCGCGTCACACCGTCGAACAGCTCGGCCAGCCAAAGGAACCGCTCGCCGGCCTCGGCGCGCGCGTTGTCCAGCAGGTACCCGCGGGCGGGAGCGGACTCTCCACCGGGCGCGGTAGTCCCGCCTGTCGGATCCGGTCGGCCACCGACGTGCGGCGGGCGGGGCGAGGAGATCATGACTACATGGTCAACCTTCCCGGGCCACCAGCGCCATGACGACGGGAGGGGGATGCCTCACACAGCCAGCGAACAGCCTGCTGCGGTAGGGCCGCAGCCGTCTCCGCTTTCGGGGCAGCGCGTTCGGCCCGGGGCCCGGCACAGGGTGGCGGCCTGGGTAGCCGCGGCCTGGTGGCGGCGCTGGGGCGGGCCGCTTCGATCGGGGCTGGCGCATCGCGGCGGACCGGGAAGACCTGCATCGCATCCGCCTGCTGCTTCACTTCTCCAGGATCTGTACCAGCCGGACGGTGTCGGACAGGTACCGCTCGTAGGGGAAGCCGGCCTCGAGCAGGGCGTTGCGCAGTTCGTCGTAGAGCGGTTTCCCGCTTTCGTGGAAGGCTTTGCGGCCGGCGTCGGTGATACTGACCAGTCGTCGCCGTCCGTGGTCGGGATCGGGGCGGACCTGGACGAGCCCGGCTGCCTCCAGTGGGCGCAGTGCGCGGCTGATCGCGGGGTCGGAGACCGACAGCGCCTGCGCCAGACGGTGCTGAGTCACTGGTTGCAGGTCTTCCAGTGTTCCCAGCAGGCGCATCTGACTGTAACTCAGCCCGGCGGAGCCGTCGTCGCGCTGTCGCGCGGCCTCTCCGAGCAGGAACACCACGCGATGCAGCAAGTCAGCGAGTCCGTCGTCCATGGGCCGAGCGTACCAGAGTCTTGCGGGGTTAATATTAACCATGCAAGACTCTTGGTATGAGTGAGTTCTCCTACGCGGCGCAGTCCGCGTTACCTCTGGTCTGGGTGCTCGTAGCGGCTGTCGGTGCGCTGATCCGCACCCGGCACAGCCCCTCCCGCCGAGCGGCGCTGGAAACCTGGCAGCGATGGTGGGCCGTTGCCGCCCTCGGCTGCGGGAGTCTGTGGCTGACGATCGCGTTCGTCACCGCCCCGGACGGGATGGCCGACGTGATCGGCTTCAACCGAAGCCCCTTCGAGTTCGAGATCGCCTTCGCCAACCTCGGCCTCGCCGTCATGGGCTTTCGCGCCGCCTCGCCCTCGGCCACGGCCCGTGAGCGCATCACCGTCGGCCTCGGCGCCGGCATGTTCCTCTGGGGCGCGGTGATCGGCCACGTGTACCAGTGGTTCGCCAACGGCAACCACGCTCCCGGCAACGGCGGCGGGGTCCTGGTCTGCGACGTGCTCTTCCCCGCAGTCATGATCACCCTCGCCCGTCGCTCGCAACGGCTGTCCACCACCGAACAACCCGCCACCGCAGCCCACGCCTGAGGGCAACCAATTACAATCCGCCGAGCTGGTTTCACCCTGCTCAAGCCCGGTTCCTTCCCGCGTACCCCAAGCTCAGACCCGTCAGCGCCGGTTGCCCCTGTCCGGCGGTTGGAGGAGATGAGCGCGAAGAGCACACATCAGAATTCACTGCCAAACTGACGCCATCTCAGGGTTCACGTCACAGCCCGGCCGCCGACCGCAGTTCGTCAATGACCACCCACGGTCTCCCTCGGGATCGGTCACAGCAGATGCCGTGCCCGAAGGTCCGCCACGTACTTGGTGATCAGGTCCTGCGACAGATGCGGGATGTCGTTCCCCTTGATGAGGGCGGCTGCCCGCACTGCCGCGCGGAAGTGCTCCGCCGGGAGAGCGGAGCCGGCCAGGGGCTCCTGCGGCCGCGCGAAGGCGTGCAGCAGGGGGGGAGCAGCGAATGCTGCTACTGGCGGCCGGGCAGCACGCGCAGGGTGATCTCAAAGCGGCCGAGCCACTCGTCGCAATCGTCGATGCGCGTCAGGGGATGTTTGGCTGTCGCCAGCCAGTCGACGAACGTGTCGAGTGAGATTCCGTCCTCGTGCGGATTAACGACGTTGAAGGTCCGAGCATGAGTCTTCCCCTTCGTGGCCTGGACGGCCGTCACTCAGTGGCACCTTGCCTCTCCTGTCAAGATCCTTAACGGCAGGCCAAGCCACAGGGCATCCACCCCCAGGCCACCGGGAACCCGGTCGTCAGCCGTGCCTGAGTGTCCCGGCCGGGAGGCATGTGGGGGCTGTTGGGGGCCGTCGCCTGACGTCCAGGAGCGGGAGCGCACTGGAGACCCGCGCTGTGCGCTCCCGGCCCGGCTTTACCAGCGGATGCCGAGGGTGTCGAGGTCGGTGCGGCGTTGCTCGGTGAGTTTGCTGGCCCTGCGTCGGGTGTTGTCGATGAAGGTGCCGAGTTTTACCGGTTGGTCCTCCACGATCTCGACGTGTTTCCGGGGCACGTTCAGGTGGCCTTCGCGGGCGTGGTACTGGCGTGCCGCCCGAAGGTTGAGCGCCCATTTGTCTTCCTGCGTGCGCTTCACGGGCCGTTCATGCTCTTCGCCCGGGGTGAGGCCGAGGACGTTGGCGAGCAGCCACTGCTGGACGGGCACAAGCGCGTCCCAGCCGAGGCGGCACGTCTGGACCCAACGGCCGAGGTCTTCGCCCTGCACGATCACCTCACCCGCCGCTGTCGGCACTGCCCCGCCGCCCTGGACGTGTGCCTGGGCGAGGCGGAAGCAGCGCTGCCACCCCGCGTCCCAGGCCGGGCACCAGCCCGGGTCGATCTCATCCAGCGCCTCCCGCCGCGCTTCGGTGAGTGCCTTGGCGCTGGACGCGACGGGGAGCCCGGCTTCGCGACGCTCGGCGATGGTGTCCGCGAGCCGGGCCGCGGTGCGCTGGTTCTTCGCCCAGGTCCCGACCGGATAACCATCCCAGACGGCGGTGGCCGGCGGCAGGAAGTGCCCATGCACCTCAGCCCAGGCCCGGGCAGCGGCGAGCCCTTCCTCGAACGCGACATCCTGGTGGGACCAGACCATCCCGAGCCCGTCCAGCTCGGCGACGCGACCCGAGGCGAGACGTCCAGCCTTGTGGAAGCGCCGCTGGTCCGCGAGCCACGTCCCCAGCGGAAACCTGGCCGGTACCCAGTCTTCCGGCGTGATGAAGTCGTACGGGACCCGCAGCTGCACGGCGCCGGTCTCCTTCACGTACCGCACCGCAGCCTCGATGCCACGCCGCCAGAAGGCGTTCTCGGGCTCGATCACCCGCAGCTTCACGAACCGGGCCAGCAGCGCCGGATCCCGAGGCGTGCTGAACTTCAGCAGCTCCCGCGCGGGCACACTCGGCCCCCGCTCGCTCTCCGGCCGCTCCCGGCCGGCCTCACCGGCCTCCTCCTCCGGCTCATAACTCCCGCTGCGCACGCGGGGGTCGGCGAGGGCTTCGATGGTGTCGGTGTCGTGTGCGCGGAGCGCCCCGAGGACCTTCGCCAGGGTTTCGTAGGCCGGAGAGGTCAGCATTTCGTCCGGGCTTTCACCCGACGCGAGGAATACCGGGACGATCAGCGATGCGATTTTCCCCTCGCCGGGCTTTATGCGGAGCGCGCGGCCGACCATTTGCACGATGTCGACCATGGATCCCCTTGCGTCGCAGAAAGCGACGGAATCACAGTTCGCTGTGTCGACCCCTTCGCCGAGCACCTTCACGGAACTCAGCACACGCAGCGCTGCCGGCCGCAGCCCGTCCTCGTCCTCGATGACGTCGGAGGCGAACTCGGTGAGTACGGCGCGCCGGTGGCTCGGGGCATGGTCGCCGTACAGCCAGTCGGCCCACACCCGTTCCGGCGCCGGAAACCGGCGCGGGTCGTCCTGCCAGAGTCGCCGCGCGACGTCGGCAACCCCCTCGGCCATGGCTTCGGCTTCGATGATCTTGCTGTGGAACGTCAGGACCTTCCGCAGCCGCTCCTGCGCCGCCGCGGTGAGGACGCCGGTCTGCAAGGCGGCGAGCCGGGCACCGCGCGCCGCGTCCGAGCCGGGCCCAGCCTGTTCGAACGCTTGGTGGAGTTCAGGGTCGGTGATGTCGACGCACACGACCTGGTAGGGCGCGACCAGTCCGCGACTGACGGCCTCGGACAGGGTCAGCTTGAATGCCACCGGCCCGAACACGGCGGAGTCCGGATCCATGCTTGCGATCAGCCGGGGTGCTTCGTCGCGGCTGCCTTCGGCAGCCTCCCAGATCCTGGCCGTGGCGGTCATGTAGAGCCGGCGGGCCGCCGGGACCTTTGCCTGGTCGTGGACGGCCGCCCAGGGCTTGCCTGCGTCCCCGCTGGTGCGGTGGGCCTCGTCCACGACCATCAGGTCCCACACCTCAAGGCCCGCCGCATGGGCGCGCTGGAGAATACCCAGGCCGACGGCGGCGTAGGTGGCGAAGACCGTCACCCGCTCCAGCCCCTGCGCCCATGCCACGAGCTCGGCTGGGTCCGTCGTACAGGGCACGCCGTCAGCGTCCTCGGCCCGTAGCCGGCAGACCCCGAACATCGCCCCGGTACGTCCGCCCTCCCGCCATGCGGCTGCGGTCTGTGTCAGCAGATCCAGAGTCGGCACCAGTACCAGGACCCGCCGCGCGGCCAGTTTTTGGGCGGTCTCGGCGGCGATCAGTGTCTTGCCCGAGCCGGTCGCAGCGATGACCTGGGTGCGCAGCCCCTCGGCCGGGAGGTGCCCGTCGGCGGGCGTCTGCAGAGCATGGAGGATGGCATCGACCGCTTCCACCTGATGCGGAAACAGGTCTTTACCTGGCACGCTATTTCCCTTCGTCGTGCGTCTGACGTGTTTTCAGGACCGCTATAGTCTGGTTGCGATGGAAGTCTCGGAGCTGGATAATGGGCGTTTATCCAGTTTTTGAGAAACGGTTTTTCGGGTGGCTATTCGTTGCCTTCTAGCGGCTCCTTAGGTCATGGTGGGGGTGGCTTGTCTCTCCATAAGGTAGCGGGCCTCTCAGAATGACGCACGCTGCCGGTTAGGAGTGTTCTGATCCGTTCATTTCTGCTATCCTGGAGCCATTGTGGCGAACCTTCCCCGCCACTTCACCTCCCGCACCTGACCCCAATGACGGGTGAACCTCAATTCCCTGATCTCCCGTCACCTGAGGCGCCGCCACCCCCGTCACCTCTAGCCAGCCCTAGGAACGCGCGGAGCGCGTTCCGTCAGGCCGGATCGCGGAGCGATCCGAGCCCGAGGCCAACGGAGTTGGCCTCCCGGGCCACGGAGTGGCCCGGATTCCCGGGACGAAGTCCCGGAACACCGCACGGAGTGCGGTGCCGTCTTTCCGTCGCGTAGCGACGGCGCGTCGTGTCTGCGGAGCAGACCGCGCGCCGCGGCGTCGGTCGCCGGGTCCAGCAGGGCGCCGGCGTGGTCGCGTACACGGCGCTCGATGCGGTCGGCCAGCTCGTCCATGGCGAAGAGCAGC
>NZ_JBEYZU010000006.1:68896-419364 GCF_040646235.1 Streptomyces sp. NPDC046261 | reverse complement strand
CCGCCCGGGGGGGGGGGGGGGGGGCACTTTCCCCCACCCCGCCCCTTCCCGTAACCGGGGGCTCCGCCCCCGGACCCCCGGTCCTCAAACGCCGGACGGGCTGGATTTGGCCGGGATGGGTGGGTTTTTCGGGGGCTGCGCCCGCCGACCCCCGGTCCTCAAGCGCCGGACGGGCTCTATTCGGGCGCCGCTGCCTTCTCGCTGAAGATGTCCGGCTCCAGGTAGATGACCCTGGCGATCGGCACGGCCTCGCGGATGCGGGCCTCCGCGGCGTCGATCGCGCGGGCGATCTGGACCGCGGTGTCCTCGCCGCGCACCGCGATCTTGGCGGCGACCAGGAGCTCCTCGGGGCCCAGGTGCAGGGTGCGCATGTGGATGACCGCGGTGACCGACTCGCCGTCGACGACCGCGGCGCGGATCTTGGTGACGTCCTCCGGGCCGGCGGCCTCGCCCAGCAGGAGCGACTTCGTCTCGGCGGCCAGGACCAGCGCGATCAGGACGAGCAGGGCGCCGATGCACAGCGTGCCGATGCCGTCCCAGACGCCGTCACCGGTGACGAGCGTCAGGCTGACGCCGCCGAGGGCGAGGATGAGGCCGACGAGGGCGCCGAGGTCCTCCAGCAGGACCACGGGCAGCTCGGGCGCCTTGGCCGTGCGGACGAACGAGGTCCACGACTGCGAGCCCCGCAGTTCGTTGGACTCCTTGATGGCCGTCCGGAAGGAGAAGCTCTCCGCGATGATGGCGAAGACGAGCACGCCGACCGGCAAGTACCAGTTCTCCAGCTCGTGCGGGTGCTTGATCTTCTCGTAGCCCTCGTACAGCGCGAAGGCGCCGCCGATGGTGAAGAGCACGATGGAGACGAGGAAGGCGTAGATGTAGCGCTCCCGGCCGTAGCCGAAGGGGTGCTCCTCGCTCGCCTTCTTCTGGGCTTTCTTGCCGCCGAGCAGCAGCAGTGCCTGGTTGCCGGAGTCGGCGACCGAGTGCACGCCCTCGGCGAGCATCGACGACGAGCCGCTGAACGCGAATGCGACGAACTTCGCGACCGCGATGGCCAGATTGGCCCCCAGCGCGGCGACGATGGCCTTGGTTCCGCCTGTTGCACTCATGGGTGCGGGATGTCCCTTCCGCCACAGCGGCTTCTTTGCTTTCCCTTTACGGGGTTACGGCCGGTCATTGTCGCAGCCGCCGCGCCCGAGCGCGCGTCAGGAGGCCGCCGTGGCGCGGAAGACCGATCCCTCGCCGCTCAGGTCGACCCGCTCCCCCGCCCGTACGAAGGCGGACTCGCCGCGTCCCAGGGTGGTTTCGGAGCCGTCCTCGCCCCGCAGCCGGGCGGTGCCGGCGGTGCACAGGAGGATCTGGGCGGTACGGGCGTCGAGGGGGTGCGGCGGGGAGCCGGCGGCGAGCGCGTAGCGGGAGAGGCGGAACTCCGGTGCGGGCGTCTCGTAGACCTCGGCGCCGTCGACGTCGGCCTCCGGGCGCAGGACGGCGGGGGCGGTCGCCTCGAAGCGGACGACGCGCAGCAGCTCGGGGACGTCGACGTGCTTGGGGGTCAGGCCGCAGCGCAGCACGTTGTCGGAGTTGGCCATGATCTCGATGCCCAGGCCCTCGAGGTAGGCGTGCGGGACTCCGGCCCCCAGGTAGAGGGCCTCGCCGGGCTGGAGGCGGACGTGGTTGAGGAGCATGGCGGCGATGACGCCGGGGTCGCCGGGGTAGTGCCGGGCGAGGGAGGCGTAGGCGGCGTACGCGGCGCGGTGCGGGCCGTCGTGGTCGGCGAGGCGCCGGGCGGCGTCCGCGGCCTGGCCGACCGTCTCGGCCATGGCGGTGCGCTCGGCGCTGAGCACGGCGGTGAGGACCTCGCGCAGGGCGGCGCTCTCGGGGTGGGCGTGCAGGAGGTCGACGTAGGGCTTGAGGGGGTCGACGTCGAGCGCGGCGAGGAGTTCGGCGGTGGCGTCGGGGGCGCGGAAGCCGCAGAGACCGTCGAAGGGTGTCAGGGCGCAGATGAGCTCGGGCTTGTGGCCGGCGTCCTTGTAGTTGCGGTGCGGGGCGTCGAGCGGGATGCCGCGTGCCTCTTCGTCGGCGAAGCCGGCCCGGGCCTGGTCGGGGTCGGGGTGGACCTGGAGGGAGAGCGGGTCGGCTGCCGCGAGGACCTTGAGGAGGAACGGCAGGGCGGGGCCGAAGCGCCGCGCGGTGTCGGCGCCGAGCTCGCCCTCGGGGTCGGCGGCGATGACGTCGCCGAGCGGGAGGGGGCCGGTGCCGCGGTCGATGCGGGAGGGTGCCGCGGGGTGGGCGCCCATCCACAGCTCGGCCTGGGGTTCGCCGGTGGGCGGGACACCGAGGAGCTCGGGGATCGCGGTGGTGGAGCCCCAGGCGTAGGGGCGCACGGTGTTGACGAGGCGGTCCATGGGGCGGTTCCTGACTGTCGGCGCTGTGACGCGGCTCTGCTCGCTGCCTGGGCTCCGGTGCTTGCGGGTGTGCACGGGCGGGTTTACAGGGGTGTTTACGGCAGTGTTTACGGGGTGGAGGCGAGCGCCAGGTAGACGGCGGCGAAGTCCGTGATGGCCAGGAGCTCGGCGACGGTCTCCAGGGGGCTGCTGTCCTCGCTGGCCTCGAGCTCGCTGACGGGGGTGTCGCGGTGCAGGGCCAGTTCGCGGGCGGCGGGGGCGGGCGAGGTGACGGCCGGTTCGCGTTCGCGGAGCAGGACGACCCGGGCGTGCAGGGCCTCGGGCTCCTCGACCCGGTCACGGAAGAAGTCCTCGGGGTCGGCGCCGGCGGCGAAGGCCCCCGCGAGGAGGGTGCCGTGCGCGGTGAGCGCCTCGGGGAGCTCGGCGACGAGGGCGGGGGCACCGGCGAGGGCGGCGATGACCGTCGCGAAGCGGCGGCCGGCCGCGGCGGCGAGTTCGCCTTCGGTCCAGATCAGCGGCAGGGCATCGGCCAGCTCGGCCGCCAGGGTCTTGGCGGGGTTGCCGTAGGTGGCGATGGCCGGGCCGCAGCGCTCGGCGATGCGGTCGAGGCGGTCGGCGAGCGATTCGAGGGCCGCGGGCGGGGCGTTGAGCATGCCGACGCGGTCCGCGAGGGCGAGCAGCGGGGTGAGCAGGGACCAGAGCGTGCCGGGGCCGGTGGGCAGCACGGGTTCGGGTGTCCCGCCCCGGGTCCCGTTGTCGTTCGCCTCCGCCGCGCCGGGTTCGGCGCCGGCCATGGCGGCCTCGTACGGGGTGGTGCTCAGCGGGATCGCGAGGCCGCGGGCCTGGATGGTGGCCTCGGCGAGCGGGGAGCCGGCCGGGGCGACGCAGACGACGGAGCAGCCGCGCCGGTAGGCCTGTTCCAGGAGCAGGGCGAGGCCCGGTTCCGTACCGTCCGGGCTGGCGACGAGCAGCAGGTCGAGGGGGCCCGTCCAGCCGGGGAGCGTCCAGCGCAGGGCTCCGGGGGCGGGGGCCACGCCTGCCGGGCGGATCAGGGTGACGGGGCAGGTGTCCCCGGCGAGGGCGCCGAGCAGGTCGGCGACGGAACCGCCGGCCGGGCCGGGGCAGGCGACCAGGACGGCGCGTGGGCGGCCGTCCGGTTCGAGGGCGCCGACGCCGGCCTCGGCGGCGTTGCGGGCGGCCGTGCGGACCCGGGCGCCGGATTCGGCGGCGCCCCGGAGCAGGCCGTGGAGATCGGCGCGGGAGAGGCCGTCGGGGTTGTCGAGGAGGGACTCGTCGAACACCGTTGATCAGTCTCCGATCGCCGTGGGGTGCGGGTTACCGGCCGGCAGCAGGACGGGGCGGGCGGCGCTCAGGCGGGGCGGCGGGCCTCGTCCACGAGCAGGACGGGGATGCCGTCGCGGATGGGGTAGGCCAGGCCGCAGCTCTGGCTCTCGCACACCAGCTCGGGGCTCTCCTCGGTGGCGCTCTCCTCGCGGAGGGAGGTGTGGCAGGCCGGGCAGGCGAGGATCTCCAGGAGGCCGGCTTCGAGCGGCATGAGGGTTCCCTTCGGGGATGTGCGGTTCTGTGGGGCCAGCGTAAGCCCTCGGGGGTGTCCGGCGGTTCTTTCCCGCCCCTGCCCGGCGGCCTGTCCTCGGCGCGGCCGGACCGGCCGCCGGCGGACAGGCCCGCCGGGCCCGGTCAGGCGCGGACGATCGCCAGTACCTCGTCGCGTACGCGCGCGACGGTGGCGGCGTCGCGGGCCTCCACGTTCAGGCGCAGCAGCGGCTCGGTGTTGGAGGCGCGCAGGTTGAACCACCAGTCGGGGGTGGTGACGGTCAGGCCGTCGAGCTCGTCCAGCTCGGCGCCCTCGAGGCCCTCGTAGGCGGCCTTGACGGCGGCGGCCCGGCCGATCTGGTCGGCGACGGTGCTGTTGATCTCGCCGGAGGCGGCGTAGCGGTCGTACTGGCGCACCAGCTCGGAGAGCGGTCCGTCCTGGCCGCCGAGCGCCGCCAGGACGTGGAGGGCGGCGAGCATGCCGGTGTCGGCGTTCCAGAAGTCGCGGAAGTAGTAGTGCGCGGAGTGCTCGCCGCCGAAGATCGCGCCGCTGCGGGCCATCTCCTGCTTGATGAAGGAGTGCCCCACCCGCGTGCGGACGGCGGTGCCGCCGTGCTCCTTGACGACCTCGGGCACCGACCACGACGTGATCAGGTTGTGGATGACGGTGGCGCCGGGGGACTTGGCGAGCTCGCGGGCGGCGACGAGCGCGGTGATCGCGGACGGCGGGACGGGCTCGCCGCGCTCGTCCACGACGAAGCAGCGGTCGGCGTCGCCGTCGAAGGCGAGGCCGATGTCGGCGCCGGTCGCGCGGACCTTGGCCTGCAGGTCGACGATGTTCTTGGGGTCGAGGGGGTTGGCCTCGTGGTGGGGGAAGGTGCCGTCCAGCTCGAAGTACATGGGGACGAGGTCCAGGGGCAGCCCGTCGAAGACGGTGGGGACGGTGTGGCCGCCCATGCCGTTGCCCGCGTCCACGACGACCTTCAGGGGCCGGATCCGGGTGAGGTCGACCAGGGAGCGCAGGTGCGTGGCGTAGTCCGCGAGGACGTCGCGCCGGGTGATTTCGCCCGGTGTCGCGGCGGGCTCGGGCGCTCCGGTCTCCGCCCACTGCTCCACGAGGGCGCGGATGTCGGCGAGGCCGGTGTCCTGGCCGACGGGGGCGGCGCCCGCGCGGCACAGCTTGATGCCGTTGTACTGCGCGGGGTTGTGGCTGGCCGTGAACATGGCGCCGGGCAGGTCGAGCCGGCCGCTGGCGAAGTAGAGCTGGTCGGTGGAGCACAGACCGATCTCGGTGACGTCCACGCCGCGCGCGGCGGCGCCGCGTGCGAAGGCGCGGGAGAGCTCGGGCGAGGAGGGGCGCATGTCGTGGCCGACCACGATCGCGCTCGCGCCGGTCACCTGGGCGAAGGCGGCGCCGAACAGCTCGGCCAGGGACGCGTCCCACTGGTCGGGCACCACGCCGCGCACGTCGTACGCCTTCACGATCTGCGACAGATCAGCCACAGCCAACCCCTCCTGGAGTCCGGTTCGGGACAACAAACCTACCTGCCGGGGCCACGGGTCCGGATGCCGCACGGCGTCCGTACGGGGTACGGGCCGTCAGGAAGGCCCGTGCGGGGGGCCTGAAGGGGGGCGGGGGGTGCGGGGGCGTCAGGAGTCCGGCGAGCGCAGCACCCTGAGGTGGCCTCGGCGGGCGACCTCCATCGGGTCCGCGCCCCGGCCGGTGGGTGTGATGCCCGGCGCGGTGCCGGGGCCGGCGGTGCGCTCCTGGGGGCGGGCCGCTTCGCGCACGGCGTTGGCGAGGGCTTCGAGGTCGTCGCCGCTGGGCCGGGCGGTCGTGCTGTCGACGGCGAGGCGGACGACGTCCCAGCCGCGGGGTGCGGTCAGGCGCTCGGAGTGCTCGGCGCACAGGTCGTAGCAGTGGGGCTCGGCGTAGGTGGCGAGCGGGCCGAGGACGGCGGTCGAATCGGCGTAGACGTACGTCAGCGTCGCGACGGCCGGGCGGCCGCACGCGGTGCGCGAACAGCGACGTACAGGGCTCACGAGGTGGGACGGTACCGCACTCTTGAGCGGGCCGCGACGACTCACCCCCGGCTCACTCCTCCGTGTCGTCCCGGTTCGTCCGGTGGACACCCTTTGTCGAACGGCCTGGTCGACCTGGCCCGACCCCCGAAGGCGGGGCCTTGGGAGGCGAAGAAACCACGACCGAAACTGTCACCACCAGGCACACATAGTGTCATTCGGCAGGAGATCGCCGGTCCAGGAGGTGACTGTAATTGATCGCATAGCTGGCTGGAACGCTCATGATGCGACATGCCGTGAGATGGGCCGCTACCGCGTGCGTACCGCCGGGCGGCGGATACCCTCGGGGGTGATGGACAGCCCCGTACCTCCCCATTCCGACGCCGGGGGTGCCGCCGGCCCGACCGGGCCGCGACCGCGCCACCGCGACCGCCACGGACGCGGCATGCGCGGCCCCATCGCGCCCCCTCAGGTGCCGCTGTCGGTCACCCGGGCCGAGGCGTTCGTCGACCTGGTCCACGACTCCGCGGAGCGGCTGGAGCGGCGCTGGCCGCAGCTGGCGGCCGTCGACTTCGCCGTACGCGAGGTGCCGCTGGGGACGGAGCCGGGGCTGCCGGATCCCCTGGACGCCCTTCTCGACGGGGAGAGCGTGCCGCTCGGCCGGTACGTGGCCGCGCACGGCGACGAGCCGGACCGGATCGTCGTCTACCGCCGTCCGGTGGAGATTAGGACCAAGACCCGCGACGAGCGGGCCCTGCTGGTCCACGAGGTCGTGGTGGAGCAGGTCGCCGAGCTGCTGGGGCTCGCGCCCGAATCGGTGGACCCGCGCTACGGGCAGGAGTGAGCCGGCCTCCCGCGCGCCGGCTCTCCCGTCGTACGCCGGGCGTCAGTCGTTCAGCATCGACAGGTCCTGCTCCGCCTCCGGTACCGCCACCGTGGAACGGTCGTCCGCGACCGGCTGGACCGTGAACATCGGGACGCCGTCCTTCGGCAGGGCCAGCATCCGCGAGGCGTGCACCGGACCGCCGGAGACTTTCTCCACCGTCAGCGCGTACACGCCCTTGCCACCGGCCGGCTGCGGCGGCTCCACGGACAGCGTGGTGCCGGCCTTGACGGTGTAGGTCCGGCTGACCGCTGTACCGCCTTCGCTGCCCGCCGACGCCACCACCTTCACCTGCGCGTCCTTGCCGGGGGCGACCAGGGCCAGCGTGCTGCCCTTGGCGCGGTTGTCGGCGACCGTGCCGCGTTCGTTGATCGCGGCCGTGGCGGGGATGAACGCCGTCTCCTGCTTGTCGTCCTTGCCGCGCGTCACGCGCAGCGCCGCCACGACCGGCGCGCTGCCGCGCTCGGCGGTCAGCAGCAGCGAACCCGCCTCGCCCTTGGTGATGTCCCCCAGGTCGACCGCCGCGGTCATCCCGCTCTTGATGTGCAGCGACTCGTGCCCGGCCGGGGTGAGGGAACCGCCCGGCCCCGCGAGCCGCACCTTCACGTCGGCGTCGTCCGTCCCGGGTGCGAAGGCGACGAGCCGCACCGACGTGGCGTCGGCCGGAATGCCGGGCAGCACCACGTCCGGTGACACGTCGGCGGACGCCGGCAGCCAGTCGCCGCCGAGCTTCTCGTCGGACGCCTGCACCGCGGCCCCCACCCGGCCGGAGTGGGCCGCCACGTGCAGGGTGAGGTTCTCCTCCGTCACGTCCGTGAGGGTGGACAACAGAACGGGGACGGTGGAACGCGGCGGAATGTTGACACCGTCCCCGGTGGCGGACTTGATCCTGCCGTCCTTGCCGTACAGCTCGAGGTCGACGACGGCCGCCGCGTCGTCGGGGTTGGTCAAGTGGACGTAGTCCTGGCGGCCCTTGGCGGTGCTCGCGCCGGGGAACCAGAAGGACGTGTCGGGTGCCGCGCACGCCACGCCGTGCAGCCCGCGCCCGCTGCCCGCGGCGACGGTCGTGGTCTGCTGCGCGGTCCAGCCCGGGGCGAGCGGGCCGTCGGCGGTGCCGATGAGGGCGGGGGCGTCGGAGCGGCTCGTGGTCGCGGTGACGGGCTTGCCGGGCTCCTTGAGGGACAGGACGGGCTTGCCCGGATCCTTCGCGTCCTTCTCGTCCTTCTTGGCGTCGGCTTTCTTGCCCTCGTCCTTCTTCGGCTCGTCCTTTTTGGAGTCAGCTTTGTCGGGCCGGGCCGGGCCCGCCGCCGGCAACAGGTCCGCCGCGGACGCGCGGGCCGCGGCGCCCTTCCCGGCCGGGGTGAAGGCGGTGTACGCCGTGTCGCCCACGTCCGAGGAGGTGGGCGCCGGGCACAGCAGCGTGGAGCGCTGGACGGGCATCCGGGCGGCAGTCGTCTTCGTGCCGCTCTCGTCGCCGTCCGAGGGCGGGTTGAGCGCGGCGACGCCCGTGACGACGGCGAGCGACGCCGTGACGGCGAACAGGGACAGGGTGGTGCGCTTCACTGCTGGTCGCTCCCGCCGCGGTAGGGCTGCTGCTGTCCATAGCCGTACGGGTCGTACGCGCCGTCCGCGTAGGGGTCCGCCGGGTGGTGACCTTGCCCGTCGGCCCCGGCCGCCCGGTCCACCTGGCCGCCGCTCTCGCCGTAGGGGTAGGGGGACTGCTGAGGGTACGAGCCGTCATAGCCGGTGCCCGCAGCGCCCATTGCGCCCGTCGCGCCATCTTCGTATCGCTGTTGCTGTTGCTGTCCGTAGCCGTAGCCCTGGTCCCACTCGGCGTACTGCTGCTGGTGCGGCACGGCGGCATAGGGGTCGGCGTCGGCCGCGGCCGGCTGCTCGTACGGGACGTACGGGTCCGCGGGAGGGGGCTCCGGGGCGGGCTGCTGCGGCACCACGGCCGTCGGGGCCGCCGCGCCCTCCGCGGCCGCCCGCAGCCTGCGCGCCCGCCGGCCCTCTCCGGGCGCGGCCTGCGCGGGCACGGGGGCCGCCGGCGCCTCGGCGCCGGCCTCCGGCAGGTCGTCGTCGACCTTCCGGCGGCGGCCCGGCAGGGCGAGGACCACCAGGACGACGGCCAGCAGCGCTTGCGTCCACAGCCACGCGGTGCGGGCGCCCGAGGTCTCGTAGGTCAGGGCGAGCTTTCCGCCCCCGGCCGGCAGCCGGAAGCCCTGGGCCCAGCCGTCGACGGTGACGCGTTCGAGAGCACGGCCGTCGACCGTGGCACGCCAGCCGGGCGCGGCCTTGTCGGCGATCCGCAGCACGCGGTCGCCGGAACCGGCCGGAATCGTGGTGTGCGCCGCGACGGGACCGGCGGCCACCGGCACCGGTGCGGTCGGCCGGCTGCCGTCCGCTTGCCGTGCGCCGCTGACGATCGTGACGCGGGCGACCTGCCGGTCCACCCGCCACAGCGCGCTGTGGTCCTCCTGGCTGAGCCGCGTCAGACCGGGGGTCGCGTCCAGGACGCGGGCCGTCCGGCCGGGCGCGCTGTCGCGTACGAGCACATAGCCGACGGCGTAGTCGGCGAGGCGGCCCGCCTGGTCGGCGCCGGAGCCCGCGGCGAGGTGGGCGACCACGGCGCCCAGCCGCTCGTCCCGGCCGGCGGCGGCCGCCGGCTCGGCGTCGCCCAGGCGCGCGCCCGAGCCGCGCACGAGCGTGTAGGTCAGCCGGCCGTCGGCGCCGCCCAGCATCAGGGTGCGGGCCTGGTCGCGGGTGCTCGCCTCCTCGGCGACGAACGCCGGGACCTGTACGGGGTCGCGCCGCTCCAGCGGGCCGGCCGCGCCGCCGGCCGTCCACACGACGGCGGCGACGAGCGGGGCGGCGCCGGCGGTGAGGGCGATGAGACCGGCGACGGGCTGCCGCCAGCCGAAGCTCTGTGCCGCGACGCGCTCGCGGGCGCCCTCGGCTCCGACGACGGCCGCCGCGATCAGGGCGAGGCCGTAGAGCAGGGTGGCGGGCCCCGCCCAGGCCGAGCCGTTGGCCACCGCCGCGCACAGCAGCCCGGCCAGCGCGGCGGCCCAGGCGGTGCGCACGGCGAGCACGCGGTCGGCGCGCAGCAGGGCGGCCAGCGCGGCCAGGACCACTCCGGCCAGCAGCAGGGCGCCGGAGGTCTTGGGCCCGCCTGGGTCGGCCACCACCAGTTGCAGCGGCGAGGCGCCCGGGTGCCCGTACTCCAGCCCGGCCTCGGTCAGGAAGCGGGCGGGGTCGGTGAACAGCCCCAGCGACCAGGGCGCGAGGACCAGCAGCGGGGTGGCGGCCATCGCGAGCAGGCGCGGCCCGTGCAGGGCCGCCTGGGCGGTGCCGCCGCGCACGCAGTGCAGGGCGAGCGCGCCGAGGCCCAGCAGCAGGGCGAGCGGCCACACCACCGGCGTGAACGCGGTCGTGACGGTCAGCAGCAGCGCACAGGCCCAGGCGGCCCGCCAGGTGGGCCGGGCGCCGGGGACGCGCAGGCCCGTCGCCGCGACGGCCGTCCGGGCCAGGAGCGGCAGCAGGACGGCCAGGACGGCCGTGCCCAGCCGGCCCGTGGCCAGCGCGCCGGTGGCGGCCGGCAGGAAGGCGTAGGCGACGGCCGCCCACGCCCGCAGCAGCCGGGAGTCGATCAGCGGGCGGGAGGCGAAGTAGGCGGTCAGGCCGGCCAGCGGGACGGAGCAGACCAGCAGCAGCGTCAGCGTGAAGCCGGTGGAGCCCAGGAAGAGCGTGCTGAGCGCCGCGAGGACGGCCAGGTAGGGGGGCGCGCCGTCGGTGCTGCCCACGCCGACCGGGTGCCAGCCGTCGGTGTAGGCGGCCCACAGGGCCGAGGCATGGTCGGGTACGGGCAGCAGCGCGCCGCCGGAGAGCGCGCCGCCGCCGAACAGGCCGCGGCAGGCGACGGCGGAGACGAGCAGCAGCAGGGCGAAGAGGACGGGCGCGGGTTTACGGGCGACACGTCTGAGGCGCGCGAACTGCTCGATCTCCAGATAGTCGGCGTCGTCCCCTCCGGGGCCGGATTCGACGGCGCCGTGGCGTCCGGCGGCCGGGAGCCCGTCGTCGCTCCGGCCGCCGAAGTCGCTCACGAGCTGCTCGACGGTGGCGCGGACGGTCGCGCCGGGCGGCGGGAAGAGCGGGCGCAGCTCGCCCGGCGCGGTCCGGGGCTCGCCGCGCCGCTTGCGCGCCGCGCTGATGCGCCCGGGGCGCAGCAGTACGGCGATGAACCCGGCGAGTTCGTCGAGCGCCTGGCCGGGGGCCTTGCCGACGAGGTAGCCGAGGGTGCGCAGCAGGGTGCTCAGGACGAGCCGGAGCATGACGTACGGCAGGAGCGCGCCGCGCGTGTTGGCCAGGAGCGTGTAGACGGCTCCGGCCTTGTCGACGCGGTGCGGGTTGACGGTGTTGCGGCCGACGCAGTCGACGGGGCGGCGCTCGCGGGCGGCGGCCTCGGCGTGGCGCAGGACGGCATCGGGGGCGACGAGCACGCGGTGGCCGGCGGCGTGGGCGCGCCAGCACAGGTCGACGTCGTCGCGCATGAGCGGCAGGCGGGCGTCGAAGCCGCCGAGCTCGTCCCACACGTCGCGGCGGATGAGCATGCCGGCGGTGGAGACGGACAGGACGGCCCGTACCTGGTCGTGCTGGCCCTGGTCCTGTTCGCGGCGCTCCAGGCCGGTCCAGCGGCGGCCGCTGCGGGCGATGGAGACGCCGGCTTCCAGCAGCTGTCTGCGGTCGTACCAGCTGCGGAGCTTGGGGCCGATGACGGCGGCGTCCGGCTCGGCGTCGGCCACGCGCAGCAGTTCGTGCAGGGCGCCCGGCTCGGGTGCGCAGTCGTCGTGGAGCAGCCACAGCCACTGCACGGGTTCGAGGTCGGCGCCGTGGGCGTCCTCGGTCCAGGTGCGCCCGACCGGGTCCCAGCCGCTGGAGCGCCGCAGGTACGGCAGGTCGTCAGCGCCCTGTACGGGGGCCGTGCGCACCGCTTCGGCGACGGCCGCGCCGAAGCCGGAGCGGCGGGCGAGGTGCAGGACCTGGCCGGCGCCGAGGGCGTCGGCCAGCAGCCGCCGGGAGTCGTCGGCGCTGCCGGTGTCGGCGGCGACGGCGTGCTGGACGGGCCGTTCCTGGCCGAGCAGGCCGGCGAGGGCGTCGGGCAGCCAGCGGGCGCCGTCGTGGGCGACGAGCACGGCGGTGACGACGTGACGGGGGAACGCCGGGGGAATGGTGGGGTCGAACATGGCAGGTGCGGGCCCCGGTTCAGTGGAGACTGCAGTGGACGTGTGAGCGCCCGCGCGGGGCGTCGGTACGTCTCGGACGGGCCCCCACACTAGTGGCTGCGAACACAGCGGTCCGCCTCTCGCTTGCGGGGCGCGAGAGGCGGACCGTGCGGTATGAATCGTGCTGCGGGAGTGGGTGGAGCCGACAGCCCCTCAGTCCCCTTGACCGGTCCTCGATAAGACATCTCGTCAGATCATGAAGCCGGTCTCAGACCGCGGCCTTCTTCAGGCGGCGGCGTTCGCGTTCGGACAAACCGCCCCAGATTCCGAAGCGTTCGTCGTTGGCAAGGGCATATTCCAGGCACTCGGAACGGACTTCACAGGCGAGGCAGACCTTCTTCGCCTCACGTGTGGATCCGCCCTTTTCGGGAAAGAAGGACTCGGGGTCGGTCTGAGCGCACAACGCGCGCTCCTGCCAGCCGAGCTCCTCGTCCGCCTCCTCGACCAGCAGTTGCTGGAACAGCTCGGTCATGTGCGCCCCTCGTCTGTCATTGCGTCCCCGTGTGCTGCCGCGCGTCGGATGCGGCAGAACGACACGAGTGAAATTACAAGTGCGCCGATCCGGGGCAGTCAAGCCGGGATCTGCTATTGGGCCCCTTATTCACTCTGCGGAACCAAGGCTGAGCGGAAAGTTGCCAAACCGCCACAAGAGTGGACACTTCTCTCACTCGCCACAAGCGTCCCGTCCCTCCCGCTCACAGAAGAGGACGCGACGCGTGGCAGAGCCGTTGCAGTGGGCTCTGGGCCATCCCCGCCCACACGGGGACAGAACGATGTTTACGACTCCGCTCGCCGCCCCACTGTCCGCACACTCCGAGACACAAACCTTTTGCCCCACTCATTAACCGGACGAGTGAGAAAACGGCACCAAAACGGACACTCGGTTGACACAGGCGCATCGAGCCGGTCTCCTTGTTCGCATGCCAGCGACCTCGCTTCCCCTGGCCTCTGCCATGGGGACTCTCAGCCTGACCCGTGCCTACGGGTCCCGCTGTGCTGTCCAGGCGCGCTGTCGCTGTTCCAGCTGTTGATGCCGCGACGCTTCCGCTCCAGCTGATCCTCCGCCCCTCCGGGGCCTTCCGGTTCTGCCGTCACCGCCGGGCTCGCGCCCGTCGCCGGTGCGTACGTGCCCCCATGCCGCCCCCTTCCTGTCTGCTCCCGCCCGGCACGGCTCCCGCCAGCCCCGTGCCGCCGCCCGCACACCGCCGAGGAACCCACCCACATGAACAGCGACGTCCAGATCGCCGGCGACCCGCTCGCCGTCCCGCACCTGATGCCGCCGCCCGCCGCCCACCCCGCCACCGTCGCCGAGTTCGCCGGCCTGGCCCGCTCCCTGGCCGCCGACACCGCCGCCTGGGCCCCGCTCGTGCGCTACGACGCCGCCAGCCGCTGGTACCACCGGCTGCGCACCGGCCCCGGCTACGAGGTCTGGCTGCTCAGCTGGGTCCCCGGGCAGGGCAGCGGACTGCACGACCACGGCCGCTCCTCCGGCGTGCTGACCGTCCTGCGGGGCGAGCTGACCGAGCGCACCGGCGACGGGCGGCGCCCGTCGCGCGCGCTGGGCGCCGGCGCGCAGCGGGTCTTCGCGCCGGGCTACGTCCACGAGATCGTCAACGACTCTCTCGAGCCCGCCGTGAGCCTGCACGTCTACTTCCCCGGGCTGACCGAGATGCCCATGCACCGGCCGGACGCGTATCAGGGAGTCGCCTCGCCTGTGCGGACGCCGCACGCGCACTGCGGCACGGTGGGCGACGCCCGCTAGAGCGGGCCCTTCTGCGGAGCCGGGGGCCGCTGCTGACAGACTGCAAGCATGCAGCGCATTGTGGTTCTGGCCGGCGGGATCGGGGGCGCCCGCTTCCTCCGTGGCCTCATGTCAGCAGTCCCCGACGCGGAGATCACCGTCATCGGCAACACCGGTGACGACATCCACCTGTTCGGGCTCAAGGTCTGCCCCGACCTCGACACCGTGATGTACACGCTCGGCGGTGGCATCCACGAGGAACAGGGGTGGGGGCGGGCGGAGGAGACCTTCGCCGTCAAGGAGGAGCTGGCCGCCTACGGCGTCGGCCCAGAATGGTTCGGGCTCGGCGACCGCGACTTCGCCACCCACATCGTCCGTACGCAGATGCTCGGCGCCGGCTACCCGCTCAGCGCCGTCACCGAGGCGCTGTGCGCGCGGTGGCGGCCCGGGGTGCGGCTGCTGCCGATGAGCGACGACCGCGTCGAGACGCACGTACTGATCGACGACCCGGAAGGCGACGGCGGACGCAAGGCCGTGCACTTCCAGGAGTACTGGGTCCGGATGCACGCCTCCGTGCCGGCCCACGCGATCATCCCGGTCGGCGCGGAGCAGGCCAAGCCGGCGCCCGGCGTGCTGGAGGCCATCGCCGAGGCGGACGTCATCCTCTTCCCGCCGTCGAACCCCGTCGTCAGCGTCGGCACCATCCTGGGCGTGCCGGGCATCCGGGAGGCCGTCGCGGACGCCGGGGCCCCCGTCGTCGGGCTCTCCCCCATCGTCGGCGGCTCGCCCGTGCGGGGCATGGCCGACAAGGTGCTCGCCGCCGTCGGCGTCGAGGCCACGGCCGCGGCCGTCGCCCGGCACTACGGCTCCGGGCTGCTCGACGGGTGGCTGGTCGACTCCGTCGACGCGGGCGCCGTGGCCGAGGTCGAGGACGCCGGGATCCGGTGCCGGGCCGTACCGCTGATGATGACCGACGTCGAGGCGACGGCCGCCATGGCCCGCGAGGCGCTGGCGCTCGCCGAGGAGGTACGGCGGTGAGCACGCTTCCCTCCTACCGGGTCTGGGCGCTGCCCGGCATTCCCGAGGTGCGGCCCGGCGACGACCTCGTCAAGATCATCGCGGCGGCCGCCGGCGCGGACGGGACGCCCGGTCTCGTCGACGGTGACGTCCTGGTCGTCACCTCCAAGATCGTCAGCAAGGCCGAGGGGCGCATCCTCGCCGCCGCGGACCGCGAGGCCGCGATCGACGCCGAGTCGGTGCGGCTCGTGGCCCGGCGCGGTCCGCTGCGCATCGTCGAGAACCGGCTGGGCCTGGTCATGGCCGCCGCCGGCGTCGACGCCTCCAACACCGCCGCCGGTACCGTGCTGCTGCTGCCCGAGGACCCCGACGCCTCCGCGCGGCGGATCCGGGACGGCCTGCGGGACACCCTCCGCGTGGACGTGGGCGTCGTCATCACCGACACCGCCGGGCGGCCCTGGCGCAAGGGCGTCACGGACTTCGCGCTCGGCGCGGCCGGGGTGCGGGTCGCCGACGACCTGCGCGGGGGCGTGGACGCGTACGGCAACCCGCTCGTCGCCACCGTCGTGGCGACCGTCGACGAGCTGGCCGCGGCCGGCGACCTGGTCAAGGGCAAGGCCGCCGGCCTGCCGGTGGCCGTGGTGCGGGGCCTGGAGCACGTCGTGGCCGGCGCGCGGGAAGAGGAGGAGGTGGGCGCACGGTGGCTGGTGCGCCCCGCCGAGGACGACATGTTCCGGCTGGGGACGTCGGAGGCGGTGCGCGAAGCGGTATCGCTGCGGCGGACGGTACGGGAGTTCACCGACGACCCGGTCGATCCGGGGGCGGTGCGGCGGGCCGTGGCCGCCGCCGTGACGGCGCCGGCGCCGCACCACACGACGCCGTGGCGGTTCGTGCTGCTCGAGTCCGAGGCGGCGCGGGGACAGTTGCTGGACGCCATGCGGGACGCGTGGATCGCGGACCTGCGGGCGGACGGGCGCTCGGAGGAGAGCATCGCCAAGCGGGTGCGGCGGGGCGATGTGCTGCGGAAGGCGCCGTACCTGGTGGTGCCGTGCCTGGTGATGGAGGGGTCGCACACGTACCCCGACGCGCGGCGGTCGGCGGCGGAGCGGGAGATGTTCGTGGTGGCGGCGGGGGCCGCCGTGCAGAACTTCCTGGTGGCGCTGGCGGGTGAGCGGCTGGGGTCGGCCTGGGTTTCGTCGACGATGTTCTGCCGTGAGGTGGTACGGGAGGTCCTGGCCCTCCCGGAGGGATGGGACCCGATGGGCGCGATCGCGGTCGGCCGCCCTGCCGCCCCTCCCCCGGACCGGGCCCCGCGGGACGCGTCGGCGTTCATCGCGGTGCGCTAGCCGGCGGTTTGTGGGCAATCGTTCCGCAGGGCGGAACGGGTGGGCACAAACCGACCACCGGCCCGCACCCGGCCCCCTCACATGTGGCTGAAGTTGCGCACCGAGAAGCGGGGAGCCCGCCGTGGCAGGGTGACGCCGCTCAGCAGGATCAGGCGGCACGCCCGGTACCGCTGGCCCTCGTACGGCGCCAGCAGGTCCAGCATCGCCGCGTCGTCCGCCCCGCGGAATCCGGTCAGGGCGTAGCCGACGATCCGCGGCAGGTGGAGGTCCCCGACCGTCACCGCGTCCGCCGCGCCGTGGGTGCGTTGGAGGGTCTCCGCCGCCGTCCACGGGCCTATGCCCGGGATCAGCTGGAGGCGGGCCGACGCCTGGGGCCCGTCCATCGTCGCGGTCTCCTCCAGGCGTGCCGCCGCGCGGGCCGCGCGGATGATCGTCGCCGAGCGCTTGGCGTCCACGCCCGCCTTGTGCCACTCCCAGGAGGGGATCAGCGCCCAGGTTCCCGGGTCCGGCATCACGCGCAGGCCCCCGGGGGCCGGGCCCGGCGCCTGTTCGCCGTGGCGTTGGAGCAGCAGGCGCCAGGCGCGGTACGCCTCGTCGCTGGTGACCTTCTGCTCGAGGATCGAGGGGATCAGCGACTCCAGGACCAGCCCGGTACGGGCCAGCCGCAGGCCCGGGTTGCGGCGGTGCGCCTCGTGGACCAGGCGGTGGCGGGGGGTGAAGGCCGCCGGGGCGTCCGACTCGCCGAGGAGGGTGGGCAGGTGTTCCAGGAGCCAGTCGGCGCCCGGGCCCCACGCCTCGGCGTGGACCTGGCCGTCGTGCGCCGTCAGGCGCAGCGTGCCCGGGCCCTCGGGGGTGCGTGAGGCACGCCAGAGGGAGCCGTCCGGTGTCGTGCGGTAGGCCGGGTCGCCGGGGCCGCGTGCCAGGACGCCCAGGGTGCGTCGCAGGTCGTACGGGCCGCCGCCGGGCGGTACCCAGGTGCGGGTGGCCATTCGGCCAGGGTACGTCCTGGGCCTACTGGTCCGACGAGAAGCGGATCGCGCCCTGCGGGATCTGTGCGTCGCACCAGACGCGGGCGCCCGCGCGCAGTTCGTTGTCGGGGCCGACGTGGGCGTTGTCGCCGATGACCGCGCCGTCCAGGACCGTACGGGCGCCGATGCGGGCGCCCGCGCCGACGAGGGAGTCGCGGACGTGGGCCCCGGCCTCGATGACCGCGCCGTCCAGGACGGTGCTGCCGTCGACGCGCGCGCCCGGCTCGACGCGGGCCCCGGCGCCGATGACCGTGCCGCCCATGAGCTTGGCGTCGGGGGCCACGTCGGCGCCGTCGAGGACCAGCCGGTCGCCGCAGCGGCCGGGGACCGCCGGGGACGGCGCGCGGCCCAGGACCAGGTCGGCGGAGCCGCGCACGAAGGCCTGGGGGGTGCCGAGGTCCAGCCAGTAGGTGGAGTCGACCATGCCCTGGAGGTGGGCGCCGGCCGCCAGGAGGCCGGGGAACGTCTCGCGTTCCACGGAGACGGGGCGGCCCGCCGGGATCGTGTCGATCACGGAGCGGTTGAAGACGTACGCGCCGGCGTTGATCTGGTCGGTAACGATCTCCTCGGGCGTCTGGGGCTTCTCCAGGAAGGCCGTGACCCTGCCGGTGGCGTCCGTGGGCACCAGGCCGAAGGCCCTCGGGTCCTCGACCCGGGTCAGGTGGAGGGAGACGTCCGCCCCACTGGTGCGGTGGGTCCGCACGAGCGCCTCGATGTCCAGGCCCGTGAGGATGTCGCCGTTGAAGATCAGCACCGGCTCGTCGGGGGCCGAGTGGAGGCGGGAGGCGACGTTGCGGATCGCGCCGCCCGTGCCGAGGGGCTCGACCTCGGTGACGTACTCCAGGTGCAGGCCCAGGGCGGAGCCGTCGCCGAAGTACGGCTCGAAGACCTCCGCCAGGTAGGACGTGGCGAGCACGATGTGCTCGATCCCTGCGGCACGGGCCCGCGCGAGCTGGTGGGTGAGGAACGGGACGCCCGCCGCCGGAACCATCGGCTTGGGCGTGTGCACCGTGAGCGGGCGCAGCCGGGTTCCCTTGCCGCCGACCAGGAGGATCGCTTCTGACGAAGAAGTCAAGGTGTCTGTCTCTGCTTTCCTGCTGGGGCCGGGCCGTGATCGGCGGCCAGTGTATGCAGAACGTGAGGCTCCGCTCCGCCCGGTCAGCGGCCCTGGAGCCGGGCCGCCGCGGCGCGGACGGCGCCGAGCCGGTTGTAGAGGCGGTCACCCGGGCAGGCGGTGGCGTAGCCGTCGCGGTGTCCGGAGATGACCTTGAGCCTGACAGAGGTGCCCTTCTTGTAGAGGTTTCCGCCGCCGGAGACCAGGGACGCGGTCCCGAGCGGGTTGACGTCGTAGAGGCCGAGCTTCCAGGCGGTCAGCCGGGCCAGAGCGTTCACCACTGCGGTCGGCGGGTCGCTCCTCCCGAAGGATCCGAGCACGGCGATGCCCATGCTGTTGGTGTTGAAACCGAGAGTATGGGCGCCTCTGACGGGTTTCGCCACACCGCCTGCCCGGCCCTCGTACACCGTGCCGCATTTGTCGATGAGGAAGTTGTACCCGAGGTCCCGCCAGCCGCTGCTCACCACGTGGTAGCGGTAGATACCGCGGATGACGGAGGCGGACTGCGCACAGCGGTAGCTGTTGCCGGAGGCCGTGTGGTGGACGAAGGCGGCGCGCACGGTCCTGGAGTACGGGAAGCCCCGCTCGCGGATCGATTCGTCGGCGCCCCAGCCGGCCCGGGTGACGATGCGCGGGCGCGGGCCGACGTAGTGGACCGCGGGGGGCTCGGCGGCGTCCGTGAGGTCGCCGCCGGTCCCGGGAGCCGTCTCCGGCGATGCCTCCGGGGACGCCTCCGGGGTGATGGCGGGGGTGGCTTCCGGGGAGGACTCGGGCGGCGCCTCGGGGGAGGACTCGTCGGACGCCTCCGGGGTCTCGTTGTCCAGGACGCCCTCGGGGTCCGTGTCGCCCGTCGACCGGCCGTCGGGGACGCCCGTGGTCTCCACGCGCGTGGCCTCGATGTCCTTCTCCGACTCCGCCTTGTCCGCCGCCGGGATCTCGAGCGCGCCCAGCGGCGCCAGCGGGCGGTTGACGGCCGAGCTCGCCGTCTCCTCCTCGGAGGGCGCCGGCGCGTGCCGGCGCGCCGCCCGCTTCCGGCCGTGGGGGGCGGGGTCCTTGCCGGGGTCGACCAGCTCGACGCGCAGCCCGGAGGGCAGGGCCTGCTTGTCGGAGGTCCGGCCGGCCGTGGCGTCGGGCCTGACCCGGACCTGGACGCCGTCCGAGGCGCCCACCCACAGGGGGGCGGTGGAGCCGCGCAGGCTGCCGCGGCGGGCCTCGGGCGAGTCGAGGTCGGGGCGGTCGTCGACGTGCGTGTGGACGTCCTGCCAGCCCGACCAGGTCGTGGTGCCCGCCGCGCGCGTACGCACCTGTGCCCGGCCGTGCAGCTCGGTGGTGGCGTCGTCCCAGACGATGCCGACCAGCGAGAAGGGGGCGACCACGCGGGGCGGCAGCCCCTGTGCCCCGCTGCGCCGCAGGTGCCCGGCGACCCGGCGCGTGGGGCCGAGCGGCACGAGGCGCAGCGAGTGGGTGGCGCCCGGCACCGCGTGCTTGCTGGCGACGGACGGCGTGGCGGAAGCGCGACCTGAGGCTCCGTCGGTGGCGCCGGGAGAGGCTCCGGAGGGGGCGGCGAGGAGCGGCAGGGTCAGCGCGGCGGCGCAGGCGGTGACCGTCGAGGAGACAAGAATTCCACGCATGCCTGAAATCCTGGGCATAACTGGACAAATATGTCCATTCCTAAACTGACGGCGAGTCGGGCCCGCGGGCCCCGGGACCCGGTCGCGCGGCTGACCGCCGCGGCCCCCGCCGCGTACCCTGACGCCGATGAACGCCACCGATCGCACCCCTGCCGACCTGCTGCGTTCCGCGCTCGCCGCGGACCCGGCCCGCCCGCTCGTGACCTTCTACGACGACGCCACCGGCGAGCGCGTGGAACTGTCCGTGGCCACCTTCGCCAATTGGGTGGCGAAGACCGCCAATCTGCTCCAGGGCGACCTCGCCGCCGCGCCCGGCGACCGGCTCGCCCTGCTGCTGCCCGCGCACTGGCAGACCGCCGTCTGGCTGCTGGCCTGCTCCTCCGTCGGCGTCGTCGCCGAGGTGGGGGGCGACGCGGCCGGCGCCGATCTGGTCGTCAGCGGGCCGGACACGCTGGAGGAAGCGCGCGCCTGCTCCGGTGAGCGCGTCGCGCTCGCCCTGCGCCCCCTGGGCGGCCGCTTCCCGCAGCCGCCGGCCGGGTTCGCCGACTACGCCGTCGAGGTGCCCGCCCAGGGCGACCGGTTCGCCCCGTTCGTACCCGTGGACCCCCACGCGCCCGCGCTCGTCGTGGGCGGCCTGGAGCTGACGGGCGCGCAGCTGGTGGACAAGGCCCGCACCGACGCCCACCAGCACGGCCTCGGCCCGGGCTCGCGGCTGCTGTCGGGGCTGCCGTACGACAACTGGGAGGGCCTGTCCGCCGGGCTCTACGCCCCGCTCGCCGCGGGCGGCTCCGTCGTGCTGTGCCGCAACCTCGACCGCCTCTCCGGCGGCGGCCTGGACAAGCGCCGCGAGAGCGAGCGCGTCACCGTGACGGCCCTCTGACGCTGCCGGAGCGCCGCACCCGGGCGATGATCGGCAGTACGTGCGTACACGCGCCGCAGCGCGCACGCCGCCGACCGAGCGCAGGAGGGACGCAGCGCAGCCGTGACCTACCGCCCTGGCAGCCCCGGCCGGCCGGGCGGCCCCTTCGCCGGGGGCCCGCCCGGCCGACCGCCCGCGCCGGGACGGCGCACGGGGCGGCGCCGGCTGTGGCTGCGCCGGCTGGTGGTGGGCGCGGCGGTCCTGCTGCTCACGGTCGCCGGGATCGGCTGGGTGCTCTACGAGCGGCTCGACAGCAACATCACCACCGACACCGAGACCGCCGAGGAGCTGCGCCGCTGGGAGAAGGAGCGCCCCAGCGCGCTGGTCAGCGGCGCCCAGAACATTCTGATCATCGGCTCCGACACCCGCAGCGGCCCCGGCAACGGCAAGTACGGCGAGGACGGCGGCGGCCAGCGCTCGGACACCACGATCCTGCTGCACGTGGCCGCCGACCGGAACAGCGCCACCGCCGTCAGCCTCCCCCGCGACCTGATGGCGAAGATCCCCAGCTGCCGGCGGCCCGACGGCAGCTACACCAATGAGCGGTTCGCGCAGTTCAACTGGGCCTACGAGCTCGCGGGCACCGCGTGCACCATCCGGACCGTGGAGAACATCACCCGGATCCGGATCGACCATCACATCGTGCTGGACTTCAGTGGGTTCAAGCAGCTGGTGGACGCGATCGACGGCGTCGAAGTGTGCCTGAAGCGGCCCGTGGACGACCGCGAGGCCCACTTGCGGCTGAACGCCGGCCGTCAGGTGCTGCACGGCGAGGAAGCGCTCGGATTCGTCCGGGCCCGCTACAGCCTGGGGGACGGCAGCGACACCGAACGGATGGGGCGACAGCAGGAGTTCCTGGGCTCGCTGGTGCGGGAGATGCAGAGCGAGGGCGTGCTGCTCAACCCGGCGCGGCTCTACCCGGTGCTCGACGCGGCGACCAAGTCCCTGACCACGGACGCCGGGCTCGACACTCTCAAGAAGATGTACAACCTCGTGCGGACCGTACGGGACATCCCCACCGAGCGCGTCCAGTTCCTGACGGTGCCGCGCCGCCCGTACCCGTACAACAGCGCCCGCGACGAGCTCGTGCAGCCGGACGCGGACCAGCTCTTCCAACAGCTGCGCATGGACCGGCCGGTGTCGGTGAGCGCGCACGTCCGGCCGGCCGACAGCAAGCCGGGCGGCCGCCGGCCCGCGATCGAGCCGGAGCCCGAGGAGCCGGAGAGCGGCGAAGGGCCGCAAGGGGACTACGAGTCCCCGGCGCCGCCCTCGCCGGCCACGGCCCCGCCCCCGACCCCCTCTCCTTCCGGCTCCGGTTCCCCCCTCCCCACCACGCCGCCCACCTACGAAGGCACCACCGCGGCACGCGGCGTCTGCGACTGACCCGCGCATAAAGAACGCCAATAAAATCGGCAAAAGGTGCAGAAACCTTTTCGTGCCGATGTTCGTTGCAACATCCGTCCCCGCGAAGGGATTGGGCAGATTGCCCAGTTGTAGGGGAGTGCAATTTGTCACCGGTGTCGCTCGACGCTGAACTGGGCGGATAGTGTGAGCGATCCGGTGCGCACGGCCGGCTGACCGCGCACTGCACAGACGACATTCGAGCGCCTCAGGGGGGTAGGCGCCGCGTGGCACCGACGGAGGATTCAAGCGACCGTGGACGCGCAAGGCCGTGGGCGAGCGGGCGGCATCGACCCCGCCGACCAGTGGGTGTTCGATCCCAAAACGGGCAGCTACGAGCTGCGCCTTGACCATGACGGGGAACCGGTGGCGCCGTCCGCGACCGGCACCGCCGCGACGCCTTCCGCTCCCAGGGCCGCCGCCAGACCTTCGGCATCGCCCCGGCAGAAGCCGAAGCCGGGCGGCGGGCGCAGCGTGCCCGGACAGCGCGGCACCGGTGGCACCCGGCGGGCCGGCGCGGCCAAGGCGACCACGGGCCGGCGCAAGCCGAAGCCGAAGAAGTCCGTGAAGAAGAAGGCCCTGATGTGGACCGGGGGCACGGTCGGCGTGGTGCTGGTCGTCACCTCGGTCGGCGGCTACCTGCTCTACCAGCACTTCAACAACAACATCGACAAGGTCGACGTCGGCATCAACAACGACGCCGTCACCAAGGGCCCGGTCAACATCCTGATCATCGGCACCGACAAGCGCTCGGGCGACGGCAACACCGGCTACGGCGACGACGGCAGCGTCGGGCACGCCGACACCACGCTGCTGTTCCATGTCTCCGAGGACCGCACGAACGCCACCGCGCTGTCCATCCCGCGCGACATGATCACGGACATCCCGGCCTGCCCCACCAAGAAGGGCGGCACCACCAGGACCATCCCCGGCTCCAAGGGCGTCCGCTTCAACGAGAGCCTGGGCCAGGAGGAGCGTGACCCGGGCTGCACCTGGCGGACGGTCGAGCAGCTGACGGGCCTGAAGGTCACCCACTTCATGATGGCCGACTTCAACGCCGTCAAGAAGCTGTCCTCGGCGGTCGGCGGCGTCGAGGTGTGCCTGGCCAAGGACATCAACGACCCCGACTCGCACCTGAAGCTGGGCAAGGGGCGGCACACGGTCGAGGGCGAGCAGGCCCTGGCGTTCGTGCGGACCCGGCACTCCGTGGGCTTCGGCGGCGACCTCAGCCGGATCGAGCTGCAGCAGCAGTTCCTGAGCTCGATGATCCGGAAGATGAAGGCCGGCGACACCCTCACCAACCCCAAGAAGCTCTACAACCTCGCCGACGCCGCGACCAACTCGCTCACCGTCGACACCGGCATAGGCTCCGTGTCCAAGCTGACCGCCCTGGCCAAGGAGCTCAGCAAGGTCAACCTGAAGAACATCACCTTCGCGACCGTGCCCGTCATCGACAACCCCGCCGAGGGCAAGGTGCACAAGACGGTCGTTCTGGACAAGGCGAAGGCCGAGCCCCTCTTCGCCATGGTCCGCCAGGACGTCTCCCTCACCGAGGTGAAGGAGAAGGAGAAGAAGGCCCAGGAGCAGGCCGACGCCAAGCAGGCGGCGCTGCTGGAGGGCCCGAAGGCCGAGCCCGCGAACGTACGGGTCAAGGTGTTCAACGGCAGCGGCAAGGTCGGTGCCGCGGGTGAGACCGTCAGCTGGATGCAGAACTCCAAGGGCATGGTCCGCACCAGCAACGGCGGCAACGCCACGGGCGGGAAGAAGGACAAGACCGTCCTGGAGTTCGCCCCCAACCAGGCCGACCAGGCCCGTCGGCTCGCGGAGGCGATGGGGCTGCCCGCGGACGCCCTGAAGCAGGGCTCGGGCGACGCGGCGCCCACGGCGGAGATGAAGCTCACGCTCGGCGCGGACTTCAAGGGCGCCGGCACCCCGGTCTCGGCCCCGGACAAGGCGCCCGAGGGGATCCAGAAGGTCGAAGCGGACGATAACAACATCTGCGCGAAGTGAACCCCACGAACGGCCTTTCGCATCTCATTAGCCAGTAATACTCATCAGGTACGACTTCGGTTACATCACGCCTGCCCATCGGGCCGGACGCACCATTCAGGGGAGGCCCGATGCGGCAGAGCAGCGGCGTGCGGGGGGAACGGGCCGACGAGGCCCAGCAGTCCGGGGAATCCGGGGAGTCCAAGGGCTCGAAGGGTGCGAAGGACGCGCAGGCCGCGAAGAGCTCCGCCGCGTCCGGGGCGGACGGCTCCGAGGAGGGCCAGGGCGCCAAGGAGTCCGAGGGCGCGGGGTCCGGCGGCGGGTCGGGCTCCATATCCGGCGGCGGCGCGCGCCGCCGCCGCATCGGGCGCATAGCCCGCTGGACCGCGCTCGGCCTCTCCCTCCTCATCCTGGGGGTCTCCGCCGCGGGGTACTTCTACTACGAGCACCTCAACAGCAACATCAAGAAGAACAAGCTCAACCTCGGCGACAAGCAGCTCGACCGCAGCGCCGCCAACGCCGAGGGCCAGCGCCCGCTGAACATCCTGATCCTGGGCTCCGACAGCCGGGGCAGCAAGGAGAACGTCGCCCTCGGCGGCGCCCGCGACGACGCCGACCGCCCCCCGCTCGCCGACGTCCAGATGCTGGTGCACGTCTCCGCCGACCGCAGCAACATGTCGGTCATCAGCGTCCCGCGCGACACCCGGGTGACCATCCCCAAGTGCACCGACCCCGAGAGCGGCAAGGTCTACAAGGGCACCGACCGGCAGATCATCAACACCAGCCTGGGCAACGGCGGCCCCGGCTGCACGGTCGCCACGTGGGAGGAGCTCACCGGCATCCCCATCGACCACTTCATGATGATCGACTTCGCCGGGGTGGTGAACATGGCGGACGCGGTCGGCGGGGTGCCGGTCTGCGTGGACGCCAACGTCTACGACGACAAGTCCGGCCTGCGGCTGACCAAGGGCACGCACACCATCAAGGGCAAGCAGGCCCTGCAGTGGCTGCGCACCCGGCACGGCTTCGAGGACGGCAGCGACATCGGCCGCACCCACGCCCAGCACATGTACATGAACGCGATGGTGCGCCAGCTGAAGGCCGGCACCAAGCTCACCGACCCCGGCCAGCTCACCGGCCTCGCCGAGGCGGCCACCAGGGCGCTCACCGTCGACAAGGACCTCGGCTCGGTCAAGGCCCTCTACGAGCTCGGCAACGACATCAAGCGGGTGCCCTCGAGCCGGATCACCATGACGACCATGCCGTGGGCGACGGACCCGCAGAACCCGGACGCGCACGTGGTGCCCAAGCCGGGCGACTCCGACAAGCTGTTCTCGCTCGTCCGCAACGACATCGCGCTGGACGGCAAGGACAAGAAGAAGGACGACAAGAGCCCGCCGCCCACCGTCCCGGTCACCCGTAAGTCGGAGATCGCGGTCACGGTGTTCAACGGCACCGGCACCGCCGTGGAGCCCCCGGCCACCGGCCGCGGCTCGGACATCGCCGCCTTCCTCGTCAAGGAGGGCTTCGCCAAGGCCACCTCGGACTCCACGCCCCGGGCCCAGGCGGACACCACGATCACCTATCCGAGGGCCACGCAGCGCGGTGACGCCCTGGCGGTGGCCAAGGCCCTCGGGCTGCCGGAGAGCGCGGTGCGCCACTCCCCCGAGGTCCAGCAGATCACGCTGGTCGTCGGCGGGGACTGGCGCAAGGGCACGGCCTACCCCAAGCCCGAGGGCGACGAGCCGGCCGCCGGCCCGTCCGCCGCGCCGGGCGGGAACGACGGCAAGGACGCCAAGGACGCCAAGGACGGCAAGGGCGGCGAGAAGAAGGCCGACGGCAAGGGGGACAACAAGGCCCCCGAGAGCTCCGACCCCCTCAACGGCGACGACAGGTCGGCCTGCATGAAGGTCAACACGCTCAACCGCTTCTAGCGCCGGACGACCGTGCCGCCCGGGGGCCCGCCCCCGGGCGGTTCCTTTTCTACCGCTCCGCCCGGACCGCCGGCCGGCGGCTGGCGATGACCTTCCTGGCGAGCGAGCGCGGGCTGGTGAGGAAGCCGAAGCCCCACGACATGTGCATCGTCGCCAGCGCCAGGGGGATGCGCAGCCGCGCCCCGGCGGGCAGCCCCTTGCCCGCGGGCACCGAGCCGGCCGTGATGGCCGCCAGGTACCCGGCCGGCACGATCAGGCCCCACGGCGTGAGGGCCACGCCGACCACCACGCCCGCCGCGATGGCGAGGACGGCGGCCGGGGCCGCCAGGTAGCGCAGGTTGATCGAGCCCTGGTGGTAGCGGGCGACGACGTGCCGCCAGCGCCCGTAGTTCTTGTACTGCTTGGCCAGGGCCCGGACATTGGGCCGGGGCCGGTAGGAGACCTTGAGCTCCGGCGAGAACCAGATCAGGCCGCCGGCCTCACGGATGCGGAAGTTCAGCTCCCAGTCCTGGGCGCGGATGAACTCCTCGTTGTACCCGCCCTGCCGCTCGAGCACCTCGCGCCGGAAGACGCCCAGGTACACGGTCTCGGCGGGGCCCGCCGCGCCGCCCGTGTGGAACGCCGCGTTGCCCACGCCGATCTTCGAGGTCATGGCGGCCGCGACGGCCCGCTCCCAGTCGTTCTCGCCCTCGGCGTGCATGATGCCGCCCACGTTCTGGGCGCCGGTCTCGTCCATGAGCCGCACGGCGGTGGCGATGTAGTCCGGGGAGAGCATGCCGTGGCCGTCGACGCGTACCACGATCGGGTGACGCGATGCCTTGATCGCCGCGTTCAGGGCGGCAGGGGTGCGACCCGTCGGATTCGGCACGGTATGGACCCGGGAGTCCTCCCGGACCAGCTCCGCGGCGATCTCGTCGGTGCGGTCGGTGGACGGTCCGAGGGCGATGACCACCTCCAGCTCACCGGCATACTCCTGCTCCAGGATGTGTCGCACGGAGGTGCGCAGATGCCGCTCTTCATTGAGCACCGGCATGATCACGGAAACGGCGGGCAGCTGCTGATCGGGCATGGTTCCTCGGGGGGACGGCGGTCGGGGGCACCCCCCGGCGGTCGGTGGAAACGTCCGTCACGTTACCGCCAATGGGGGACAGGGTCCCGCCCCGCCCGGGTGGCCGGGGCGCTGTGGACGGCGTGGGGCCGCAGACAGTTCATCGTATGGGCCTACGGTGTTCGCACTTTCTGCGCAGTTGTCTCCCCCGTGTTCCGACCGCTCGTCGCGGAGGTCTCGAAGTGACCGCACCGGCCCGCTCCTCCCGTCAGCGCACGACCCGGCACCGGCCCTCCCGGCGTGCGCACTGGGGCAAGCGGCTGGCCACGGGCGCGGCGGTGGCGGTGCTGGGCACGGGCGGCATCGGGCACGCGGTGGTCACCGGGCTGGGGGACGGCATCGGCCGCGTGGACGCCTTCGAGGGGCTCTCCGACCGGCCCGGCGGCGGCCGGGGCATGAACGTGCTGCTCGTCGGCACCGACGGCCGCGACAAGATCACCGAGGAGGAGCGGCGGCGCTACCGCCTGGGCGGCGCCCCCTGCCACTGCACGGACACGGTGATGCTCGTCCACCTCTCCGCCGACCGCGACCGGGCCACCGTGGTCGGCCTGCCGCGCGACACCTACACCGAGATCCCCGAGCGCAGGGACGAGACCGGCAGGATCCGCCCCGCCCATGCCGTCAAGCTCAACGCGGCGTACGCGGAGGGCGGCCCCGGGCTGACCGTGCGCTCGGTGGAGCGCCTGACCGGGGTGCACGTCGATCACTACATGGAGGTCGACTTCACCAGCTTCATGCAGACCGTCGACGCGGTGGGCGGCGTGCAGGTGTGCACGGTGCGGCCGCTGAAGGACGCCTACACCGGGCTCGACCTGCCGGCCGGCACCAGCAACCTCGACGGCGGGCAGGCCCTGCAGTACGTACGCTCCCGGCACCTGGACGGGGCGGCGGACCTGGGCCGGATGCAGCGGCAGCAACGGTTCCTCGCCTCCCTCGTGCACAAGGCGGCCAGCGGCGGGGTGCTGCTGAACCCGGTGAAGTTCCAGGACGTCGCCTCCGCCGTCATCGGCTCGGTCCGCGCCGACCGGGGTTTCGGCACCGACGAGCTCATCGGGCTCGGCCAGGCCATGCGGAACCTGACGCCCGCCTCGGCGGAGTTCACCTCCGTGCCGATCGCCGTCGCGAACTTCCCCGTGCCGCACGTCGGCTCGACGGTGAAGTGGGACGAGGCGGAGGCGGCCAGGCTCTTCAGGGCCCTGCGCGAGGACCGCCCCGTCAACGCCGCCCCGCGCGCCCCGCACCGGGCGGCCGACGCCAAGCCGCCGGCCAGGGCGGGCGAGCAGCCCCCCACGGTCGTCGAGGTGGCCCCCGAGCAGGTGCGCGTCCAGGTCCTCAACGGCAGCGGCCGCGACGGCCTGGCCCGCACGGCCGACCAGGCGCTGCGCGCCACGGGCTTCGCCACCACGGGCCTGCCCACCGACGCCCGGCACCCCACCGCGGAGCACACGGTGATCGCCTACGACCCGCGTTGGGACCGCTCGGTGCGCTCGGTGGCCGCCGCGCTGCCCGGCGCGCGGCTGCGCGCGGTGCCCGGACAGGGGCCGATGATGCGGGTGACGCTGGGGGCGGACTTCGCCGGGGTGCACCCGGTACGGGCGCAGGAACCGCCGCACCCGCGGAGCGGGGGCATCCCGGTGGTCACGGGCGACCAGGTGGTCTGCCCGGAGAGCGCGTAGCCGGCGGGGCGGGGGTCAGTCCTCGAAGCCCTCGGCGGCGCGCTGCTCGCGCAGCTCCATGATCGCGCGGCGCCGGGCGAGCCGGTGCGTGCGGCGGATCTGCGCCTCCTGGTAGCGCCGCCGGTCCTTGTCCGTCTCGGGCAGCACCGGCGGCACGCGCCGGGGCTTGCCGTCCTCGTCGACCGCGGCGAAGACCAGATAGGCGCTGCCGACCTGGACGGCGGGGGTCGACTCGTTCCACCGCTCGGCGAGCACCCGCACGCCGATCTCCATGGAGGACCTGCCGGTCCAGTTGCATTGCGCCTTCACATGGACGAGGTCGCCCACCCGGACCGGCTCCAGGAAGGCCATCTCGTCCATGGAGGCGGTGACCGCGGGGCCGCCGGAGTGCCGTCCGGCGACGGCGCCGGCGACGTCGTCCACCAGTTTCATGATCACGCCGCCGTGGACGGTGCCCAGCAGATTGGTGTCGCTGCCGGTCATGATGTGGGAGAGCGTCGTGCGGGCAGCCGACGTCGGCTTCCCGGGTATGTCCGACTCCGGGCTCCGGTCCTCATTGCTCATGTCCTCCACTGTATGCGGGGCCGCCACGCCGGGCGGGATTTGCATCAGCTCTGCAACAGCACTGCCCCGATCCCGTGCATCCCCTGTGAGCGGGAGCGTCCCGCCAGGCACACTCAAACCCATGAACGATTGGCCCGAAGGGCGGACCCACGACCGCCGCGAGCGGTACGGTCGCGGCAGCACCAGCGCCGAGCCGGAGAGTGCCCGCGCCCTGCCGCACATCCGGCGCGACAGCCCGCCGCCGCAGTACCGCCCGCCCCAGGGCTACGACTCCCACCCCCCGCAGGGCCACCCCGGCCCCCGGGACCACGACGGCTACAGCGCCGGTCAGGTCTACGGTCCCGGCGCCGGCTCCCCCGCCGGTCCGGGCGGTGGCTCCGGGGCCGGCGGCGGTCGCGCCCGCGGGCCGCGCACCGGTGCGCCGAACTGGCGCAAGCGCATCAAGATCGGCGCGATCGTCTTCGTCACCGCGCTGCTGGCCGTCTCCATCGGCACGTACTTCTGGGCCGACGGCAAGCTGCGCCGCGAGGTCGACCTGAGCAAGGTCCAGGAGCGGCCGCCGGCGGGTGAGGGCACCAATTACCTGATCGTCGGTTCCGACAGCCGCGAGGGCCTGTCCGACCAGGACAAGAAGGACCTGCACACCGGGTCGGCGGACGGCAAGCGCACCGACTCGATGATGATCCTGCACACGGGTGACAACGGCACCACGATGCTGAGCCTGCCGCGCGACTCCTACGTCACGATCCCCGCCTTCACGGGGAAGCAGTCGGGCAAGAAGTTCCCCGCCGCCACGCACAAGCTCAACCAGGCGTACGCGGACGGCGGCCCGGAGCTGCTGGCGCAGACCATCGAGTACAACACCGGGCTGCGCATCGACCACTACGCGGAGATCGGCTTCGGCGGCTTCCGCAACCTCGTGGACGCGCTCGGCGGTGTGGAGATGTGCCTGGACAAGCCGCTGAAGGACCGGGACTCGGGCGCGGACTTCAAGGCGGGCTGCCAGGAGCTGGACGGCGCCCAGTCGCTGGCGTTCGTCCGCCAGCGCCACCAGGAGGCCGACCAGGACCTGGGCCGGATGCGCAATCAGCAGAAGTTCCTGAACACGCTCGCCAAGCAGGCGGCCTCCCCGGCCACGATCCTCAACCCGTTCCGCCTCTACCCCGTCATCGGCTCCGGCCTCGACACGCTCATCGTCGACAAGGACATGGGGCTGTGGGACCTGATGGACATGTTCTGGGCGATGAAGGGCGTCACGGGCGGCGACGGGCAGCAGATGACGGTGCCGATCGCCAACCCCAACTTCCCCACGCGCAGCGACGGCGTGGCCGTCAAGTGGGACACGGTGAAGGCCAAGCAGCTCTTCGAGCAGCTGAAGAAGGACCAGAAGGTCACCGTCACCGACAAGTGACGCCCGCGGGGGCGCGGCCGGGCTACGACGTCATCGGGGTCGGGGTGATGAGGGCGAAGACCGCGCCCTGCGGGTCCTGCACCACGGCCATCCGGCCCGCCACCATGTCGGCCGGCGGCTTGAGCACCGAGCCGCCGGCCCTGGTCAGGGCGTCGACGGTGCTGTCGGTGTCGTCGACGGAGAAGTACGTCAGCCAGTGGGAGGGCGAGCCGGGGGGCGCGTTCTCCAGGTCCTGCATGCCGCCGACCGCCCGGTCGGCGGCCTTGAGGGAGAAGTACCCCGGCGCCTCCTTCATGGTGGTGGCCGTCAGCCCCAGGGCCTCCTCGTAGAAGGTGGCCGCCGCCTCCGGGTCGGCGGTGTTCAGCTCGTTCCACACCACCGAGCCGGGCTCGTTGACCACTTCGGCGCCGGAGAACTCCCCCGCCTGCCACAGCCCGAACACCGCGCCCGTGGAGTCCGCGACGACGGCCATCCGGCCCAGCTGGAGGACGTCCATCGGGTCCATCAGCGGCGTACCACCGTTCTCCCTGACCTTGCGCACGGCCTCGTCGGCGTCGGGGACGGCCAGGTAGGTGGTCCACGCGGGCGGCGGCTTGGACCCGCCCTCCTGGGCCATCGAGGTCATGATCCCCGCCACGGCCTTGCCGTTCAGGGTGCACACCGCGTACCCCCCGGTCTCCGGCGGCCCGGGCTCCCCCTGCCAGCCGAACAGGTCCCGGTAGAGGTCGAGTGCCTCCCGCTGGTCGGGGACCACGAGATCCACCCAGCAGGGCGTACCGGGAACGTAGGGCTCGGTTACCTCGGGCATGACGCGTCGCCTCCCTGGCAGTACGGACACCCCCGTGACCCACCTTCACCCGCGCCCGGCCGCGCCGCCACCGGAAACGGCGAACGGCCCCCCGCGGTGGACGCGGGGGGCCGTTCGCGCGCGGAAAGGGTTACGGGAGGTTGCGCGCCATCACGATGCGCTGGATCTGGTTGGTGCCCTCGTAGATCTGCGTGATCTTCGCGTCGCGCATCATGCGCTCGACGGGGTAGTCACGGGTGTAGCCGTAGCCGCCGAGGAGCTGGACGGCGTCCGTGGTGATCTCCATGGCGGCGTCGGAGGCGTAGCACTTGGCGGCGGCGCCGAAGAAGGTCAGGTCGGCATCGACGCGCTCGGACTTCGCCGCGGCGGCGTAGGTGAGCTGGCGGGCCGCCTCCAGCTTCATGGCCATGTCGGCGAGCATGAACTGGACGCCCTGGAAGTCGGCGATCGGCTTGCCGAACTGCTTGCGCTCCTGGACGTAGCCCTTGGCGTAGTCGAGGGCGCCCTGGGCGATGCCGAGGGCCTGGGCCGCGATGGTGATGCGGGTGTGGTCCAGGGTCTTCATGGCCGTGGCGAAGCCGGTGCCCTCCTCGCCGATCATGCGGTCGGCGGGGATGCGGACGTTGTCGAGGTAGACCTCGCGGGTCGGCGAGCCCTTGATGCCGAGCTTCTTCTCGGGGGCGCCGAAGGAGACGCCCTCGTCCGACTTCTCGACGACGAAGGCGGAGATGCCCTTGCTGCGCTTCTCCGGGTCGGTGACGGCCATGACCGTGTAGTAGTCGCTGACGCCGGCGTTGGTGATCCAGCGCTTGACGCCGTTGAGGATCCAGTGGTCGCCGTCGCGGACGGCCTTGGTCTTCATGCCGGCGGCGTCGGAGCCCGCGTCGGGCTCGCTCAGGCAGTACGAGAACATCGCGTCGCCCTTGGCGAGCGGGGTCAGGTACTGCTTCTTCAGCTCCTGCGAGCCGGACAGCACGACCGGCAGCGAGCCGAGCTTGTTGACCGCCGGGATGAGGGAGGAGGAGGCGCACACCCGTGCGACCTCCTCGATCACGATGACGGTCGCGAGCGCGTCCGCGCCCGCACCGCCGAACTCCTCCGGGACGTGCACGGCGTGCAGGTCGGCCGCGACGAGCGCGTCGAGCGCCTCCTGCGGGAAGCGGCCCTCCTCGTCGACCTCGGCGGCGAACGGCCCGATCTTCGCCTCGGCGAGCGAGCGCACGACCTTGCGGAGCTCGTCGTGCTCCTCGGACGGCCGGTACAGATCGAAGTCCTTGTTTCCCGCCAAGGCGTACTCCCCAGAGAGTTAACTACCGTTTAGTAACCCCGATTCTAGGGGCGCCCCCCGCGGGGCCGATACGTGAGCTTGCCGACAGCGGGAGATCTCCCCTGGAGCCTTCCCGACCATGGCCCGACTATGCTCGGGCAACGCAATCCGGCAGGTGGGCACAGCCAGCACCACGAGTCAGCACATGGAGTACCGCATGGCCCTCAAGATCACCGTGATCGGCACCGGTTACCTGGGCGCCACGCACGCCGCGGCCATGGCCGAACTCGGGTTCGAGGTGCTGGGACTGGACGTGGTGCCCGAGAAGATCGAGACGCTCTCGCGCGGCGAGGTCCCGATGTACGAGCCCGGGCTGGAGGAGCTGCTGCGCAAGCACGTCGCCGGGCTCGAGGGCTCGACCGGGCGGCTGCGCTTCACGACGTCCTGGCAGGAGGTCGCCGACTTCGGCGACGTGCACTTCGTCTGCGTGAACACCCCGCAGAAGCACGGCGAGTACGCCTGCGACATGTCCTACGTCGAGAGCGCCTTCGCCTCGCTGGCCCCGCTGCTGCGCCGCCCCGCGCTGGTGGTCGGCAAGTCGACCGTGCCGGTCGGCAGCGCCGCCCGGCTCGCGGAGCTGCTGGCCACCCTGGCCCCGGCGGGCTCCGACGTCGAGCTGGCCTGGAACCCGGAGTTCCTGCGCGAGGGCTTCGCCGTCGAGGACACCCTGCACCCGGACCGCATCGTCGTGGGCGTCGCCGGCGAGCGCGGCGAGAAGGTGCTGCGCGAGGTCTACGCGACGCCGGTGAGCGAGGGCTCGCCGTTCGTGGTCGCCGACTACCCCACCGCCGAACTGGTCAAGACGGCCGCCAACTCCTTCCTCGCCACGAAGATCTCGTTCATCAACGCCATGGCCGAGGTCTGCGAGGCCGCCGACGGCGACGTGGTGAAGCTGGCCGAGGCGATCGGCCACGACGAGCGCATCGGCAAGAAGTTCCTGCGGGCCGGCGTCGGCTTCGGCGGCGGCTGCCTGCCGAAGGACATCCGCGCCTTCATGGCCCGCGCCGGCGAGCTGGGCGCCGACCAGGCCCTGACCTTCCTCCGCGAGGTCGACTCCATCAACATGCGCCGCCGCGCCCACATGGTCGAGCTGGCCCGCGAGACCGTGGGCGGCAGCTTCCTCGGGCAGCGCGTCGCGGTGCTGGGCGCGACGTTCAAGCCGGACTCCGACGACGTACGGGACTCGCCCGCGCTCAACGTCGCCGGCCAGATCCACCTCCAGGGCGGCCAGGTGACGGTCTACGACCCCAAGGGCATGGACAACGCCAGCCGGCTCTTCCCCACCCTCGCCTACGCGCCGAGCGCGCTCGAGGCGTGCCGGGGGGCGCACGTGGTGCTGCACCTGACCGAGTGGGCCGAGTTCCGGGAGCTGGACCCGGCCCCGCTGAAGGAGGTCGTGGCGGTGCCCCGCATCCTTGACGGCCGAAACGCGCTCGACCCGGCGGTATGGCGTGCCGCGGGCTGGTCGTACCGCGCGATGGGCCGCCCGCAGGCGTAGTACCGGGGCTCCGCCCCGGACCCCGGTCCCTCCCCCAGCCACCGCTGGGGGGGACCGGGGCACCTCTCAGGCGCCGGTACCGTCCAGCTGCTCGATCGTCGCGACCGAGGGACCGCGCACCGTGGCGAGGCCCCGGGCCACGTCCTCCGCGGCCCGCAGCACCCGCACCGCGTTCTGCCAGGTGAGCTTCGCCAGGTCCGCGTCGGACCAGCCGCGCCGCAGCAGTTCCGCGATCAGGTGGGGGTAGCCGGCGACGTCCGGCAGGTCCTCCGGGGTGAACGCCGTGCCGTCGTAGTCGCCGCCGATGCCGATGTGGTCGATGCCCGCGACCTCGCGCATGTGGTCGAGGTGGTCGGCGACCGTCGCGGCCGTGGCGCGCGGACGCGGATGCTCCGCCTCGAAGGCGCGGTGCACGGCCATGGCGCCGGCGGTGGTGTCGAGGTGGTGCAGGCCGTGGGCGCGCATGTTCTCGTCCGCAGCCCGGGTCCAGTCGACCGCCTCCGGCAGGATGAACTTCGGCACGAACGTCACCATGGCCACGCCGCCGTTCGCGGCGAGGGAGCCGAGCACGTCGTCGGGGACGTTGCGCGGGTGGTCGCAGACGGCGCGCGCGGAGGAGTGCGAGAAGATCACCGGCGCCTCGCTGACCCGCAGCGCGTCCCGCATCGTGCCGGGCGCGACGTGCGAGAGGTCGACCAGCATGCCGACGCGGTTCATCTCGCGGACGACCTCTTCGCCGAAGCGCGTCAGGCCGCCGGCCGCGGGCACGTCGGTCGCCGAGTCCGCCCACGGGATGTTGTCGTTGTGGGTGAGCGTCATATAGCGCACGCCCAGCTGGTACAGGGCGCGCAGCGTGGCCAGCGAGCAGTTGATGCTGTGGCCGCCCTCGGCGCCCATCAGCGAGGCGATGCGGCCCTCGGCCCGCGCCGCCTCCATGTCGTCGGCGGTCAGTGCCAGGCGCAGGTCCGCCGGGTGGCGCTCGACCAGCTGCCGTACGACGTCGATCTGCTCGAGCGTGGCGCTGACGGCGTCGTCGCCGGCCATGTCGCTGCGGACGTAGACGGACCAGAACTGGGCCCCCACGCCGCCCGCGCGCAGCCGCGGCAGGTCGGTGTGCAGGCCCGTGGCGCTCTGGTCGGCGGCGAGGTCGCGCCGGTCGAGGTCGTAGCGGACCTGCTCGCGCAGCGCCCAGGGGAGGTCGTTGTGCCCGTCGACGACGGGGTGCGCGGCGAGGAGCTCCCGGGCTCGGGCGAGGTGGTCCGTGGCGCTCACGGCACTCACTTCCCGAATCCGAAGCCCGTGGCGCCCTGGACCTTGGCGCGCAGCCGCCGGCCCTTGTCGGTGGCCTGCTCGTTGAGCTCGTCCTGGAAGTGGCGCATCCGGCCGAGGAGTTCGCTGTCGTGCGCGGCGAGCATCCGGACCGCCAGCAGTCCGGCGTTGCGGGCGCCGGCGACGGAGACGGTGGCGACCGGCACCCCGGCGGGCATCTGCACGATGGACAGCAGGGAGTCCATGCCGTCCAGGTACTTCAGCGGTACGGGCACCCCGATCACCGGCAGCGGCGTCACGGAGGCCAGCATGCCGGGGAGGTGGGCCGCGCCGCCCGCCCCCGCGATGATGGCCTTGAGGCCGCGGTCGGCGGCCTGTTCCCCGTACGTGACCATCTCGCGCGGCATCCGGTGCGCGGAGACGACGTCGACCTCGTAGGGGACCTCGAACTCGTCCAGGGCCTTGGCAGCGGCTTCCATGACGGGCCAGTCGGAGTCCGAGCCCATGACGATGCCGACGACGGGGGAACCAGTCATTCCGTGATCGTTCCTCGCAGGTATCCGGCGGCGTGGCTCGCGCGCTCGCGCACATCCGCCAGATCGTCGCCGTAGGTGTTGACGTGTCCGACCTTGCGGCCGGGCTTGACGTCCTTGCCATACATATGGATCTTCAGGCCCGGGTCCCGTGCCATGCAATGGAGGTAGGCGGAATACATGTCGGGGTAGTCGCCGCCGAGCACGTTGGCCATGACCGTCCACGTGGCGCGCGGGCGCGGGTCGCCGAGCGGCAGGTCGAGGACGGCCCGGACGTGGTTGGCGAACTGCGAGGTGACCGCGCCGTCCTGGGTCCAGTGGCCGGAGTTGTGCGGGCGCATCGCCAGCTCGTTGACGAGCACCCTGCCGTCGGCGGTCTCGAACAGCTCGACGGCCAGGTGGCCGACCACGCCCAGCTCCTTGGCCACCTTCAGGGCCAGCTGCTGCGCGTGCGCGGAGAGCTCCTCGGACAGGCCCGGGGCGGGGGCGATGACCGTGTCGCAGACCCCGTCGACCTGGACGGACTCGACCACGGGGTAGGAGACGGCCTGGCCGTGCGGGGAGCGGACGACGTTGGCGGCGAGCTCGCGGACGAAGTCGACCTTCTCCTCGGCGAGCACGGGCACCCCGGCGCGGAACGGTTCCCCGGCGCCCTCGGCGTCGCGGACCACCCACACGCCCTTGCCGTCGTAACCACCGCGCACGGTCTTGAGGACGACGGGGAAGCCGTCGCCTTCTTCCGCGAAGCGCACCACGTCGGCCGGGTCGGCCACGATCCGGTGCCGTGGGCACGGCACCCCGATCTCCGTGAGCTTCGCCCGCATCACGCCCTTGTCCTGGGCGTGCACCAACGCGTCGGGCCCGGGGCGGACGGGGATGCCGTCCGCCTCCAGGGCCCGTAGGTGCTCGGTCGGGACATGCTCGTGATCGAAGGTGATCACATCGCATCCTTGTGCGAAAGCACGAAGGGTCGCCAGGTCGCGATAGTCGCCGATGACGACGTCGCTCACCACCTGGGCCGCCGAGTCCTGCGGGGTGTCACTGAGCAGCTTGAACCTGATGCCGAGGGGGATACCCGCCTCGTGGGTCATACGGGCGAGCTGGCCGCCGCCGACCATGCCGACTACCGGGAACGTCACGCCCCCAGAGTATCCGTACGCACGAACCATCCCTACCGCCCCTGGAGGATCCTCCAATTCCGGAGGCCATCGCTCCGGTGACCGGAAGGCGTCGCAGACCCCTTCGATTCAGGCCCGATCGGTACCGGAAAGTGCCCGTTCGCCGGTCATTCACCGACTCTCCCGGTCGCCGTCCGCGGCCGCTGGTTAGCATGAAGGACATGACTCAACCGCGCACAGTGCGTTCCCGGCTGGAGCGGCTGGCCCGCGAGATCGCGAAATTCGGCGCCGTCGGCGCGATCGGATTCGTGGTCAACTTCATCGTCTTCAACCTCTGCGTCCACGGCCTCGGTCTGGCCGTGGTGCGTTCCGGCGTCATCGCGACCGCCGTCGCCATCGGCACCAACTACATCGGCAACCGCTACTGGACGTATCGCCACGGCGACAGAAACCGGCGCAGCCGCGAGCTGTCCCTGTTCCTGCTGTTCAGCGGCATCGGCCTCGTCATCGAGAACGGCGTCCTGGCCCTGTCGCACTACGGCCTGGGCCTGACCACGCCGCTCGCCGACAACATCGCGAAGAACGTCGTCGGCCTCGGCCTCGGGACCGTCTTCCGCTTCTGGTCCTACCGCACCTGGGTCTTCCGGGCCCTGCCCGCCCGCGCGGCCGTGCAGACCGCTGAATCGTTCCTCGCGGCGGCGCCCGCGCCGCAGCGCGTGGACGCCGGCAAGTAGCCCCACACGGCCCGCAGACCCCGTCAGGGCCGGCCCCCGCCTCAGTCGTGCGGGTCGGCTTCCCTGCTCAGGAACAGCGCGAACACGGGCGGCTGCTGCTGAAGGAGCTCCAGCCGCCCGCCGTCCGCCTCGGCCAGGTCGCGGGCGACCGCCAGCCCCAGCCCCGTGGAGTTGCGGCCGCTGACCGTCCGCTCGAAGACCCGCGAGCCCAGGTCGGCCGGCACGCCCGGCCCCTCGTCGGAGACCTCCACCACCGCCTGGTTGCCGGTGACGCGCGTACGGATCGCCACCGTGCCGTCCCCGTGCATCAGCGAGTTCTCGATCAGCGTCGCCAGTACCTGCGAGACCGCGCCGGGCGTGCCCACCGCGCGCAGCCCCTGCTTGCCCGAGCGCACCAGCGCCCGGCCCGCCGTGCGGGTCGCGGGCCGCCACTCCTCGATCTGCTGCTTGACGACCTCGTCGAGGTCGAAGCTGACCGCGGAACCCGTCTGCGGGTCGCGGGAGTTGGTCAGCAGCCGCTGGACGACGTCGGTGAGCCGCTCCACCTGGGCGAGGGCGATCGTCGCCTCCTCCTTGACCGTCTCCGGCTCGTCGGTGAGCGTGATCTCCTCCAGCCGCATCGACAGCGCCGTCAGCGGCGTCCGCAGCTGGTGCGAGGCGTCGGCGGCCAGCCGCCGCTCGGCGGTGAGCATCCGGGCGATCCGCTCGGCGCTGGCGTCCAGGACGTCGGCCACCCGGTCCAGCTCGGGCACCCCGTAGCGGCGGTGCCGGGGGCGCGGGTCGCCCGAGCCCAGCCGCTCCGCCGTCTCGGCGAGGTCGGTCAGCGGCGCGGTGAGGCGGTTGGCCTGGCGTACGGCCAGGAAGACGGCGGCGACGACGGCGAGCAGCGCCACGGCGAGGATCACCAGCAGCGTGCGGCCGACCTCGCGGCTGACGGTGTCGCGGGACTCCTCGACCAGGACGGTCTCGCCGTGCTCGCCCTTCTGCGTCGCGGTGATCACGCCGCCCTCGGGCCGGCGGCCGATCTCGATGGCGGTGCGGCCGGGGATGTCGATGCGGGCGTAGCGCTCGGGGGTGATCTGCTCGCGCAGCACCCCCGACTCCACCCGCTCCCCGCCCAGCAGCCGGCTGTCGACGATGCTCACCAGGCGCACGGCCTCGGACTGCACGCTCTCCTGGGCACTGCTCTCGATCGTGCGGGTCTCGACGATGACGAGCGAGATGCCGAACACGGCGATCACGACAAGCACGACGGCGAGCGTGGAGTTGATCAGTCGGCGGCGCACGGTGCCTGTCTTTCGGTCTTCGGGAGTGCGGTCGTTCAGCTCTTCTCGAAGCGGAAGCCGACACCGCGAACGGTGGCGATGTAGCGCGGGTTGGCCGCGTCGTCCCCGAGCTTCTTGCGGAGCCAGGAGATGTGCATGTCCAGGGTCTTGGTGGAGGACCACCACGTGGTGTCCCAGACCTCGCGCATCAGCTGGTCGCGCGTGACGACCCGGCCGGCGTCGCGCACCAGGACCCGCAGCAGGTCGAACTCCTTCGCGGTGAGCTGGAGTTCCTCCTCGCCCATCCAGGCGCGGTGCGACTCGACGTCGATGCGCACGCCGTGGGTGGCGGGCGGCTGCTGGTGGCTCTCGGCGGCGCCGCGGCGCAGCAGGGCCCGTACGCGCGCGAGCAGCTCGGCCAGGCGGAAGGGCTTGGTGACGTAGTCGTCGGCACCGGCGTCCAGGCCGACGACGGTGTCCACCTCGTCGGCGCGCGCGGTGAGTACCAGCACGGGGAAGCCGTGCCCTTCGGTGCGCAGCCGGCGGCAGACCTCCAGACCGTCCATGCCGGGCAGCCCGAGGTCGAGGACCAGCAGGTCCACCCCTCCCTGAAGGCCGGCGTCCAGCGCCGTCGGACCGTCCTGGCGTACCTCCACTTCGTACCCTTCGCGGCGCAGGGCGCGTGCGAGCGGCTCCGAGATGGAGGCGTCATCCTCGGCGAGCAGTACTCGGGTCATGCACAGATGGTAGTCCGCCCCGGCTCACGTCCAAGGTGTAGCGGGTTCCCCCCGGGGCAACACTTCCCCGAAAGTGCTATCACCCTCGAATATGTGTGGACGGTTCCTGCTTCGGCTGTGATCCATGTCTCAACTCCTTTCATATGCGGGCGGGGTGTGACGTATGGTGACCAGACGTCTGTAGCACTACCGGAGGACCTTCGGATCATTTCCATGCGCCGAAGGTCTCTGTTGTGCGCAGGGCTGGTACCGCCAGTCTTGTCACAGTGATTGACCTGTCGGTCGGGTCCGCCGCGCGATGGTGCGCGGGGGCGTGGATCCCGGCGTACGGCCGCCCTGCCGGCCCCCCGACCCCGGGAGGCCGAACCCCTCGGACGTGGGGGCGGGTGGCGCAGTAGCCGGTGCCGGCCAACCCCCACCCGGGCGCGCACCTGCTCCACAGCGCGTCCCGACCACCCTAGGAATGACCATGGCGTCCAGCCTGACGAAGGGCGCGGCCGAGCAGGAGAAGACCTCTCCGGCCAGCGGCGGCAAGACCTTCTTCGGCCACCCCCGCGGCCTTGCCCCCCTCTTCTTGACCGAGATGTGGGAGCGCTTCTCCTACTACGGCATGAGGGCACTCCTCGTCGTCTACCTGATCGCCGGCGGCCCCGACGCCAAGCCGGACAGTCAGGGCGGCGGCCTGGCGATGCCCGAGGCCAGCTCGGTGGCCATCTACTCCGCCTACGTGGGAATGGTCTACCTCCTCGCCATGCCCGGCGGCTGGTTCGGCGACCGCGTCTGGGGTCCGCGCAAGACGGTCGCCATCGCTGCGGGCATCATCATGGCCGGTCACCTGGCCCTGGCCATCCCCGGCAAGCCGACCTTCTTCTTCGGCCTCGCGCTGGTCGCGATCGGCTCGGGTCTGCTGAAGGCCAACATCTCCACGATGGTCGGCCACCTCTACGACGGCCCGCAGGACCCGCGCCGCGACGGCGGCTTCACGATCTTCTACATCGGCGTCAACATCGGCGCCTTCGCCGCGCCGCTCGTCATCGGCACGGTCGGCCAGAAGGTCAACTGGCACCTCGGCTTCTCGATCGCCGCGCTCGGCATGGGCCTCGGCCTGGTCATCTTCCTGCTGGGCACCCGCCACCTCAGCCCCACCAGCAGCGTCGTCCCGAAGCCGCTGACGGCCGCCGAGCGCAAGTCGACGCTCATGAAGGCCCTGATGTGGTTCGCCATCGCCGCCGCCTTCTACGGCGTCGTCGCGGGCACCGGCCACTTCTCGCAGAAGTGGGCCACCATCCCGCTCGCCCTGCTCGGCGTGGCCATCCCGGTCCTGGTCCTGACCCGCATCAAGCGCGACAAGGAACTGTCCGCGGGCGAGCAGACCAAGGTCAGCGGCTACATCTGGTTCTTCGTCGCCGCGGCCGTGTTCTGGATGATCTTCGACCAGGCCGGCTCGACGATGTCGACCTTCGCCGAGAAGAAGACCGCGGACAACGTCTTCGGCATCGACTTCCCGTCGACCTGGTTCCAGTCGGTCAACCCGCTGTGGGTCATGGCCATCGCCCCGATCTTCGCGTCGATGTGGCTCTGGCTGGCCCGCCGTGACCGCGAGCCCACCACCACGGTGAAGTTCTCGATGGCCATGGTCGGCATCGGTGCCTCGTTCTTCGTCTTCGCCATCCCGATGGCGATGGCCTCGGACGGCACGAAGGTCACCCCCGCCTGGCTGCTGATGATCTACATGATCCAGACCATGGGCGAGCTGTGCCTCTCCCCGGTCGGTCTGTCGCTCACCACGAAGATGGCGCCGCAGAAGTACGCGAGCCAGATGATGGGTGTCTGGTTCCTCGCGGTGACGGCGGGCGACTGCACCATGACCCTGCTGTCGGAGTCGGGTGTCGACCTCAACGGCATCGGCGTGATCCTTGCGCAGGCGGCGGCCGCGACGCTGGCCGGCCTCGCGGTGTGGATGTACCGCAAGAAGATCGAAGCCCTCATGGGCGACGTCCGCTGACGCTGTCCGCACACGGACAACCGAAGGGCCCCCGGCGCGTACGACGCGCCGGGGGCCCTTCGCGTCATCCGGGGCCGGGCTCGCGCGGTGCCGGGGCGCCGGCGCCCCGCGGGTCGGCTTCCGGCGTGAACCAGGGCAGCGCGCCCGCCGCGGGGCCCTCGCGCTCCGGCGTACGGGGCCCGGCGGGCGGACGCGGCCGCACGCGGTCCACGACCGCCATGCCGGCCCGGAAGACCGCCAGGGGCACGACCACGCACAGCAGGATCCAGAAGAGCGTCACGCCCCAGGGGCGGCGTACGTCCCAGGGCAGCTCGACGAGCACCTTGTCGCCGTAGGCGAGCGAGACCAGGTAGTCCCCGTACGCGCCCGCCGCCAGCTCCACGTCCAGCGCGACGCGCTCCTTGCGCCCGGCGGCCACGGTGCCACGCCAGGGGCGCTCCTCCCAGGACGGGGCGAGCACGCCGTGCGCGGTGCCGAGCCGGAAGACGGGGTCGGCGGCCGGGGTCGAGCCGAGGTTGGCGACCGTCATGACCAGGCGGCGGCCGGGCGGGGCGCCGAACCACGTCAGGAGGGAACCGGAACCCTCCAGCCGGGCGTCGAGCACGCTCAGCCGCTCGCCGCCGCTCTCCCGGGGCAGGGGCGCGACGGGGTGGCCCGTGACGGAGAGCGCCGCGTCGGCCGCCGCCGGGTCGCCGGTGACGGTCGCGACGTGCACCACGCACGGGCAGGGCTTGGGCGGCGCGGCGACCGGAAGGACCCGGCGGAACGTACCGTCGGCGGCCGTCGTGACGGTACGGCCGTCGGCGTTGGCGCAGGCGTTGGTGCCGCCGATCATGTTCTGGCCGCACACGAGGAGAGTGAGCAGGGCGCCGGGCCGCCAGCCCCTGCCGCTGACAGTGACGCTCGCGCCCTTGGGGGCGTCGGAACGGTCCACGGTGGCCGTCGGGGGCGAGGCGGCCGAGGCTGATGGCGCTGCTGAGGCGGGTGGGGCGAGCAGCGTGAGCAGCAGGGCGAGCGCGGTCATGAGCACGGCCGCCCGGGCCCCCGCGCCCCCGCCGCCCTTCACGGCCGGGCCCCGCGCCGCCGTCGTACGAGGCGTACGGCCACGCCCGCCACGGCGAGGCCGCCGAGCACGGCCAGGGACGGGGCGAGCCACGGCAGCGGCGTGTACGAGCCGGAGGCGGAGGCGTGGACGCCGTCGGGAGCCGTGGCCGTGACGCTGACCCTGACCCGGTCCAGGCGCGGGGCGTCCGGCCACTTCTCCGTCAGCCGCACGCTCCGGCCCGGCGGCAGCTCGGCGGGCACGTTCGTGGCCGGCCGGCGCAGGAGCTCGCCGAACAGCCCCTCGGCCCGCACGGCCAGGCGCGGGGCGAGGGTGGTGTTGCCCCGGTTGACCAGGGAGTACCGGATGACGGCCGCCCCGCCCGTACCGGTGACCCGCACCCGTTCGACCGAGAGCGCGGAGAGCGCCGCGCCGCTGACCCGTACCGCCATCGGCACCCGCACCAGCCGGCCCTCCCCCGACGCGACCACGGCGGCGGCGTGGTCGCCGGGCCCCAGCCCCGCCGGCACGCTCACGGTGAGGGGCACGTCCGCGCGCGTGCGGGGCGGCACGCTCACCCGGGCCGCGGCGAGGGAGATCCACGGGCCGGTGCCGCGCAGTTCGATCGTGCGGGGCCGGTCGCCGGGGTTGACCAGGGACAGCTTGTCCTCGAAGACCGTGCCGGGTGCGCCCTCCAGGTAGAAGGCGGACCGGTCCTCCGCCGTCGGCCCCTTCCTGCCGCCGGGCGCGGGCACCGCCGTCCAGGGCCCCGGGGCGGCGACAGCGGGGGCAGTGGGTGCCGTGGGGAGGGCGAGCAGCGCCAGGGCGGCGCACAGGGCGGCGGTGCGGGCGCGGGACGTCATCGGCGGCTCCCTGGGCGTGGGGTGTGCGGGGTCAGCCGGTGGTGCGGCTCCTGCGGGTGAGCCAGAGGGTGCCCGCGACGCCGGCGAGGAGCACCGTGCCGCCGAGGGTGCCGAGGGCGACGGCGGAGTCGGAGGGGCCGGTCTGCGGCAGCTGGCCGCCGCCGGTGGCGGCCGAGCCGCCGGAGCCGGTGCTGACCGTGCTGCCGGTCGTTCCTCCGGTGGTGCCGCCCGTGGTGGACCCGCCGGTCGTCGACGAACCACCCGTCGTTCCCGCCGTGGAGCCGCCGGTCGTGCCGCTGGTCGTGCCGCTGCTGGAGCCGCCGGTGGTGCCGCCGGGGCCCTTGACGTCGAGGGTCAGCGACGGCTTGGGGTTGTTGGTGGGGGTGCAGGTGGTCGTGGTGCCGAGGGCGAGGATGGTGAGGGTCGAGGCCGTGAAGGTGACCTGGCCGCTCTTCTTCGGTGTATACGTACCCGACAAGTCGCTGATCTTGATGGGGGTGTTCGGGGGTATCGGCTGGTCGTTGGCGGGGCCGGAGACCGCCACCGTGCCGCTGTCCGCGCCGCCGAGCTTGATGACGGCGCTTGGCTTCATCGCGCCCTTGCCGAGTTCGATGGGGCTGGAGGAGACGCCCTTTTGGAAGGACATGGTGAGTTTGTACGCGTCGCCGCTCGGCACGGCCTTGATGTCGATGGGCGAGACGGCGCTCTTGTCCCCGATCGGGGTCTTGCACTGGTAGTTGACGTCGACGGTCTCGGCCTGCGCGGCCGGTGCGACCAGCAGGATCGTGCCACCGGCCAGAGCCGCCGAGACCACGAGCGCACCGACGCGGCGCACGGGGTGACGTGGAATGTGGGACACCTGGGGTTCCCCTCTCGTCCGGTGCCGCAGCCGAAAGTTACTGACGACACATCAGATCGGGCGCCGACAGTACGCCCGGGACGGTGGAGAGGGAAGACACAGAACACGCCGCGCTCGCCATGGGCGCGCGCTAGGACGGAGCGGCCAGCTCCGCCCAGACCGTCTTGCCGACGGCGCTGCCGTGCCGTACGACGCCCCAGTCCAGGCAGAGCCGCTGCACGATGAACATGCCGTGCCCGCCGGGCCGCCCCGCGCGGTGCGGGGTGCGGGGCGCGGGCGTACCGGTGCCGAGGTCGGCGACCTCCAGCCGCAGCACCTTGCCGGTGCGGCTGACCCGCAGCTCCTCGGGGCCGTCGGCGTGCAGGCAGGCGTTGGTGACGAGCTCGGAGACGACGAGCAGGACGTCCTCGGCGGCGGCCCGGTGGTCGGCCGTGGCCGCGGGCAGCCAGCCCCAGTCCTGGAGGGCCTGCCGGGTGAAGTCACGGGAGAGCGGCACAGCGCCGCCGACCCCGACCAGGCGCAGCCTGCGCGTCTGCCCGCCCGACGGCGGTGAGCCGGCGGGGGTGGCGCCGGGGGCGTCCGGACCGGAACCGTCCGGCGGTGGGCACGCCCGGGGGGTGCTCATCAGCGCTTCACCTCACCGATTCACCGAAACGAACACGAACATCTACAACGGATTCAGCTGTCTCCTGCCCGGCGGAATCGTGAGAACACCCACGAATTCGACCCGGCGCCTGTGACACAGGCAACGGAGAAGGGGGAGATTTCGGACAGGCTCAGTCGGCGAGCGCCGCGTCGAGCGTGTCGTGCACGGTGAATACGGCTCCGGCGCCGGTGATCTCGAAGACCCGGGCGACCATGGGGCCCATGGCGGCGAGGTGGATGGCGCCTCCCGCGGCCTCGGCCTTCAGCCGGGCGCCCAGGAGCACGTTCAGGCCGGTGGAGTCGCAGAAGTCCAGCCGCGAGCAGTCGACGATCACGCGGGCGTCGCCGTCGCGGACGCAGCCTTCGAGTGGCTCACGCAACAACTCGGCCGTATGGTGATCGAGCTCACCCGCCGGCGACACGATCGAGCTCGCCCCGTGACGCCGGACCTCCACAACCAGCCGACCCCTGCTCGGATTGCCGACCATCCCGCGATCCATGCGCTTCCCTTCGTGCCTTACGTGCCTTCGTGGCGTACCCGCGTGGCGCAGGCAAAACCCTACGCCTTCTCTACGGGCGTCCGGAAGCCGAACTTCCGCCATTTCCGGCAGAACCGGACAAACGGTACTTGCCATATGAAGGTAAAGACCGGTAGGGCTAGTAGAGACACATCCACCACGGACGGCCTCGGAGGCGCCGCAAACCGCAGCAAAAGGGTCACGGCATCGGCAGCCATATGCCGAGAATGATGGAGGAGACCATGTCACCCCGGCTCGACGAAAAGCATTCCCCCACCTCAAGTACCTCGTGCACCTCGTGCGCGGTCCCCGCGGCCCGCACCCCCGAGGACCGGGAGACCGCCTCGTCGACAACCCCGCCCGAGCACGGCGACCCCGGACTCTCCGGGCTCCCCGAGATCCCCCCGTACGACGAGGTGGGAGCGGTCGACGCGCGTGCTCTGTCCAAGACGCTCTTCGCGCGCCTTTCCGCGCTCGAGGAGGGCACACACGAATACGCGTACGTCCGCAACACCCTGGTCGAGCTGAACCTCGCACTGGTGAAGTTCGCGGCCTCCCGGTTCCGCACCCGCAGCGAGCCGATGGAGGACATCATCCAGGTCGGCACGATCGGCCTGATCAAGGCCATCGACCGGTTCGAGCTCAGCCGGGGCGTCGAGTTCCCCACGTTCGCGATGCCGACGATCATCGGCGAGATCAAGCGCTTCTTCCGCGACACCAGTTGGTCGGTGCGCGTGCCCCGCCGCCTCCAGGAGCTGCGGCTCGACCTGGCCCGGGCCGGCGACGAGCTGGCACAGCAGCTCGACCGCTCCCCCACCGTGGCCGAACTGGCCGCACGGCTGGGCATCGCGGAGGACGAGGTCGTCGAGGGCATGGCCGCGAGCAACGCGTACACCGCGAGCTCGCTGGACGCCCAGGCCGACGAGGACGAGCCGGAGGGCTCGCTGTCGGACCGCATAGGTTACGAGGACCACAGCCTCGAGGGCATCGAGTACGTCGAGTCCCTCAAGCCGCTGATCGCCGAACTCCACCCACGTGACCGGCGGATACTCTCCCTGCGCTTCGTGGCGAACATGACGCAGTCCGAGATCGGAGACGAGCTGGGCATCTCCCAGATGCACGTATCGCGGCTGCTGTCCCGCACCCTGGTGCGGCTGCGCCGGGGCCTGATGAGCGAGGAGTAGGCCGGGGCACCCAGCCTCCCTCGTGACCAGTGCGCCGCACGGACCTTCTCCGTGCGGCGCACTGGTCGTACGGTCCCTGACGGGCGCTCAGAGCGCCCGTACGCCCCGCTGCCAGACGGCGGAGACCAGCGGCACTCCGGGGCGGTAGGCGAGGTGGACGTGCGAGGGGGCGTCCAGGAGGACGAGGTCGGCACGGGCACCCGGGGTCAACCGGCCGATGTCGGTGCGCCGCAGGGCGGCGGCACCGCCGGCGGTGGCGGACCAGACGGCCTCGTCCGGGGTCATGCCCATGTCCCGTACGGCCAGGGCCACGCAGAAGGGCATCGAGCTGGTGAAGGACGAGCCCGGGTTGCAGTCCGTGGACAGCGCGACCGTGGCGCCGGCGTCCAGCAGCCGGCGGGCGTCCGGCCACTGGGCGCGGGTGGAGAACTCGGCGCCCGGCAGGAGCGTGGCGACCGTCCGGCCGTTCGCCAGGGCGTCGACGTCCGCGTCGCTCAGGTGGGTGCAGTGGTCGGCGGAGGCCGCGCCCACCTCCACCGCGAGCTGGACGCCGGGGCCGTGGCCCAGCTGGTTGGCGTGGACGCGCGGGAGCAGACCGTGCCGCTTGCCGGCCTCCAGGACCGCACGGGCCTGGTCGCCGTCGAAGGCGCCCTTCTCGCAGAACACATCCACCCAGCGGGCGTACGGGGCGCACGCCTGGAGCATCTCGCCGGTGACGAGGGCGACGTAGCCGTCCGGGTCGTCGGCGAACTCCGGGGCGACGACGTGCGCGCCGAGGTAGGTGACCTCCTCGGTGTGGGCGGCGGCGATGCGCAGGGCACGGGCCTCGTCGTGGGTGGTCAGGCCGTAGCCCGACTTCGTCTCGAAGGTCGTGGTGCCCTGGCGCAGGGCCTCGGCGAGATAGCGGGTGAGGTTCGCCTCGAGCTCGGCGTCGGTCGCGGACCGGGTCGCCGCCACCGTGGTGCGGATGCCGCCCGCGCTGTAGGCCCGCCCGGACATGCGGGCGTTGAACTCGGCCGTGCGGTCGCCCGCGAAGACCAGGTGGGAGTGGGAGTCCACGAAGCCGGGGAGGCCCGCGCGGCCTTCGGCGTCGACCGCGTTGTCAGTGGCGGGTGCTTTGCTGGTCTCACCGATCCACGCGACGCGGTCGCCGTCGATGACGACCGCCGCGTCCTGGATCAGGCCGAGGGGGCCTTCACCGAGGGAGGGGTCGTTGGTGACGAGACTGCTGATGTTGATGATCGCCGTGCTCATGCTTTCTCCGGTCGTCGGCGTCAGCCGCGCAGGGCGGCGATGGAGTCGGCCAGGGCCCGGGGCACGTCCGGTACGAGCTGGTGGACCCCGTCCCGTACGACGTGCCGGCCGCCGACCACCGTATGGCGGATGTCCGCGCTGGTCGCGGCGAATACGGCCGTCTCGGCCCCGAGCCGCGGGGACGGCCCGGCGGTACGGACGGAGTCCAGCGCGACGGTCGTGAGGTCGGCGAGCGCGCCGGGCTCGATGCGGCCCGCGTCGGCCCAGCCCAGCGAGGCGTGGCCGTCGGCGGTGGCGGCGCGCAGCAGGGCGGCGGCCGTCCAGTGGCCTCGCGTGCGGGTGCGCAGCCGCTCGTCGAGCTCCATGGCGCGGGCCTCTTCGAGCAGGTCGATCACGGCGTGGCTGTCGCTGCCCAGGGACAGCGGGCTGCCCGCCTGCTGGAGGCGGACGGCGGGGCCGATGCCGTCGGCAAGGTCCCGTTCGGTGGTGGGGCACATGCAGATCGTCGTGCTCGCGCCGCCGAGGAGGCCGATGTCGTCGTCGGTCAGGTGCGTGGCGTGGACGGCGGAGGTGCGGGGGCCGAGCACGCCGTGGTCGGCGAGCAGCCGGGTGGGGGTGCGGCCGTGGGCCGCGAGGCATGCCTCGTTCTCGGCGGTCTGCTCGGAGAGGTGGACGTGCAGGGGCGCCTCGCGGTCCGCGGCCCAGCCGGCGACGGTCCCCAGCTGGTCGGCGGGCACGGCCCGCACGGAGTGCACGGCGGCGCCGACGCGGGCGTGGGCGGCCGGCTTGAGGGCGTCCGCGCGCTCGGCCCAGGCGTCGGCCGTGCCGTCGCAGAAGCGGAGCTGGTGGTGGTTGGGGGGCTCGCCGAAACCGGAGGAGAGGTAGGCGGTGTCGAGGAGGGTGATGCGGATGCCGGCCTCGGCGGCGGCCGCGATCAGGGCCTCGCCCATGGCGTTGGGGTCGGCGTAGGGGGTGCCGCCGGGGGCGTGGTGGACGTAGTGGAACTCACCGACGCAGGTGATGCCGGCGAGGGCCATCTCGGCGTAGGCGGCCCGGGCGAGCGCGTGGTAGCTGTCGGGGGTGAGCCGGTCGGCGACGCTGTACATCACCTCGCGCCACGTCCAGAAGGTCCCCGCGCCGACCTGGGTGCGGCCGCGCAGGGCGCGGTGGAAGGCGTGGCTGTGGCTGTTCGCCAGGCCGGGCAGGGTCAGGCCGCGCAGGCTCACCGCGCCCGGCGGCGGGGCCGGGACGTCGGTGCGCACGGCCGTGATCCGCCCGTCGGTCACGTCGACGGCCACCCCCGGCTCGACGTGGGTGCCGAGCCAGGCGTGCTCGGCCCAGTAGGTCACCTGCACGCGAGGCCCTCCAGTACGTCGGCGAGTGCGCGCACCCCGGCGACGCAGTCGTCCTCGGACGCCGTTTCGGCGGGCGAGTGCGAGACGCCGGTGGGGTTGCGCACGAACAGCATGGCGGTGGGGATGACGCCGGAGAGGATACCGGCGTCGTGTCCCGCGCCCGTGGGCAGCACGGGCACGCCGCCCAGCAGCTCGGCCAGTTCGTCGCGGAGGTCGTGGGCGAACTCCACGACCGGGGTGAAGGACTCCCGGGTGACGCGGACGTCGACGCCGTCGCGTTCCCCGCGCTCGAGGGCGGCCTGTTCGATCCCGGCGACGACGGCGGCGAGGGTCTCCTCGTCGGCGGCGCGCGAGTCGAGCCAGCCGCGCACGAGGGAGGCGATGGCGTTGACGCCGTTGGGCTCGACGCTGACCTTCCCGAAGGTGGCCAGGGCGCCGGCGAGGCGGGCCTTCTTGCGGGCGGCGAGCACCGTGTTGGCGTAGGTCAGCATCGGGTCGCGGCGGTCCTCGACGCGGGTGGTGCCGGCGTGGTTGGCCTCGCCGTGGAAGTCGAACCGCCAGCGGCCGTGCGGCCAGATGGCGGAGGCGACGCCGACCGCGTGGTCCGTGCCGGCGAGGGCGCGGCCCTGCTCGACGTGGAGCTCCACGAACGCCCCGATGCGGGCGAGGCGTTCGGGGTCGGCCCCGATGGCCTCCGGGTCGTAGCCGGCGCGCTCCATGGCCTGCGGGAGGGAGATCCCGTCGGCGTCGCGCAGGGCGTGGGCCTTGTCCACGGTCAGCTGTCCGGCGGTCAGCCGGGAGCCGACGCAGGCCAGGCCGAAGCGGGCGCCTTCCTCGTCGCCGAAGTTGACGATAGCCAGGGGCCGGGCCGGCTTCGCGCCGCGCGAGCGCAGCTCGTCCAGCGCGGCGAAGGACGACACGACGCCGAGGGGGCCGTCGAAGGCGCCGCCGTCGGGGACGGAGTCCAGGTGGGAGCCGGTGACGACGGCGTCACCGGCGGCGGGGTCGCCGAGCCAGGCCCACTGGTTGCCGTTGCGGTCGAGCTCGTAGCCGAGACCGCGGCTCTCGGCCTGCGCCTTGAACCACTCGCGACAGTCGGCGTCGGCACCGGTCCAGGCGAAGCGGCGGTATCCACCGCTTCCTTGGTTACGACCGATGGGAAGGAGGTCCCGCCACATCTCGTGGAACGAGGAAGGCGTGGGCAGTCGTTCCGCCGGGGCGGAACGGGTGGGCACGCCGGAACCCGCACCCGGCGACGGCGCGTCCGCCCCACCGTGGGCACCCGGCTGCGCCCACCCGTCCCGCCCAGCGGGACGATTGCCCGCAGCCTCGCTCACGAGTCCTCCCGCATCGGGATGCGGACCCCGCGGTCCTCGGCCACCGACTCCGCGATGTCGTACCCGGCATCCACGTGCCGGATCACGCCCATCCCCGGGTCGTTCGTCAGCACGCGGCGGATCTTCTCGCCCGCCAGCGCCGTCCCGTCGGCGACCGTGACCTGGCCGGCGTGGATGGAGCGGCCCATGCCGACGCCGCCGCCGTGGTGGAGCGAGACCCATGAGGCGCCCGAGGCCACGTTGACCATGGCGTTGAGCAGCGGCCAGTCCGCGATCGCGTCGGAGCCGTCGAGCATGGCCTCGGTCTCGCGGTAGGGGGAGGCCACCGAGCCGCAGTCGAGGTGGTCGCGGCCGATGACGACGGGGGCGGAGAGCTCGCCGCTCGCCACCATGTCGTTGAAGCGCTCGCCCGCGCGGTCGCGCTCGCCGTAGCCGAGCCAGCAGATGCGGGCCGGGAGGCCCTGGAAGTGGACGCGCTCGCCGGCCATCTTGATCCAGCGGGCGAGGGACTCGTTCTCGGGGAAGAGGTCGAGGATCGCGCGGTCGGTCGCCGCGATGTCCTTCGGGTCGCCGGAGAGGGCCGCCCAGCGGAAGGGGCCCTTGCCCTCGCAGAAGAGGGGGCGGATGTAGGCGGGGACGAAGCCGGGGAAGTCGAAGGCGCGGGTGTAGCCGGCCAGCTGGGCCTCGCCGCGGATGGAGTTGCCGTAGTCGAAGACCTCTGCGCCCGCGTCCTGGAAGCCGACCATGGCCTCGACGTGGCGGGCCATCGATTCGCGGGCCCGGACGGTGAAGTCGGCGGGCTTCTCGGCGGCGTAGGAGGCCATCTCGTCGAAGTCGACGCCGATGGGGAGGTAGGCCAGCGGGTCGTGGGCGGACGTCTGGTCCGTCACGATGTCGATGGGGGCGTTCATGGCGAGCAGCTGCGGGACGAGCTCGGCCGCGTTGCCCAGGACGCCGATGGACAGCGGGCGGCGGGCGTCGCGCGCCTCGACGGCCAGCTGCAGGGCGTGGTCGAGGGAGTCGGCCTTCACGTCGAGGTAGCGGTGCTCGATGCGGCGCTCGATGGCGCGCGGGTCGCAGTCGATGCACAGGGCGACGCCGTCGTTCATGGTGACGGCCAGCGGCTGGGCGCCGCCCATGCCGCCGAGGCCGGCGGTGAGGGTGATCGTCCCGGCGAGGGTGCCGCCGAACTTCTTGGCGGCGACGGCGGCGAAGGTCTCGTACGTGCCCTGCAGGATGCCCTGCGTGCCGATGTAGATCCAGGAACCGGCGGTCATCTGCCCGTACATGGTCAGGCCGAGCTGCTCCAGGCGCCGGAACTCCTCCCAGTTGGCCCAGTCGCCGACGAGGTTGGAGTTGGCGATCAGGACGCGCGGGGCCCACTCGTGGGTCTGCATCACGCCGACGGGCCGGCCGGACTGGACCAGCATGGTCTCGTCCTGCTTGAGGTTGCGCAGGGTGCGGACCATCGCGTCGAAGGACCGCCAGTCGCGGGCGGCCTTGCCCGTGCCGCCGTAGACGACGAGCTTGTCGGGGTGCTCGGCCACCTCCGGGTCGAGGTTGTTCTGCAGCATCCGCAGCGCGGCTTCCTGCTGCCAACCCCGGGCGCTCAGCTCGGTGCCTCGCGGCGCTCGCACGGGTCGCGGTCCTGACATGGGCCCTGCCTCCCTGGCTCTGAATGGAACATTGCACAGTCTGGGCCGCTGAATACCGCTAGTCAACAGCTTGTCGGCGGACACCGCGCCCGCGCAGTGGTGGAGTAGTCACATGGGCCTCGACGAACGTGGGCAGGAAGGCGCCGCGAGCGCCGCTCGGCGGGAGGCGGCCGTGCGGGCGGCCGTGCGGCAGCAGGTGGTCAGCGCGCGGCAGCCCGTTGTCGCGCTGCTGGACGTGCGACGCATCCGCGCGGCGGCGGGGGCGCTGCGGGCGGCGTTCGCGGAGGTGGGCGGCGGGGCGGAGATCCTGCACGCGTTCGCCGTGAAGGCGACCCCGCTGGTGCCGGTGCTGCGGCTGCTCGCCGCCGAAGGGCTGGGTGCCGAGGTCGCGAGCCCCGGCGAGCTGGCGCTGACCCGGGCGGCGGGCGTACCGGCCGCGCGCACCGTGCTGGACTCGCCGGCGAAGACCACCGCCGAACTGCGCGAGGCGCTCGCCGCCGGCATCACCGTCAACGTCGACAGCCGGGAGGAGCTGGCGCGGCTGGACGCCCTCCTCGAGGAGGCGCCCAGTACCTCGCCGGTCGGCCTGCGGATCAACCCCCAGGTCGGTGGCGGCACCATCGGCGCCCTCAGCACGGCCACCGCGACGTCGAAGTTCGGCGTGGCCCTGCGGGACGAGGGGGCGCGCGCCTGGCTGGTGGAGGCGTACCTCCGGCGGCCGTGGCTGACCCGCGTCCACGCGCACGTCGGGTCGCAGGGCTGCCCGCTGGAGCTGATGGCCGCCGGGGTGCGGGAGGTCGTCGAGCTGGCCGAGGAGGTCAACCGGGCCCACCTGGCCGCCGGCGGCCAGGGGCGCCGGATCGACACCGTCGACATCGGCGGCGGCCTCCCGGTGAACTTCGCCTCCGACGACGTCGCCCCCACCCACCGCGACTACGCCCGGCTGCTGGCCGCCACCGTCCCGGCCCTGTTCGACGGGCGCTACGGCCTGGTCACCGAGTTCGGCCGGTCACTGCTGGCCAAGAGCGGAACGATCCTGGCCCGGGTGGAGTACACCAAGTCCGCCGGCGGCCGCCGGATCGCGGTGACCCACGCGGGAGCGCAGGTGGCGGTGCGCACGGTCTTCGCGCCCGAGTCGTGGCCCCTGCGGGTGGCGGTCTTCGACGCCGACGGGCGGCCCAAGCACGCCTCCCCCGTGGCGCAGGACATCGCCGGGCCGTGCTGCTTCGCGGGCGACCTGGCCGCCGTCGACCGCCTGCTGCCCCGCATCGAGGCCGGGGACCACATCGCCCTGCTCGACACGGGCGCGTACTACTTCTCGCACCACTACGCGTACAACACGCTCCCGCGCCCGGGCGTTTACGGCTTCGCCGTGCACCAACAGGACGTGCGCTTCGCGACCGTACGCCCGCCCCAGACCGTCGAGGAGCTCGTCGCCGAGAGCGGCGGCGGCTCCCACGCCGGGGACCTCAGCGCGCTGCGCCGACCGTGACCCCGCCCCGCGGCGTCGCGCCGCCCCGGCGCCGGGCACCGCCCGGCAGGGCGTCGCCCGCGGCGAGCCCCGTGCTCCGGTAGCCGGGTACGGCCTTGGCGGCGGGGCTGCCCTGCGCCCACTCCGTGCGCACCCACAGCAGCGCCTCGCTCCGGCGCTCCAGGCCGCCGAGCCACAGCGCCTTGGCCCACAGGCCCACCCCGGCCCCGGCCATGGCCAGCCCGGCCGCGGCCGGCACCGCGAAACAGGAGCCGACGGCGGCGAGGAAGGCGGCCGCCAGCCACCAGCGCCGCCCACGCCGCCAGTTGCGCGCGGTCACCGCCCGGTCCTGCAGGAAGACGGACCGGCCCGCGCGCGAGGCGCCGCGCGCCAGCTCCACGTACCGCCCGCGCCGCGCGGCGAAGGCCACGGCCCCGGCGACGACGAACAACGCCGCCCCGGCCAGCAGGCCGATCCGGCGCCCGGTGAGCCCGGGCACCAGGGCTCCGGTGCCTGCACTCAGCACCCCCAGCCACCACAGCGGGCCGGCCGGTGCTCTGACCACCACGGCGACCCGCGCCAGCGCATACGCTCCGCGCCCCACGTCAGACCTCCTCGTTTCTCGGGCTCGCGCCGGGCACGCTAGCCGACGAATCTGAGGACCGGCTGAGAGACGCCCGGGCTCCCACGGGGCATCACCGGGCACCACCGGGCACCACCGATCCAATGGCAGTCATACCCAGGTATCAGGTGCGGGTTGGCTCCTGCGTATGTCGCGGGCGGGCACGGCCGGTCCCTAGGGTCGTCGCATCAGCACAGCGGTGGGAGGAGCCGAGGATGCCGGTGAACGAACGGGGACTGCGCAGAAGGGCGTTGGTGGCCGGGGGCGCGCTGGCGCTGACCGGCCTGCTGGGCGCGTTCGCCCCGCACTCGGAGGCCGCCACGGCGGACCCGGCAGCCCCCGCCGCCCCCGCCGCCCCTGCTCATGCGACCCTGCCCGCGCCCACCGGCCCGTACGCCGTCGGCACCACCACCCGGCACCTGGTCGACGCCTCCCGCGAGGACCCCTGGCACCCCGGGCGCGGCCACCGCGAGGTGGGCGTCAGCTTCTGGTACCCGGCGGCCGGCGGCGAGGCGGGCACGGCCCAGCGCACCGCGCCCCACATGGAGGCCCGCGCGGCCGGCCACTTCGGCTCCGCGACCGGCGCCGGCGCCCTCAACTACGGCGTACCCGCCGGCGCCGCGGACTGGGCGTCCACGCGTACGCACGCGCGCGTGGACGCCCCCGCCGCCCGTGGGGCGGGAACGCGCCCGGTGGTGCTGTACTCGGCGGGCCTGGGCGACCCCCGGACGTGGAACACCTCGCTCGTGGAGGACCTGGCCTCGCGCGGCTATGTGGTCGTCACCGTCGACCACACCTACGACTCCTCGGAGGTCGCCCTGTCCGGCGGCCGCCTCGCGACGTCCGTTCTGCCGGAGCTCGCCGCGAAACCCGGTACCGACATCGACGCGGTGCTGCGCACGGCGATGCGGGCCCGGGTGGAGGACGCCCGCTTCGTGCTGGACACGCTCGGCTCCGCCGGGCGCCGCCCGGCCCTGCCGCCGCACCTGGCGGACGCCATGGACCTGCGGCGCGTGGGCATGGTGGGCCACTCGGCGGGCGGCTTCGCGGCCGTGCAGACGATGCACGACGACCGCCGCGTCAAGGCCGCCGTCAACATGGACGGCACGATGGAGTTCCCCGCCCCGGACAGCAGCGGAAGCCGCCTGGGCACGGCGGCCCGCGACGGCGTGGACCGGCCGTTCCTGCTGATGGGCACGGACGCGGCGGACTCCGGCCCGTACGACCGGCAGCCGTCCTGGAAGGCCCTGTGGGAGCACTCGCGCGGCTGGCGCGGCAACGTCACCCTGACCGGCTCGCAGCACGGCACCTACACCGACGCGGCTCCCCTGCTGCCGCAGTTGGCACGGCAGGGGGCGCTGCCGTGGGAGACGGTACGCAAGAACGTCGGGACCGTGGAGCCGCGGCGGGCGGTGGCGGCCACACGGGCGTACGTGGCGTCGTTCTTCGACCGCTTCCTGCGGGGCCGGGACGACCACCTGCTGGACGGCCCCTCGCAGCGCTTCCCGGAGATGCGCCACGCCCGCTAGGCCGGACGGGGGCGGCGGCGCGGGCTCACTCCACGAACAGGCCCCGCGCCGCCGCCTTCACGTCGAACTCCTCCAGCCGCGCCTGCGCGTCCGGCAGCGCGTCGCACATCGCCTCCAGCAGCACCCGGCCCAGCAGCATCGGCGCGCACGCCGTGTCGAAGGCCAGGCCCGTGCCGACCGCCGCCGGCAGCAGCAGGTCGCTGTGGCGGGCGACGGGGGCGAACGTGGAGTCGGCGACCGTGACGACCGTCAGCCCCGCCCCGCGGGCGTACTCCAGAGCGTCGACGACCTCGCGCGGGTGGCGCGGCAGCGCGAAGCACAGCAGCGCGCTCGCGCCCGCCCGCACGGCGGCGTCGACGCGGTCGACGAGGAGCGTGCCGCCCTCGTTCAGGAGCCGCACGTCGGGGTGGACCTTGCGCGCGAAGTAGGCGAAGCCGCCCGCCTGGGCGGCGGCGGCCCGCAGGCCCAGGACGGGCAGCGGCCGTGAGGCGGCCAGCAGCCGGCCGGCGCGGGTGACGGGCTCGGGGTCGGAGAGCAGCGAGGCGAGATGGCGGAGGTTGTCGATCTCGGCGTGGACGGCCTGCTGGTACTCGTTGTACGAGCTGTCGGCCGGCGCCTCGGCGGCGGGGACCACGTCGCGCAGGTGCCGGCGCAGCGCGGGGTAGCCGTCGAAGCCGAGGGCGACCGCGAAGCGGGTGACGGAGGGCTGGCTGACCCCGGCGAGGTCGGCGAGCTCCACGCTGGACAGGAAGGGCGCGTCGGCGGCGCGCCGGACCATGCAGTGCGCGATGCGGCGCTGTGTGGGCGTCAGCCGGTGTCCCTCGAAGAGCTTCTGCAGCCGCGCGATGGCTTCCGGCTCGCCCCCGGTCTCGCTCATCGGCCCTCCTTGACCGTTCCACCCTTGATCATTCATTTGATCCGGGCCCTGCATGAAATTATGCAGGGTACGCGACGCGGCCGGCGCTCACAGCGGCGGCAGCAGCTTCTTCTGCGGCTTGCCCATCGCGTTGCGCGGCAGTGCGTCGAGGAAGCGGATGCGCCGCGGACGCTTGTGCACGGAGAGGTGCCCGGCGACGAAGTCGATGAGCTCCCGCTCGCCGACCCCGTCGGCCACCACATAGGCGACGACCTCCTGCCCCAGGTCCTCGTGCGCCACCCCGACCACGGCCGCCTCGCTGACCGCCGGATGGTCCAGCAGCGCGTTCTCCACCTCGCCCGCCCCGATGCGGTAGCCGCCGGACTTGATCAGGTCGGTGGAGGCCCGGCCCACGATGCGGTGGGTGCCGTCGGCGTCGAGGGAGGCGATGTCGCCCGTGCGGAACCAGCCGTCGGCCGTGAACGAGGCCGCCGTCGCCTCCGGCCGGCCCAGGTACCCGGAGAACAGCGTCGGACCGGCCACCTCCAGCTCCCCGATGCCGCCCTCCTCGCCGGTGGCCACCACCCGGGTCCGTACGCCCCGCAGCGGCACGCCCACCGAGCCCTGGCGGCGGTCGCCGTCGGCCCGGGTGGAGAGGGTGATCAGGGTCTCGGTCATGCCGTAGCGCTCGACGGGCCGCTGCCCGGTGAGCGCCTCCAGGTCGCGGAAGACGGGCGCGGGCAGCGCCGCGCTGCCCGACACCAGCAGCCGCGCCCCGCTCAGCGCCCGCGCGGCGGACGGCTCGCGCACCACGCGCGACCACACGGTCGGCACCCCGAAGTAGAGGCTGCCACCGGCCGCCGCGTACGCCTCGGGGGTGGGGCGGCCGGTGTGCACCAGCCGGCATCCGGTGCGCAGGGCGCCCAGCACGCCCAGGACGAGGCCGTGGACGTGGAAGAGCGGCAGCCCGTGCACGAGCGTGTCCTCGGCCGTCCATCCCCAGGCGTCCGCGAGCCCGTCCAGGCCCGCGGCCACGGCGCCGCGCGGGATGAGCGCGCCCTTGGGCGCCCCGGTCGTACCGGAGGTGTAGAGCACGAACGCGGTCGCCTTCGCGTCCGCCTCGGGCCCGGACCACGCGCCGCGCTCCCGCACGTCCACCGGCACGTCCTCGCCGAGCACCAGCTGGGCGCCGGAGTCGCGCAGGATGTGCTCGCGCTCGGCGGGCCCGGCGTCCGGCGGCAGCGGCACGACCGGCACCCCGGCCAGCAGCCCGCCGACCACGGCCACGACGGTCTCGGGCGTGGCCTCGGCGCGCACGGCCACGGACGCGGCCCCCGCGATCCGCGCGGCCACCGCGCCCGCGGCGCCCAGGAGTTCCTCCCGCGAGCAGGACCGCCCGGCGACGGTCAGCGCGTCCGGCCGGTCGGCCGCGTCCGGCGCGGCGAGGGCGGACAGCAGGGGTACGGACATGGAGGTGCTCCTTCCACGGGTGCGCCCGGCGACCGGGGGGCACCCCCTCTGCGAATACGGGTGCTGGCCCCACCGACGCGGGGCCTTGGGCGACCGTACCGTCGAAGGCATGATGGCCCGGGACCCCGATCTGAAGAAGGACCTCGACGCGACTCTGCAGACCCGCAAGGAACTGGGCGCGGAGTACGAGTCGGAGCTCATCGACTCCTTCCTGGAGAAGGTGGAGCACCGCATGGAACAGACCCTGGGCGCCACGGCGGACCGGCAGGTGCGCCGGCATCTGGCAGAGCGTCAGATGAACGCGGCCCGTGGCGTCCGCCCGCCCGGCGGGCCGGGCCCGGGGAGCTTCGGGGAGCGCTTCGGCTTCGCCGCGGTGTCGCTGGTGCTCGCCGTCCCGCTGTCGGCGATCGGCGCGGTCAACGCGCAGCTGCCGGGCCTGCTGGTGACCTGGGCGGGGATCGTGGCCGTGAACGTCGTCAACGCGGCTCACGCGGCGGGCGGGCTGCCCTGGGGGCAGGGTGCGCGCGGGCGGGACGGGGACCGGGACTAGGGCACCGGCGGGAGTTCAGCGGGGGGAGTTCAGCGGGGGCCGCCGCACCCCGGCCGGAGCCGGGGTCGGGACGGCGGCGGTCCCCGCGACGGACCCGGCCGGCTCCGGGGGTACCGGGTGCCGGTGCCGCGTCCGGACGGCCGTGGAAGTCCGGGAGCCGCTCCGGAGTTTCCTGCCGCCGCACTCGGGATGCCGGCCCGGGAGGTGTCCCCCGCGCCGGCTTCCCTCACTATGCCGGGCGCGTGTTAAGCGGATGCTGCGCGCACGTGACGCCCGTGTGCGTCTTTCGACGGGCCGCCGGCCGTCGTACGGCGGCCGGCGGAAGGGCGGTTACCTGGCCGCGCCGTTGCCGCCCTCGGCGAGGAAGGCCAGCAGGTCCTGACGGCTCACCACGCCCGTGGGCTTGCCCTCGACCAGCACGATGGCGGCGTCCGCGGTGCCGAGGACGGCCATCAGGTCGGCGACGGGCTCACCGGAGCCGACCTGCGGCAGCGGCAGGCTCATGTGCTTCTCCAGCGGGTCCTCCAGCGAGGCGCGCTGGGCGAACAGCGCGTCCAGCAGGTCGCGTTCGACGACCGAGCCGATGACCTCGGCGGCCATGACGTCGGGGTGGCCGGCGCCCGGCTTGACGATCGGCATCTGGGAGACGCCGTACTCGCGCAGCACCTGGATCGCCTCGCCGACGGTCTCCTCGGGGTGCATGTGCACCAGCGAGGGCAGGCCGCCGTCCTTGCGGCGCAGGACGTCGGAGACGCGCGCGGAGTCGCCGGCCTCCTCCAGGAAGCCGTAGTCGGCCATCCACTCGTCGTTGAAGATCTTGCTCAGGTAGCCGCGGCCGCTGTCGGGCAGCAGGACGACGACCACGTCGTCCGGGCCGAGGCTCTCGGCCGCGCGCAGGGCGCTGACGACCGCCATGCCGCAGGAGCCGCCGACGAGCAGGCCCTCCTCCTTGGCGAGGCGGCGCGTCATCTGGAAGGCGTCCTTGTCGGAGACCGCGATGATCTCGTCGATGACCGAGCCGTCGTAGCACTCCGGCCAGAAGTCCTCACCGACGCCCTCGATCAGGTACGGACGGCCGGAGCCGCCGCTGTAGACCGAGCCCTCGGGGTCCGAGCCGACGATCTTGACGCGGCCGTCGCTGACCTCCTTGAGGTAGCGGCCGGTGCCGCTGATCGTGCCGCCGGTGCCGACGCCCGCCACGAAGTGGGTGATCTTCCCCTCGGTCTGCTCCCACAGCTCCGGACCGGTGGAGTGGTAGTGCGAGAGCGGGTTGTTGGGGTTGCTGTACTGGTTCGGCTTCCAGGCGTTGGGCGTCTCGCGCACGAGCTTGTCGGAGACGTTGTAGTACGAGTCCGGGTGCTCCGGGTCGACCGCGGTGGGGCAGACCACGACCTCGGCGCCGTAGGCGCGCAGCACGTTGATCTTGTCAGTGGAGACCTTGTCCGGGCACACGAAGATGCACTTGTAGCCCTTCTGCTGGGCCACGATGGCCAGGCCCACGCCCGTGTTGCCGGAGGTCGGCTCGACGATGGTGCCGCCCGGCTTGAGCTCACCCGACTTCTCCGCGGCTTCGATCATCCGCAGGGCGATCCGGTCCTTCACGGAACCGCCGGGGTTGAAGTACTCGACCTTGGCAAGCACGGTGGCCTGGATGCCATCGGTCACGCTGTTGAGCTTGACGAGCGGGGTGTTGCCGACGAGCTCAATCATCGAATCGTGATACTGCACGGTGATCTCCGCGGTCAGGGGCACTAGCGGTCGTCGCGTACCCGTATGCCCAGCCTATTGCGCGTCCGACTGCACTAGTGGCGCGTTGCGCGCGGCGGTCCCCGGGGCAACCTGCTGATAGCACGGCCCGCCAAGGGCGGACAGGCTTCGTGAACCTTTGATGAAGTATTTGTGAAGCGGCTTATCAACGAGTTTCCTGGCGTCGAGGAGGCCGGCCGATGTCCATGCAGAGGGCGAGGGTCGCACGGCGGATCGCGGCAGCGGCGGCATACGGAGGCGGGGGCGCCGGCCTGCTGGGCGGGGCGGCGCTCGGCCTCCTGCTCACCGAGGTCGCGCTGGCCAGGCGCGTGGTCGGCGGCCGCGGCGACACGCCGCCGCACGCGGACGGCCGCTACGGCTCCGCCTTCGTGCACCGGCTGGGCCGGCCGCCGCTGCGGCTGGGCGTCCTGGGCGACTCCACGGCCGCCGGCCAGGGCGTGCACCGCCCCCGCCAGACGCCGGGGGCGCTGCTGGCCTCGGGGCTCGCGGCGGTCGCCGAGCGGCCGGTGGAGCTGCGCACCGTGGCGCTGTCCGGCGCGCAGTCCTACGACCTGGAGCGGCAGGTCACCCAGATCCTGTCGGACCCGGAGCGCATCCCCGACGTCTGCGTGATCATGATCGGGGCCAATGACGTCACCCACCGGATGCCGGCCGCGCGCTCGGTGCGCCTGCTGTCGGAGGCGGTGCGCAGGCTGCGCGACGCGGGCTGCGAGGTGGTGGTGGGCACCTGCCCGGATTTGGGCACGATCGAGCCGGTGTACCAGCCGCTGCGCTGGCTGGCGCGGCGGCTGAGCCGTCAGCTGGCCGCCGCGCAGACGATAGGGGTGCTGGAGGCGGGCGGGCGCACGGTCTCCCTCGGCGACCTGCTGGGCCCGGAATTCGCGGCGAACCCCCGCGAGCTGTTCGGCCCGGACAACTTCCACCCCTCCGCCGAGGGCTACGCCACCGCCGCGATGGCCGTGCTGCCCACGCTGTGCGCGGCGCTGGGGCTGTGGCCGGAGGACGAGGAGCGCCCGGACGCGGCGCGCCGCGAGGGCATCCTGCCGGTGGCCCGGGCGGCGGCGGAGGCCGCCGCCGAGGGCGGCACCGAGGTCACGCCGACGGCCCGGGGCCGCTGGGCGCTGCTCAAGCACCGCAAGCGGCGGCGGCTGCCGGCGCACACGGAGGCGGTGGTCAACCACTTCCGCGCCCGGGACCGGACCTAGCCTGGAGGAACACCGACCGGACGCTTCGCCGGTAAACCCGGTAAAGAGGCCCGCATCACAGCCGTGAGCGCGTGACCCGGGCCCTACGTGCGGGTAACTTCCCGGAGAGTCCGGAGAGTATGCCCTTCCGCGCCCCTGGAGCCGTGATGCCCGAAGCCGTGATCGTCTCAACCGCCCGCTCCCCGATCGGTCGCGCCTTCAAGGGCTCCCTGAAGGAGCTGCGGCCCGACGACCTCACCGCCACGATCATCCAGGCGGCGCTCGCCAAGGTGCCCGGGCTCGACCCGCGCGAGATCGACGACCTGATGCTCGGCTGCGGCCTGCCCGGCGGCGAGCAGGGCCACAACCTGGGCCGCATCGTGGCCGTGCAGATGGGCATGGACCACCTGCCCGCCACCACGATCACCCGCTACTGCGCCTCGTCGCTGCAGACCTCGCGGATGGCGCTGCACGCGATCAAGGCGGGCGAGGGCGACGTCTTCATCTCGGCGGGTGTCGAGATGGTCTCGCGCTCGGTCAACGGCTCCTCCGACGGCATGCCCGGCACCCACAACCCGCTCTTCGCCGACGCCGAGGCCCGCACGGCCACCCGCGCCGAGCAGGGCGGCGAGGGCTGGCACGACCCGCGCGAGGACGGCCTGGTACCGGACGCGTACATCGCGATGGGCCAGACGGCCGAGAACCTGGCCCGCCTCAAGGGCGTCACCCGCGCGGAGATGGACGAGTTCGGCGTACGGTCGCAGAACCTCGCCGAGCAGGCCCTGGCCAAGGGCTTCTGGGAGCGCGAGATCACCCCGGTGACCCTCCCCGACGGCACGGTCGTCTCCCAGGACGACGGCCCCCGCGCGGGCGTCACGCTGGAGGGCGTCCAGGGCCTCAAGCCCGCCTTCCGCCCGGACGGTCTGATCACCGCCGCCAACTGCTGCCCGCTCAACGACGGCGCCGCCGCCTTGGTGATCATGTCCGACACCAAGGCGCGCGAGCTGGGGCTGACCCCGCTGGCCCGGATCGTCTCGACGGGCGTCTCGGCGCTGTCCCCCGAGATCATGGGCTACGGCCCGGTGGAGGCCAGCAACCAGGCCCTGCGACGGGCCGGCCTGACCATCGGCGACATCGACCTGGTCGAGATCAACGAGGCCTTCGCCGCCCAGGTCATCCCCTCCTACCGCGACCTGGGCATCGACATCGACAAGCTCAACGTCAACGGCGGCGCCATCGCGGTGGGCCACCCCTTCGGCATGACGGGCGCCCGCATCACCGGCACCCTGATCAACTCGCTCCAGTTCCACGACAAGCAGTTCGGCCTGGAGACGATGTGTGTGGGCGGGGGTCAGGGCATGGCCATGGTGATCGAGCGACTGAGCTAGAGGCTGAGCCGGCGGGCCGGGCAACTGCCAGCAGCAACCATCGTCCACCTTGCCGAAACGTGACCGAATCTCCCCCAGGATGTGACCAACGTCCCGGGGGAGATTCGTTTCCCCAGGTCAGAGTGGTTGAAGGGGCAACGGCTGGGCCGAAAGTCCCGTCCGGTTCATGACGTATTGCACTGTGGGGCCCCTGAGGCGTGCGCAAAGCTGATGTAGGAATTCGGGGGATCCATAGCAACCGGGAGTACGTCAGTGAGCGCCATGTCTCTTGCCCTGCTGCTGGCCGCTGCCACCGCCACGGCCGCGGGCGCCGCCGCCCTGTACAGCACTCGCGGTCTGCGCCGCCAGATCACGGCCCTGCGCGCCGACCTGGCCGCCGCCACGGCGGACCGTGCGCACGCCCCGGTGCCGGCCGCGCGTACGGCACCGGTCGCCGAGCTGGCGGAGATACGCGAAGCCGTCGCCGACGCGCTCGCGGAGGAGCGCGAGCGGGAGCTGGCCGAGGCCCGTGCGTTCTGGGCCGCGCAGGAGGCCCGCGAGCCCGGCTCCGTCGCCGACGCCCCCTCCCTGCTGGGCGGCCCGGTCGACGAGCCGCTCATCGAGGGTCTGTACGGCGGGCTGCACCTGCCCCGGCAGGCCGACTTCGCCGGCCTGGACCCGCTGGCCGACTTCCCGCCGGCCGACTTCGAGGCCGAGGCCGCGGACTCCCCGGAGCTGGCCGCCGCGCGCCGCCGCCACCCCTCGCACCCCGACTTCACGCCCGTGGCCTCGGCCGTCACCGACCATGAGCGCACCGTCGAGCGCCTCGAGGAGCTGGCCGAGGCCCGCATTCCGCTGGCCGACGTCCGCCCCGGCCCGCTGGGCACCCTCGACGTCTACGTCTTCGCCGACGGCACCACGGTCTGCATGACCCCGGGCCACCGCGAGACCGCCGAGCGCCTCGCGCAGGCGCTGCGGGCCGGGGAGGCACCCGTGCTGCTGGGCGGCTCGGGCGTCTCCGGCGCGTACGCCCTGACGTTCCGGTGCGAGGCGGAGACCGTCTACGTCCTGGCGGACCGGGTCATCGCCTCGCTGTAGGCCCCGCGGGGGCCCTGGGGCCCCCGCTACAGCCCGCAGCGCCGCGCCGCCGCCTGGACCAGCTCCACGCCCCGGGCCACGCCCTCCGTCACGCCGTCCGAGGCGATGAGGGCTTCGGCCAAATCATGACCGGCCACCGCCACTTGGTCGGCCACCGCGAACATCCCCGCCTCCGGCATCTCCCGCGGCGTCGTCGTCCCCGGCTCCTCGATCCGCTGGGTCCAGGCGGCCAACTCTCGGGCCAGGGCCAGGGCTTCCGCGGCCGCGCCGCGGCTCAGTCGGGACTGCGGCAGGGCCCGCAGCCGGTCGGCGAAGGTGTCCACAGCGGCCAGAAGAGGCGTCACGTCATCCACGCCTCGAGCCTATGCGCCGCCCACCGACTGTTGCCAACGCTTGAACACTCGGGCACGGTGACATGAAGGACCATCATTCGACGCGTCCGGAGGCGCCGATGTCCCACGTCTTCTCCGACGAGACCCACCGGAAGCTGCTCTCCCGAATCCCCCACTGCACCGGCCGCGAAGTCGCGGACTGGCTGCGCACGGTCGAGGAAGGACCCTCTCTCTTCCGCTTCGAGGAGAAGGTCAGCTGGCTGCGCGGAGAGCACAATCTCGCTTACGGCCACGCAAAGGCGATCGTCCACGAGTACGACCTCCGCCGGGCCGCGCGGAAGCTCCGGTAGCGGGCGCGCACCGGAAATACGGGACAGGGCCCGGGAAGGCATTGCCTTCCCGGGCCCTGTCGTGGATAAATCCACGCCGTGCGCCCGCGGGGGCGCATCGGATCCGCTAGTCGTTATTCAGGATCGCGATGATCCGGAGGATCTCCGTGTAGATCCACACGAGGGACAGCGTCAGGCCGAAGGCCGCCAGCCAGGACTCCTCGCGGGGGGCGCCGTAGCGGACGCCGTCCTCGATCTGCTTGAAGTCCAGCGCCAGGAACGCCGCGCCCAGCAGGACGCCCACGACGCCGACGGCGATGCCGAGGCCGCCGCTGCGGAAGCCGAGGCCGTCACCGCCGCCGAAGACGGCGAACAGGGAGTTCGCCACCATCAGCAGGAGGAAGCCGATCGCGGCGCCGATCACGAAGCGGGTGAACCGGCGGTCCACCCGGATGATGCGGGTCCGGTACGCGATGAGCACGCCCGCGAAGACGGCCATCGTGCCCAGCACCGCCTGCATCGGGGCACCGTGCGCGACGTTGTTGTACGCCTGGCTGATCACACCGAGGAAGAGGCCCTCGAAGACCGCGTAGCCCAGGATCAGCGCCGGGGAGGGCTTGGCCTTGAACGACTGGACCAGGCCCAGCACCATCGCCACCAGGCCGGCGGCGAAGCCGAGGCCGACGGGCAGCGAGAGCGCCCACGCCGCGCCGGCGGCCACGACCACGGTGCCCAGCGTGATGCCGGTGCGGGCGACGACGTCGTCCATGGTCATGCGGCCGGCGGGGGCCTGGGCGGGCGCCTGCGGGTAGCCCTGCTGAAGATCCGGACCGCCCTGGGCGTACGGGTTGGTCGCGTAGGGGTTGGTGGGCTGGGCGTACGGGTTGGTCGGCTGCGCGTACGGGTTTCCCTGGGCCGCGGCCCCGGCCTGCGGCGCCGCGCCGAAGCCCGCGTAGCCGCTGTCGCCGCGGCTGAACCCCCGTCGCGAGAAGACCGGGTTGCTGCTCCTCATCTCACTCCTCCATGGCCACACTGCGCGGCCTTGGCGTCAAGGGTAATAGGTAGGCAAAAGAATGGCTCTCCTGCTTCGGGACGATCTTTTCTTCACTTGCCCACGTACCGGACAACGCGAACCGGCGGCAGTCGGTTCCGTTCGGAAGACGGTAAAGAGAAGAAGAGCGCAAAGGAAGTGCCAAGGGCCCGCCGAAGAGGCGGAGCCGGCAAGCGGCAAGCGGGTGAACCGCATGCGGCGACGGCCTCGTGGAGCGGCCGTCTCACGGCAAGGAGGTGCCCGGAGCCGGACTTGAACCGGCACGGCCCGAAGGGCCAGCGAGGTTTAAGCTCGCCGTGTGTGCATTCCACCATCCGGGCGGGGCTCTCGGGCAGCACAGCAGGGGAGGCGCGCGTTCCTCCCCTCGAAGAGAGCAGGACGAGCCTAGCCGGGGAGCGACCCCCAAACAGCGGAACGGTGACCCGAGGTTGTCTTATTTTATTGGCAACTGAGGGCCCATCAGCGCTGGGATGACGCCTTTGGCACATGCCAGGGGCCGATCTCCGCCGTTCACCACCCCGCCCCCGGCGGCAAGCGGAATTGTCGCAATCTCGTCGCCCTCGGTAAGCACCCGGTCTCCTACCCAGGGATGAGTGCGGCCCCCTCGCATACCTCCCGAGCATGTCCCGGAACGGGAGCTACGGCTGATCCGGACGGGGGGTGGCGCACCGGAGCATGGAGGACGTACCTGAACCGATCGTCCCGACAGGAGTGCTCCCCTGTGACCACCACCCCCTTCGGCGCCCCGGCCGCCGTCCGCACCGCCGCGGTGGCCGCCCGTGCCACGGATCTCACCAAGGTCTACGGACAGGGCGAGACCCAGGTGGTCGCCCTGGACGCCGTCTCCGTGGACTTCCGGCAGGCCGAGTTCACCGCGATCATGGGCCCCTCCGGCTCCGGCAAGTCGACGCTGATGCACTGCATGGCCGGCCTCGACTCCGTCTCGGGCGGCTCGGCCCGCATCGGCGACACCGAGCTGACCGGGCTGAACGACAAGAAGCTGACCCGGCTGCGCCGCGACAAGATCGGCTTCATCTTCCAGGCCTTCAACCTGCTGCCGACGCTGAACGCCCTGGAGAACATCACGCTCCCCATGGACATCGCCGGCCGCAAGCCCGACAAGCAGTGGCTGGACATGGTCGTCGACACCGTCGGCCTCTCCGGGCGCCTCAAGCACCGCCCGAACCAGCTCTCCGGCGGTCAGCAGCAGCGCGTGGCCGTCGCCCGCGCCCTGGCCGGCCGCCCCGAGATCATGTTCGCCGACGAGCCCACCGGAAACCTCGACTCCCGCTCCGGCGCCGAGGTCCTGGGCTTCCTGCGCAACTCGGTGCGCGAGCTCGGCCAGACCGTCGTCATGGTCACCCACGACCCCGTCGCCGCCTCCTACGCCGACCGCGTCGTCTTCCTCGCCGACGGCCGCATCGTCGACGAGCTGCGCGAGCCCACCGCCGACGCCGTCCTGGACCGCATGAAGCGTTTCGACGCCAAGGGCCGCACGAGCTGATCCCCGCCGGATTCGATCCCCAGGACTGACCTCAATGTTCCGCACCGCCCTGCGCAATGTGCTCGCGCACAAGGCCAGGCTGCTGATGACCGTGCTCGCCGTCATGCTCGGCGTGGCCTTCGTCTCCGGCACCCTGGTCTTCACCTCGACCATCTCCGACGCCTACCAGAAGAGCGCCCAGAAGGGCTACGACAACGTCGACGTCGCCATCCAGCCCCACAAGCAGGATCGCGACAAGGGCAACCCCGGCGAGGCCCCCAAGCTCACCCAGAGCCTGCTCGACCAGGCCGCCAGGATCCCCGGCGCCGCCTCCGCGACCGGCTCGGTCAGCGGCTTCGCCGCGATCGCCGACAAGAAGGGCAAGCTCGTCGGTGAGGGCTTCGGCTCCTCCGGCGCCAACTACTACCCCGGCAGCGGCGGCAAGGACGCCCGCTACCCGGTGAAGTCCGGCCGCGCGCCCCAGGGCCCCGGCGAGATCGCCCTGGACGCCAAGACCGCCGACCGCGCGGGCTACAAGGTCGGCGACACCGTCCGCGTCTCCGTCGACGGCCCGGTCCTGGAGAAGAAGCTCGCCGGCATCTTCACCACGGACGACGGCAGCGTCTCCGCCGGCGGCAGCCTCGCCCTCTTCGACACCCCCACCGCGCAGAAGCTCTACGGCAAGCCCGGTGAGTTCAGCCAGATCGACGTGAAGGCCGCGCCCGGCACGTCCCAGGCCGCCCTGAAGTCCGCGGTGGACAAGATCCTGCCCGCCGACGCCGAGGCCACCACGGGCAAGAAGCTCGCCGACGACCAGGCCGAGCTCATCGCCCAGAGCATGGACGGCATGAAGACCAGCCTGCTCGTCTTCGCCGGCATCTCCCTCTTCGTCGGCATCTTCATCATCGCCAACACCTTCACCATGCTGGTGGCCCAGCGCACCAAGGAGCTGGCGCTGCTGCGCGCGGTCGGCGCGAGCCGCCGCCAGATCACCCGCTCGGTGCTCATCGAGGCGTTCGTCGTCGGCACGGTCGCCGGCGTCACCGGCCTGCTCGCCGGCATCGGCATCGGCGCCGGACTGCGCGCCCTGATGAACGGCGCCGGCGCGACCGTCCCCGACGGCCCGCTCGTCATCTCCCCGACCACGATCCTCACCTCGCTGGGCGTCGGCATCCTCGTCACGATGCTCGCCGCCTGGCTGCCCGGCCGCCGCGCCGCGAAGATCCCGCCGGTCGCCGCGATGAACAGCGTCCACGCCGTGGCCACCACCCGCTCCCTGGTCGTGCGCAACTCCATCGGTGGGGTGCTGGCCGCCGCCGGCACCGCGCTCGCCCTCACCGGCGACAGCGAGTCCACGCTGGGCATGGGTGCGGGTCTGCTGCTCATCGGCGTCTTCGTGCTCACCCCGCTGCTGTCCCGCCCGCTGATCGCCGCCGCCGACCCCGTGCTGCGCCTGTTCGGGATGCCCGGCAAGCTCGCCCGGCAGAACGCGGTCCGCAACCCGCGCCGCACCGCCGCGACCGCCTCCGCGCTGATGATCGGCCTCACCCTGATCACCGGTCTGACGGTCATCGCCGGCAGCGTGCAGAAGGCCATCGACAAGATGGCCACCGACGCCATCAAGGCCGACTACATCGTCTCCATGGCGAGCCAGACCCCGCTCTCCCCGGACGTCGCCCGGAAGCTGGCCGCCGCCCCCGGTGTGACCGCGATCAGCCCGCTGCGCCAGTCCCCGTCCCGGATAGCCGGCGACCACGAGATGCTGGCCGGTGTCGACGGCCGGACCATCGCCGGCCTCACCAAGCTCGACTTCACGGCCGGCTCCTTCGCCGGGCTGACGGACGGCAAGGCCGTCGTCGACTCCGAGACCGCCAAGAGCCACGGCTGGAAGCTCGGCTCCGCCGTCGACGTCACCTTCGAGGACGGCAAGCGCGGCACGCTCACGGTCTCGGGCGTCTACAAGGGCAACGAGCTGATGCGCGGCATCATGGTCGACACCAAGACCATCGCCCCGCACCAGAGCGAGATCACCGACCAGCAGGTCATGGTCAAGACCGACAAGGGCGTCTCGGAGTCGACCAAGGACTCCCTGCGCAAGACCCTGGGCGACAACCCCGCCATCCAGATCCAGGACAAGGAGGACATCTCCGAGTCCATCGCCAAGTTCATCAGCCTGATGCTGAACATGCTCTACGGGCTGCTGGCCATGGCCGTGATCGTCGCGGTGCTCGGCGTCGTCAACACCCTCGCGATGTCCGTCTTCGAGCGTCAGCAGGAGATCGGGATGCTGCGGGCCATCGGCCTGGACCGCAAGGGCATCAAGCGGATGGTGCGGCTGGAGTCGCTGGTCATCTCGCTCTTCGGCGGGGTGCTCGGCATCGGCCTCGGTGTGTTCTTCGGCTGGGCGGCCGGTGAGCAGATCGCCGCGGGCCTGGCCACCTACGAGCTGGTGCTCCCCTGGGGCCGGATGGGCCTGTTCCTGCTGCTGGCAGCCCTGGTCGGCGTGCTGGCCGCGCTGTGGCCCGCCCGCCGGGCGGCCAAGCTGAACATGCTCTCGGCCATCAAGGCCGAGTAGCGGCCGCGCAGAACGGCGAAGAACGACGAAAGGCGAAGGGCCCGGTCCAGGCGGACCGGGCCCTTCGCCCGCACTCAGCGCCAGTCGCGGGTGCGCAGCGCGAGCCCCGACTCGCCGCCCGGCGGGGTGCGGATCGCCAGGACCTGGTTGACGCCGATGCGGTTGCGCTCGAAGGACAGCGCGGAGGCGGCCATGTACAGCCGCCACACCCGGGCCCGGCCCGGCGAGGTCAGCCGCACGGCCTCGTCCCAGTGGGCCTCCAGGTTGGCCACCCAGGCGCGCAGGGTCAGCGCGTAGTGCTCGCGCAGCGCCTCCACGTCCCGCACCTCGAACCCGGCCTGCTCGAGCTGGGCCACGGTCCGGCCGATGGGCGCCAGCTCCCCGTCGGGGAAGACGTAGCGGTCGATGAACTCGTCGACGCGGTAGTCCGCCTCGTCCCGCAGCGGGCGGCGGGCGATCTGGTGGTTGAGCAGCCGGCCGCCGGGCTCGAGCAGGGCGTACAGATCGCGGGCGTACTCGGCGTAGCGGGCGGAGCCGACGTGCTCGGCCATGCCGATGGAGGAGATGGCGTCGAACGGCCCGTCGTGGACCTCGCGGTAGTCCTGGACCCGGATCTCCACACGGTCCGTCAGACCGGCCTCGGCGACCCGTTTACGGGCATAGGCGGCCTGTTCCTCGGAGAGGGTGATGCCGACCACGCGCACCTCGTACTCCCGGGCCGCGTGCAGTGCCATCGAGCCCCAGCCGCAGCCGACGTCCAGCAGGCGTTGGCCGGGTTTCAGGGCCAGCTTGCGGCAGACGAGGTCGAGCTTGGCGCGCTGGGCGTCCTCCAGGGTGGCGGCTCTGTCCTCATCGGTGCCCCAGTAGGCGCAGGAGTAGACCATCGAGGGGCCCAGGACGCGCTCGTAGAAGGTGTTGCCCACGTCGTAGTGGTGGCTGATGGCCTGCTTGTCGCGGCGGACGGTGTGCAGCGGGCCGCCGCCGGTGCGGGCCTCCTCGCGCGGCGGTGCGGGCGGCGGCAGGGGCCCGGCCAACAGGAGCAGCTCCCGGCACGCGGCGCGCAGGGCGGGGTCGCGCAGGGCGCTCAGGAGGGCGGCGGGGCGGCTGCGGCGGACGGAGTCCTCGCCGCGCTCCCACAGGTGCCCCGTGAGCAGGTCCATGGCCTCGTAGAGGTCGCCTTCGACGTCGAGGTCCCCGGCGACCCAGGCGCGGGCCAGCCCGAGCTCCCCCGGCTTCCACAGCAGGCGGCGCAGGGCGCGGCGGCGGCGGACGATCAGGACGGGCGTGCCGGGCGGCCCGGATTCGCTGCGGTCCCAGGCGCGCACCCGGACCGGGAGCGGGGCCCCCAGAACCTGTTCCGCGAGTGTGGTCAGCCGTCGAGCGGCCTCGGCCATGTCGCACACCTCCATGATGAAGTGTCAGGAGATAGATTCACCTGACACCTAAACACCAACAGGCCGTGCTGTAGTCCTTCTTCGGACAGGGTAGGTCAACGAAAACGCCGAGGGCGCCCACCCCACGGATTGGTGGACGCCCTAGGAGAAAAATCTTCGCCGGTCAGGAAGCCTTGGCCTTCTGCCCCGCGTCGGACGCGGCGGCCTGCGGGGCCGGCTTCGCGGCCTCGTAGAACTCCTCGCGCGGGTTCTCCATGGCACGCAGGGAGACGACCTCGCGCTTGAGGAACATGCCCAGGGTCCAGTCCGCGAAGATGCGGATCTTGCGGTTCCAGGTGGGCATGGCCATGCCGTGGTAGCCACGGTGCATGTACCAGGCGAGACGGCCCTTGAGCTTGATCTTCGTCTTGCCCAGGACGATCATCGCGACGCCCTTGTGGAGGCCGAGGCCGGCCACCGCGCCCTTGTTGGCGTGCGAGTACGTCTTCTGCGGGAAGCCGCGCATGCCGGACAGGACGTTGTCGCCGAGGACCTTGGCCTGGCGCAGCGCGTGCTGGGCGTTGGGCGGGCACCAGGCGTTCTCGTTGCCGGCCTTGCGGCCGACGACGTCCGGGATCTGGGCGTTGTCGCCGGCGGCCCAGATGTAGTCGGTGCCCTGGACCTGGAGGGTCTCGGAGGTGTCGACGTGGCCGCGCGGGCCCAGCGGCAGGCCGAAGCGGGCCAGGGCCGGGTTGGGCTTGACGCCCGCGGTCCACACGATGGTGTTGGAGTCGACCTCGAGGCCGTTCTTCAGCACGACGTGGCCGTCGACGCAGGAGTCCATGGAGGTCGAGAGGTAGATCTCGACGCCGCGGCTCTCCAGGTGCTTCTTGCCGTACTCGCCGAGCTTGGGGCCGACCTCGGGGAGGATCTTGTCGGCGGCGTCGACGAGGATGAAGCGCATGTCCTCGCGCTTCACGTTGGGGTAGTACTTGGCGGCGTCGCGCGCCATGTCCTCGACCTCGCCGATGGTCTCCGCGCCCGCGAAGCCACCGCCGATGAAGACGAAGGTGAGCGCCTTGCGGCGGATCTCCTCGTCCTTGGTCGAGTCGGCCTTGTCGAGCTGCTCGAGAACGTGGTTGCGCAGGCCGATGGACTCCTCGATGCCCTTCATGCCGATGCCGTTCTCGGCAAGGCCGGGGATCGGGAAGGTGCGCGAGACGGCGCCCATCGCGATGACCAGGTAGTCGAAGGGCAGCTCGTACGCCTCGCCGACGAGCGGCGCGATGGTGGCTACCTTGCGGTCCTGGTCGATGGTCGTGACACGGCCGGTCAGGACTTCCGCCTTCGGGAGCACGCGTCGCAGCGGCACCACGACGTGGCGGGGGGAAATGCTGCCGGCGGCTGCTTCAGGAAGGAAGGGCTGGTACGTCATGTACGAGCGCGGGTCGACGACCGTGACGGTCGCCTCGCCGTACCGCATCTTCTTGAGGATGCGGCGCGCCGCGTACAGGCCGACGTACCCACCGCCTACTACGAGGATCCGTGGACGCTCCGTGGTGCTCATGTTTCGAGTATCCAGCACTCTCGGGAGGGGTGCTCGTGAGCCCCTTCACAAGGCTCCGGGGCCTGTCTGCTACACTCCGCCGCCCCTGTGACCGACGCCATGGCGCCGTAAGGGAACCAAGCCGTCCGCAGGGGCGTTGATCACCCCTGCTGAACTGGGCTTGCGGCACACGGGACGACTGGACCACAGCCTGTGGACGGCCCGCATAAGCGTTTCTTTAAGACGCCTGAAACCGGACCGTTTCCGGGCGCGTGAGCCGCGTGGACCCCGGAAGGGGGTCTGAAGCCCTCATTCCGGGGTCCTAGGACCACTTTTTCATGTGAAGGATTTCACGAACATTCCCCGGAGAGGGGCCCGTCGGCCCCCCGAAGGGTCCGGAACGCCCCTTTACGCAACGCTCCAGGCGATGCCGTCCAGACTGCTTCTCCCGGGGGACAACCCCCGGACCCCCGGCCGGACACCCTCTCCGGCACAGGTCAGTCGCCACGGTTCTGCGCGGTTCAAACGGCCACGCCTTGCCCGAGTCCGCCGCTGCGAATCGCCGCGACAAGGCCGCGCATCTGCCCGTAGTCGAAGAGGAGCGCGGGGCCCGTGGGGCGTTTGCTGTCCCGCACGGCGATCACTTCCCCATCATCGCCTATGATCCCGACCTCGACACAGTCGGACACCGCGCCGGACGCGCTCGACTTCCACCACCTCACGGGAAGTATCGAGGCGTCATCAACATGAGTCATGCCGTCTTCCTTATCTCTGCGATGCGCTCGGCGGACGCTTCCGGCGTAAGCGCCGCAACGCTCAGCCGTTCGAAAGCGCTCTGATACACGGCTACCTCTTGGCCGTCCTCGACGTAAAGGCCAGACGTCAGACTCTCGATATGGACGACGTCAAGGTCGCTGTGATCGGCGAACCCCAGCAGGGAAAACGAACCCATCTGCCCCATGTGCGGCGATACGTCAGCTGGCAACACTTGAATGGTGATGTTCGGCCGACGACTCACCGTGAGCAGGCGCGTGAGCTGGTCGTGCATCACGCCGTCATCGGAGCACTTCGTGTGGAGTGCGCTTTCGCCGACGACGACGCGCAGGTCGAGCGGGCGCTCGCGCGAGGTGAGCACCGACTGAGGAGCCAGGCGTACCTCCACGAGCGCATCGACCTTGTCTTCGATGGCCGCCGACATGGCGGTACTGCTGATGATCTCGCGAGCGTACTCCGCGGTCTGGAGCAGGCCCGGGATCGCGCCCATCTGCCACGACCGCACCGAAGCCGCCTCGGCCTCCAGAGAGATCAAATCCTCGTACACGGGTGACAGCACGCCCCGGTAGGAATGCCACCAGCCACGAGCGGCACCTTCGTTGGCGAGGGCGAGCAACGCCGCACAGAGCTCGCCGCCGTCAACACCGTAGAGGCCAAGCAACATCTTGACGTCGGCAGATTTCGCCGGCGTACGCGCCGTCTCAAGGCGGCTCAGTTTCGCAACGGTGATCCTGCCGTCAGCTCTCACGGCGACGTCCTCGAGCGTGAGCCCCAGACCCTCGCGGAGTGCCCGCAACTTCGCCCCCAGCCTGCGGCGACGCACGGTTGGTGCGCTCAACTTGCCCTCCATCATCGCGTTCTGTCGGCCAGTCTGCCGCCTGTCCGTTGGCCATGTCATCTGTGTTGATCATTTGACCTTCGCCGCTCGCACCGACATATGCAAATTCTCATTCGCGCGTGAGATGGCTTGCGGCAGGCGGGAGTTGAGAGCACCCTGTCGTACACGAAACGTCGCCGCACGATCACGCTCTGACGACAATCGGCGTTGGTCAGTGCTGCCCAGAGGGGATTTTGCATGGCGATCACGCATTCGCATCCGCTCCCGCAGACGCCTGAGCACCACCGGTCCGACGATCCAGGCCACATCGGCTCCCTCGAAGTCGTCACCCCGCTGCGGTGTAAGTACATCGCCAGACTCGAGATCGAGCGTAGGGAGGCGGTGGAGGCGGGCCGCACCAACGCCGCCCACGTGCTCACCGGGGCCATGTGTCGCCACCTGCGGGTGATGCACCCATGAGTTGGCTTTGGCGCCTTCTTCGCCGACTGCGGCGCATCGCACCATCGGTGCCGACGATTCCTCGCGTTGCGGAAGGCCGCGAAACAAGCCCCGGAGCACCGGTCTTCGGACCGGCCCGGAGCCAGGTCATTTCGCTTCCCCACACCTCCGGCCCGCCTGCCATGCCGACTCCCCACATGTCCGCATCGACCCGCGCCTACTACGCTCCCGTGCTGCACCCCACACCCGCCTCTCAGCCGGTGCCCGAGGGCCGCTCACGCACGGCGTACGAGCGGGTTCGCGCGCACCACCCCTAGCCCCCTGCCCGGTCGCCGCCTCGCAACGCGAGGACGATCTGCGGCCGGGCAGGCGCAAGTGCCCATCCGAAATGAGTGAAAGGGGTACAAAATGAACGTTCAGTTCGTCACCGCCGTTGACGGCGGGCGTGGCAAGGACGAAGGCGAGGGGGACGGATACCCCGGGCAGCCCTGGACGCCGCCGTCCGAGCCCCCGTCCCCTGACGGCGGTAGCCCCGAGGGCGACGGGGACCACCGCAAGTGACGTTCGACCCGCAGGTGGAGCGCCCCAGCCGAAATGAGCTGGGGCGTGTCCTCTTCGAGACGAAGGCAATGTCGTCGGACTGGGCGTCGACCTTCGCCGCAGTGGACCGGGCCGCCTTCCTGCCCGATCTGATCTGGCCGTGGGACATGGAGACCGGTACGAGCGTCGCCGTGGACCGGACCACTGACCCCGACGGCTGGTACGCGGCCGTGGACAGCGACCAACCCATCGTGACCCAGTGGGACGACGGCAAGCACTCCGGCACCGCGCCGGGGCGCGTATCGACAAGCTCGTCGTCCGCGCCATCCGTGAACTACGGACTGTTTCAGGATCTGGGCGCTGACGAGGGCATGAAAGTGCTGGACGTGGCCACCGGGACGGGTGAGACCGCCGGGGCCCTGTATCACCGCTGTGTGGGCCCACGCGGACGTGGGCGCGTCACCACAATCGAGATCGACCGCACGGTGTCCATGCGGGCCCGCGAGCGGCTGTGTGCGGCCGGGCTGTACCCGGACGTGGTCGAGGGCGATGGGTTCAAGGGCTACGCGGACCACGGACCGTACGACCGCATCCTCGCCACTGTGGGGCTCCGGGAATCCCCCGGGGTGTGGCTGCCGCAGATCCGCAAGGGCGGGATCATCGTCGCCCCATGGGGCACGCACTACAGCAACGCGGACGCCGTGGTCCGCCTGAGGGCGAATGACGGAATCGCGCTCGGCCGCTTCACACGCCCGGTGGAGTTCATGAAGATCCGAGCCCAGCGTTCACCCCGGCGGCCGCACGCGGAATACGTTCCGGCGGGCACGTTCAACAAGGCGGAGACCTCCGCCACAGCCGTTACCGAGTCCGAGTTCGTCACCGGGCGGTACACCGCCCTGCCGTTCGCTCTGGGCCTCCGCGTGCGGAACTGCGTCCAGGCCGTGGCCGACGCACGCGATGGCGCGCGCCCCGTGTGGTTCTACGGGCTGGGTGACCGTTCCTGGGCCTGTGTGATGTTCCGCGACGGGGAGGAAACGCGTGTTTGGCAGTCGGGTCCGCGCCGACTGTGGGATGACGTGGAAGCTGCCTTTCGGTGGTGGCAGAAGCAGGGCAGACCCACACATGACCGGTTCGGGCTCACCGTGACACCGGATAGACAAGAGGTGTGGCTCGACACGCCGGGCGACTCCTGGCCGGTGTGAAGCGACGTGGTGGCCCCGGTCCGCGTGCAGCGGGCCGGGGCCATTCGCGTCTACGATCTCCGCAGCACCGCAGGTCAGGGCTTCTTTTTCGCCGCCTCGGCCTGTTCTGCCGTTTTGAAGGCGATGCCATCCAGGATGTCGTGCTCGCTGACGACGACCTCGTGGGCGCCGGTCCGCTCCATCACGCACAGCAGCACGAGCGCCCCCGCGGCGATGACGTCGACGCGGCCCGGGTGCATCACGGAGATCGCCGCCCGCTGCTCGTGGGTGGAGCCGATCAGCTCGTGGGTGATCTCCCGGACCCGCTCCAGGGAGACGCGTGAGTGGTGGATGGCGGCGGAGTCGTACTCCCGCAGCCCCAGCGCGATCGCCGCGACCGTGGTGACCGAGCCGGCCAGGCCGACGAGCGTACGGGCCTCGGTCAGCGGCACCGTCTGCTCGGCGACGTCCAGCGCGGCCTCGACGTCGGCGCGTATCGCCGCGATCTGGGCGGGCGAGGGCGGGTCGGTGACGACGCCGTCGACCACGAGGTGACGTTCCGTCATGCGCACGCAGCCCACGTCCACGCTGCGCGCCGCGCGCACGTGCTCCTCGCCGACCACGAACTCGGTCGAGCCGCCGCCGATGTCCACGACCAGGAACGGCTTGGCCAGATCGTCGCGCCCGGCCAGCTCCCGGGTGGCGCCGGTGAAGGAGAACTCCGCCTCCTGGTCACCGCTGATCACCTCGGGCTCCACGCCCAGGATCTCCACGACGCCACGCACGAAGTCCTCGCGGTTCTCCGCGTCCCGCGAGGCGGACGTCGCCACGAAGCGCACCCGCCGCACGCCGTGCGCCGCGATGACCTCGGCGTACTCGCGGCACGCGGCGAACGTGCGCTCCAGCGCCTCCGGCGCCAGGCGGCCCGTACGGTCCACGCCCTGGCCGAGCCGGACGATCGTCATCCGCCGGTCGAGCTCCTTGAGTTCACCGGTGGCCGGATCGGCGTCCGCGACGAGCAGGCGGATGGAGTTGGTACCGCAGTCGACGGCGGCGACGCGCGTCATGCGCATCCCTCGCCCGAGTCGCCGCACGGGCTCACGCACGGGCCCTTGGCCCACCACTCCGGCAGCAGCGCCAGCGCCTCGTCACCGAAGGGGTTCACGCCGGGGCCGGCCACCAGCGAGTGCCCGACCAGCACGTGCAGGCACTTGACCCGGTCCGGCATGCCGCCGGCGCTCGGGAAGCCCTCCAGCACCTCGATCGCGTCGCGGCGGGCGAGGTAGTCCTCGTGCGCGGCCCGGTAGGCGGCGGCCAGCTCCGGGTCGGTCGCCAGCCGGTCCTGCATCTCCTTCATCAGCCCCGAGCCCTCGAGCGTGCCGATCGCGGACGCGGCACGCGGGCAGGTCAGGTAGTACGTCGTCGGGAACGGCGTGCCGTCCGGCAGCCGGGGGGCCGTCTCGACCACGTCCGGCTGACCGCAGGGGCAGCGGTGCGCGATGGCGCGCAGCCCGCGCGGCGGGCGCCCCAGCTGCTCCTTGAACGCGGCGATGTCCGCGTCGGTCGGCTCGGTGGGCTCGGTCTTCGGAGGAGGGGTGTCCATGTGCTCGCTCGTGCTCGCTCGGTCGTGTCGAAGGAATGTGCAGGGTCAGCGGTGGCCGTCGGAGGTGTCCACGCCGTCGAAGAGGTTGCTGTACCAGGGCCGGTCGGCGGCGCCCTCGTCCCTGCGCTGCCTGGTGCCGCCGCTGCCGTCCGCCACGGTGTAGCCGGTCTCCCCGGGCCGTACGAAGTGCAGGTGCTCGCGCGCCTGCTGCTCCACGTACGCCGGGTCCTCGAGCCGGGCCTTCTCGTCGCGCAGCCGCTTGACCTGCTCCCGCGCCTGCTCGGTGCGGTGCCGCTGCTCGGCGATGTCCGAACGCTGGGTGACCCACTGGCGCATGGGGTAGGCGAGGGCGACGACGAGGGAGCAGACGACGAGCGCGAGCAGCGCCGCCCGGCCGGTGAGCCGGCTGCGCCGCGGGGGCCCGGCACGGTAGACCCGGGCCGCGGACGGCCCCTGCACGAGCGCCGTGCCCAGCGCCTTGAGCCTGGTCGCGGTGGAGAACCGGTCCGCGCCCACGTCGCCTCCCCTGGAGAGTCCGCTACGAACGTACGTCCCCGGACACGGTACGGGACCGCGGCCGGGGACGTACGGAGACTGGCGAGAAGGTCAGCCCTTGCGGTGCTTACTGGTTCGCGGAGCGGAACCGCGGGAAGGCGCTGCGGCCGGCGTAGACCGCGGCGTCGTCGAGGATCTCCTCGATGCGCAGCAGCTGGTTGTACTTGGCGACGCGCTCGGAGCGGGCCGGGGCGCCGGTCTTGATCTGGCCGCAGTTGGTGGCTACGGCCAGGTCGGCGATGGTGACGTCCTCGGTCTCGCCGGAGCGGTGGGACATCATGCACTTGAAGCCGTTGCGCTGGGCCAGCTCGACGGCGTCCAGGGTCTCGGTGAGCGAGCCGATCTGGTTGACCTTGACCAGCAGGGCGTTCGCGGAGTTCTCCTCGATGCCGCGGGCCAGGCGCTCGGGGTTGGTGACGAACAGGTCGTCACCGACGAGCTGGACCTTGTCGCCGAGCTTCTCGGTGATGGTCTTCCAGCCGGCCCAGTCGTCCTCGAACAGCGGGTCCTCGATGGAGACCAGCGGGTACGCCTCGACGAGCTCGGCGTAGTACTCCGTCATCTCGGCGGCGGAGCGGTCCTTGCCCTCGAACGTGTAGACGCCGTCCTTGTAGAACTCGGAGGCGGCGACGTCGAGCGCCAGGGCGATGTCCTGGCCGGGGGTGTAGCCGGCCTCCTTGATGGCCTCGAGGATGAGGTCGAGGGCCTCGCGGTTGGAGCCGAGGTTCGGGGCGAAGCCGCCCTCGTCGCCCAGGCCGGTGGCCAGGCCCTTGGCCTTCAGCACCTTCTTGAGGGTGTGGTAGACCTCGGTGCCCCAGCGCAGGGCCTCGGAGAAGGACTCCGCGCCGATCGGCGCGATCATGAACTCCTGGATGTCCACGTTGGAGTCGGCGTGCGAGCCGCCGTTGAGGATGTTCATCATCGGAACGGGCAGCAGGTGCGCGTTCGGGCCGCCCAGGTAGCGGAAGAGCGGCAGGTCGGAGGCCTCGGAGGCGGCGTGCGCGACGGCCAGGGAGACGCCCAGGATGGCGTTGGCGCCGAGCGAGCCCTTGTTGTCGGTGGCGTCCAGGTCGAACATCGCCTGGTCGATCAGGCGCTGCTCGGTGGCGTCGTAGCCGACGAGCTCCGGGCCGATCTGCTCGATGACGGCCAGGACGGCCTTCTCGACGCCCTTGCCCAGGTAGCGGTTCGGGTCACCGTCACGCAGCTCGATGGCCTCGAAGGCACCGGTGGAGGCGCCGGACGGCACGGCGGCACGGCCCGTGGAGCCGTCGTCGAGGCCGACCTCGACCTCGACCGTGGGGTTGCCTCGCGAGTCGAGGATCTCGCGAGCTACGACGACGTCGATGGACGGCACGAGGGTCTCCTTCGTGGTGTGTCTGGAGTTCTGCAGCACGAGCCTAACGGGCCCCGGAGGCTGCGCCCGCCCTTGGACCGGCCACCGGACCGAAAATTGGCACAAAAGCCGAGATCACCGGATGAATGGTCGGTGTGTTCGCTCAACGGGAAAGACGACCGGCCGCACCGGGGCCCGTGGCGGCCCCGGAAAACGGCGGAGCCCCGCTCCGATGCGGCTCGGGGGGAAGACGCATCGGAGCGGGGCGGTCCCGCGGATGAGCGCGGCGCTCAGCCGGTGATCAGCTGAGGTGCAGCTTCTGACCCGGGAAGATCAGGTCCGCGTTGTCGATGATGTCCTTGTTGCGGTCGAACAGCTTCTGCCAGCCGCCGTCGACCTTCTTGGCGTCGGCGATGGAGCCGAGGGTGTCGCCTTCCTTGACCTCGTACTCGCCGTCACCCTGCTTGACCGTCTTGGGGGCGGCGTGCTTCGGGGCGGTCTGCTTGGGGGCCGGGGCCTCCTCGGCGGTCTCCGCCTGCGGCTTGGCGTGCTTGGGCGCGGAGGGGCGCTCGGCACGGTCGGCGCGGCTCTTGGTGGAGGTCTCGCCCGCGGCGGCGGAGGAGGACTTCGTGGACTTCTTCTTGACCACGGAGCCGGAGCCGGAGGTGTCGACGTTGGCCTTCGCGCCACCGGCGGTCAGGCCGCCGGCACCGGCGCAGCCCCAGGCGCCCGGGCCCTGCATGGCGAGGAGACGCTCGGCGGTGGCGATCTGCTGGGCCTTGGTGGCCAGGTCGGCGCGCGGGGCGTACTGCGTGCCGCCGGCGGCCTTCCAGGAGGACTGCGAGAACTGCAGGCCACCGTAGTAGCCGTTGCCGGTGTTGATGGACCAGTTCCCGCTGGACTCGCACTGGGCGACCTTGTCCCAGGTCGAAACGGAGGCGGCGTTGGCGGAGGTCGCGACCATCAGCGGGGCGGCCACGGCGACGCCGGTGACGCCGGCGAGCGTGACGATGCGGACGGCCTTGGACGGACGACGGTGCTTGCCCTTGGACATAAGTCGGTTTCCTCACCGACGCCTACGAGGTGAGCTGTCGGGTTCGGGCTGTGAGTTTGCCCGGCCCGGTGCGCGGCTGCGCTCCGGGCTTCACCCCAAGCCGTCCCGCTCCCTCGACCGTGAGGCCGTCGGACCGGTCCGGCGCCTTACCTTGGTTCCCCCGCTCCTGCCAACGGCGCTTGCGCGACGACTCCCCCGGCCGCCGGCAGGATTCGGCGTGGCGACCGTGGTGCTCGCGGTGGCGAGCGGTGACGACGTTAAACACAGGCGGCCGACGGGTTCAAACCCCACTTTTCAGCCACAGTTGCTGGAAGTTACCCGCAGGAACCTCCTGTTTCCGCAGGTGGGAGGGGGTTTGAGCAGAACGGACGAGCTCCGTCCAGCCCAAAGTCAACGAGACCCATGTCTCACTTTCGACTGGAACGGACATTCGCCCCGAACCCCCCGGCTAGGGACGGATATCGAGCCGCTGACCAGGCTGAATGAGATCCGGATCGGATCCGACAACTTTTTCGTTCTTCTGATAGATCGTCTGCCAGCCGCCGGTGACCGAGTGGTCCTCCGCGATCGCTGACAGGTTGTCACCGGGCTTGACGGTGTAGTCGGTCGCGCCGGGTACGCCCGTCCGGGCGTCGGCGCCGTCGCGCGAGGGGCGCTGGGGCTCGTCCGAACGCGGCGGCTCGGCGCGGTGCTTGCCCGTGCCCGGCTCCCCGGCCGCGTCGTCGCCCGGCGTGCGCGGGGCGGTCGGCGCGGGGTCGGTGGGCGCGTGGTCGGTGGGCGTGCCCGAGGGCGTGGTGGAGGGGGACGGCGTGGTGGACGGTTCGGCCGAGGGGTCCTTGCGGTGCTTGCCGTCCGGCTTTCCGGAGGTCTCGCCCGCGGGGGCGGAGGGGTCGGTGGACGGGCTCGGCGTGCCGGGCGACTTCGATGCGCCGGGCGCGGGTTCGGTGGTGCCGGGGGCGCGGTCGGCGGGCGCGGACTTCGTGGGCTCCGGCGTGGCGGGAGCGGTGCGCTCGGGCGCCGGCTCGCGGGTCGGCTCCGGCTCGGGGCTCTGGGTGCGTCCGGGGTTCACGTCGGGCGCCGGGGCGTCCTTCGACAGACCCGAACTGACGGCGCAACTGCGCCAGGCGTCGGGGCCCTCGGCGGCCAGGATCCGCTCGGCGACGGCGATCTGCTGGGACCTGCTGGCCAGGTCCGGGCGCGGCGCGTAGGAGATGCCGCCGTTGTTCTCCCACATCTGCTGGGTGAGCTGGAGGCCGCCGAAGAAACCGTTGCCGGTGTTGGCGCTCCACAGCCTGCCGCTCTCGCACTGGGCGACCTTGTCCCAGGTGCCCGTGTCCGCGGCCGTGGCCGCGGTGGCCGCCATCAGCGGCATGGCGATGCCCGCCCCCGTCACCCCCGCCGCGAGCACGATGGCGGGTATCTGACGGGGGCGGCGATGTCTTCCGTTCCCGAAACGCATGGGCTGGCCTCTCGTGTGGCGGCTGATGTGGTCGTCGAACATAGCGACGGGTCCGGGTCGTCACAAGCCGGTGTAGCCGAGGTCACGCGAAGGTCACGCGAGGTGACCGGTCGTCATGCGGCGGGCGGAGCAGGGGTGAACGCGACGGGCAAAGTGCGCAATCCGCGCATGATCAGACCCCCTCGCCAGCGCAGGTCCTCCGGCTCCGCGGCCAGGTGGAGATCGGGCAGCCGGCGCAGCAAAGTCGCGAGCGCCACCTGGCCCTCCAGGCGCGCCAGGGGGGCGCCCAGGCAGTAGTGGATGCCGTGTCCGTAGCCCAGGTGCTGGTTGTCGCGCCGGGCCAGGTCAAGGGTGTCGGGGTCGGCGAACCGCTCGGGGTCGCGGTCCGCGGCGGCCAGGACGACGAGTACGGGATCGCCCTCGGCGATGCGCTGTCCGCCGAGGGTCAGGTCCCGGGTGGCGAACCGCCAGGTCGCCAGCTCCACCGGCCCGTCGTAGCGCAGCAGCTCCTCCACGCCGGTGGCCAGCAGGCTCTCCTCGCCCTCGCGCAGCGCGCGCTGGAGGCGCTCGCGCTGCCCGGGGTTGCGCAGCAGGGCGTAGGTTCCGTTACCGATCAGGTTCACAGTTGTTTCAAAACCGGCGAACAACAGGATGAAGGCCATGGCCGCGGCCTCGTCCTCGGTGAGGTGCTCGCCGTGGTCACTCGCCCGGATCAGTCCGGAAATGAGGTCTTCACCGAGATCCTCCCGCTTACGGTGGATCAGTTCCGTGAGATAGCCCCGCATCTTCTTCACGGAACGGGCCACTCCGCCGCGTGGGCCGCCGCCGTGGCGGATCATCATTCCCGCCCAGTCGCGGAAGTCGTCCTGGTCCTCGCGCGGCACCCCGAGCATGTCGCAGATGGCATAGATGGGGAGGGGGAAGGCGAACTCGTGGATGAGGTCGGCCTCCCCCTTGCCGGCGAAGGCGTCGATGAGCTGATCCGTCAGCTCCCGCACCCGGGGCGCGAACTCCGCGACCCGGCGCGGGGTGAACGCCTTGGAGACCAGCCGGCGCAGCCGGGTGTGGTCCGGCGGGTCGATGTTGAGCAGGTGCGTCATCAGGTTGGCGCTGCGCTCGCCGGGGATGCCGACCTTGCCCTTGCCGTGGGCGCCCTCGGCGTGGTGCACGGGGTTCTTCGACAGCCGCTGGTCGGCGAGTGCCTGCCGGGCGTCGGCGTACCGGGTGACCAGCCATGCCTCGACACCGCTGGGCAGGGCGGTGCGGTGCACGGGGGCGTGCTCGCGCAGCCAGGCGTACGCCGGGTAGGGGTCGGCCGCGAACTCCCAGGTGAACAGGGGTGGGGCGGGGGGCGTGGGCATACGGTCGTTCGTGTCGTGCACGCCCCGACGCTACCCGCGGCCCCGCTAGTGGTGCCCGCCGCCGCCGCTGCCGAAGGCGCCGCTGCTGCCCGGGTCCCACTTCTTGCGGTCCTCGGAGAGCTCCTCGGGGTGGCTGCCGGGGTTGTTGATCTCGTGCGGCAGCACCCGCTCCCCGTTGGCCTCGGTCTGCAGGCGGTCCGACTCCCGGTGCTCGACGACGTAGCCGACCGCGCTCTCCTCGTCGTCGTTGTGCCCGGGGCCGTGGTCGGGCGAGGCGGGTCCCCTGTCGTGTTCCTGCCGCGTCTGCCAGGAGCCCTGGCGGCGCTGCGGCTGGGCGGGGGGCGGCGGCTCCCGGTCGCGCCAGCGCTGCCCGAAGTAGAAGGCCAGGATCAGCAGGGCGCAGACGCACAGCCCCACGATGAAGGGGGCGATGCCGCCGACCCAGTGCGGCAGTGCGAGGTCCATGTGGTCAGTGCGCATGGATGTCGGGTACCCGCCGGGCGCCGGGTCAAGACCGCGCCTGGGCCGAACGGGTGGCGGGGCGCTACTCCCCCGGCCGTTCCCCCGCCGCCGCCTCCGCGGCGAGGATCGCGTCCCGGTAGGTACGGGCGGCCGCCCGCAGCGCCGTCTCCGGCTCGGTGCCGGCCGCCTCGGCCCGTACGGCCAGGGCCAGCAGCTCGTAGCCGATGCCCTCCCCGGCCGGCGGGGCCACCTCCAGGCCCCCGGAACGGGCCCGGGAGGCGAGCTTCGCGGCGAGCGCGAGGGCCGGCTGGCCCAGCGGGACACCCTCGGTGACGGAGTCGCGGCCCTTCTCGGCGGCCTTCGTGCGCATCCAGTGCGCCCGCACGTCCTCCGGCGTCCGCGCGCTCTCCTCGCCGAAGACGTGCGGGTGGCGGTGGATGAGCTTGTCGACGATGGTGGCGGCGACGTCGTCGACGGAGAACGGCTCGTCCGCGTCGTCCTGCGCGATCCGGGCGTGGAAGACGACCTGGAGCAGAACGTCGCCCAGCTCCTCGCGCAGCGCCTCCCGGTCGCCGGTCTCGATGGCCTCCAGCAGCTCGTACATCTCCTCCAGGCCGTACTTCGCCAGGTCCTGGTGGGTGCGGATGCCGCTCCACGGGCAGGCCAGCCGGATCCGGTCCATGACCTGCACCAGGTCCAGCAGCCGGGCACCGGGCAGGTCGTAGGAGCCGGGCAGCAGCTCCAGCGCCGGCATCGACTCGCGGCCCGAGCCGGCCAGCCGGGCCAGGCCGTCGGTGAGGGCCGACTCCCCTTCCGCGGAAGTGATCACCACGGCGGTGCGCTGCCCGTCCGCGCAGTAGTCGACGAGCTCGCGGGCGGTCGGCGAGGCGTGTTCGACCTCGACGCCGGCCTCCCGCAGGTACGGCAGCTGCGGATGGCCGGCGTCGGCGCACAGCACCCGCCCGGCGCCGCGCAGCGTCTGCCACGCGGGCCAGGACAGCAGGCCGGGTGCGACCCGGTGGCTGGTGGTGAGCAGGACGATGCGGCCAAAGGAGTCGTTCACGCGGTCGTTCACGCGACCGAGCCTAGGCGACCGGGCCCGCGCGGGCTCACGCCGGCTGTTCGGGGCCGGCCGCGGCGGCCGGCCGCAGCCACGGCTCCAGCGCGGCCCGGGCCGTACCGCGCTTGGCGTCCCATGTGCCGTAGCGGGGATTGACGTCCACGCGCAGCGCGTCGGAGGTCTTCATCAGGACCTCGCCGGTGCGGGCCTTGCCGAGCTTGTCCTCCAGCTTGGAGCGGACCAGGCCCACCGACAGCTCCCGGTCGATCTGGCCCGGCGCGATGCCGGCCGCCAGGAACCGGGCCTCGACGGCGTCGGCACCGCCGAGCACCCGCTCGACCTGTCCGCGCCGCTCCTGCAGCTCCCGCCGGGTGACGTCCACGCCGTTGTCCCGGCCGGCCTGCTCGATGATCCGGTACTGGATCAGCCGGACGAGGGTGTCCTGGCCGAGCTGCGCGCTGCCCGCCAGCAGCTGCTCCCCCTCCGGCGAGGACCGCTGCGCCTCGCGGACGTCCGCCACCTGGCTCTGCAGCTGGGAGACGGTGATCCGCTCCTTGCCCACGACCGCCGCCGCACCCGGATGCGGTGCGGAACCGCAGCCGGTGAGCAGGGGCGCCGCGGCGAGCACGGTGGCGGCGGAGACGGAGAGCGCTGTCCTGCGGCGGATCATGGAGCCTCCCGGCGGAGATCGCAATCAAACAGGTGCGGGCGGTGCCCCTGGCACGAGGGGCGTGGTCGGGCGAAGGGCGGGCGACGGCCTGGCATGGAGCGATGGTCCGGCGTTGATCGATGGTAGGGAGTCCGCGTGGCCCAGGCCACTGATTCGGCCAACGATTCGCGGGGCGTCGGGATGCGCGCCTTCGCCGCCGTGTCCGAGGGGGATGTCCGAGGGGGCGTCGTAACGATCACGGTCGAGGACGCATACTTCAGACCGACCCCCGCAAATCAGCCCGAGGAGAAGCCGCCCATGGACTCGGCCACCGCCCCCGTCGCGGCACAGGACAGGAGCAGGGCCGAGAACGCGCCCGCACCGCGCCTCCGCGGCGCCCGGCTGCGCGCGCCGCGACTGGACCCGTACTGGGTGGGCGGCGTCCTGTTCGTCCTCTACACCACGCTCTCCGTCTGCCGGCACCGGCGGATGCTGACCATGTCGTGGGACCTGGGCATCTTCGAACAGGCCATACGGGCCTACTCCCGGCTCCAGACGCCCATAGCCGACCTCAAGGGCCCCGGCACCAACATCCTCGGGGACCACTTCAGCCCCGTCACCGCGCTGATCGCCCCCTTCTACCGCGTCTTCCCGACCCCGGTGACGCTCCTCGTCGTCCAGGCCGCGCTCTTCGCCCTGTCCGCCGTGCCGGTCGCCCGGCTCGCCGCCCACCTCCTCGGCCGCCGCCGCGGCCTCGCCGTCGCGATCGCCTACGGACTGTCCTGGGGCGTCCAGCGGGCGGTCGACTTCGACTTCCACGAGATCGCCTTCGCCATGCCCCTGCTGGCCTTCTCCCTGGAGGCCGTGGTGCGCGGCCGCTGGCGGACCGCCGCCCTGTGGGCGGCGCCCCTGGTGCTGGTCAAGGAGGACCTGGGCGTCACGGCCGCGGCCATCGGCGTCCTCATGCTCTGGCGGCTGCGCGGCGCCGGACGCACCCGGCAGGCCACGGCCTGGGCGGCCGGGCTGGTGGCCTTCGGGCTCGCCGGCACCGCCCTGGCCCTCGGCGTGATCATCCCTGGCTTCAACAGCGGCGGCGGCTACGACTACTGGAACAAGCTCAGCGGCGGCGACGGACCCGCCCCCGTCATCCCCGTCGACACCGCACTGCGCACCCTGGCGTGGACGCTGCTGCCCACCACCGGACTGCTGGCCCTGCGCTCACCGGTGCTGCTGGCCGCCCTGCCGACCCTGGGCTGGCGCTTCGTCTCCCACGACGACCACTACTGGGGCACCGACTGGCACTACAGCGCCGTCCTGATGCCCGTCGTCTTCATCGCCCTCACCGACGCCCTCGACCGGGCCCGCCGCAGCCGGCGCCCGTGGCTGCGCTCGTACACCCACCACCTGCCGGCGGCCGTCGCCGCCGCGGCCCTCGCGATGACCGCCTCCCTGCCCCTGTACGGCCTGACCCTGCCCGAGACCTACCGCGTCCCGCAGAGCGTCAAGGACACCGAGCGCCTCCTGGACCGCATCCCCGACGACGCCACCGTCGAGGCCGACATCGCCCCGATAAGCCGCCTCGTGAGCCGGTGCCGGGTCTTCTGGATAGGCGACACCCGCGGCGTCGTCCCCGACTACATCGCCCTGCGCCTGACCGACGGCAGGACCCCGCAGGACCTGGCCGGCGAGGGCCAGCGCCTGCACCCCGGCGTGAAGTACGCCGTCCTGGGCAGCGGCGGCGGGCACGCCGTGCTCAAGCGGGTGCCGTGACGTCGGCGAAGGGGACGCGGGCGAGGGCGGCGCGGATCGTGTCGGCGACGTCGGGGACGTTGTAGCCGAGGTAACGGAGGCGGTCGGCGACGTCGCGGAGGGGGCGGTTCAGGTGGAGGGCCGCCTCTAGGAGGCGGGAGAGGGGGACTTGGTCCTGCCACCTGAGCCAGTGGCCTCGGCCACTCTGATTGTGGCTGATCAGTTCGAGGTCGCCGGGTTCATGGTCGACCGATGCCGCCGGGACGGTGAAGCCGAAGCTCGAGAGACACTCCGCCACAGCCGAGGGGCTCCATCCCAGCGTCTTGGCGGCTGCCATCACATGCCCCCGGGGGACGTCGAAGGCAGGAGAAGCCCAGGGATAGCCCCCGAGCAGGTCATGACTCAACAGCGACAGCACATCGTGGTCCGGGTCGCCGGGCGGCATGGGCGGAACGGTGAGACCAAGGCCGGACAGCTGTGCGGCCACCTCCGCCGGCGACCGGCGCTTGCGCTTCGCGAAGGCAAGCAGCGAGCCCGGTGCGATCGGCTCCGTTACGGAACCGATCAGGTTCTTGAGGAGCTCCGCCTCCTCCTGTGTGGGACGGTCCGGCAGTCCCGCCCGATCGGCTGTGAATCCGAAGTCCGCCAGCCGTTCACAGACCTCGGTGACGGTGAGGTCCAGCAGCCTCGCGCATGCGGCGAGGTGAGCCGGTGGGACAGGACGGTCCCCGTCGAGCCACGGCGGGCCATCCGATTGACGAGCGCTCAGGAGGACGGTCTCGGCATGCGTCGGCCGCGTGGGAAACCCCGCCGCATCCGGCACCGTGAAGCCGTAACGGGTGAGTCGCCGACGCGCCTCTTCCCTGTCGATACCCCGCCGCAGCCTGGCGTAGAGCAGATGCATCACGGGGACCGGCTCATCAGTGGAGAGCCAGGGTGACTGGCCGTCCAGCCCCTGGCTGAGCACGGTCAGGTCGAGCGGGTCGGGATCGGCCACGTCCGGGTAGCGCTCGGGAACGAGATGGCGGAAGCCGAGTTCCACCGACCGCCGCGCGAACGCGCGCGGGGTGGTCCCGGCCTTTGAGGCTGCTCTCAAGACCTGCCCCGGCACCGCCGCCCGGACATCGGCCGGCAGCCAGGAACGGACCACGTCACCTCCGTCGGAGGCCACCAGGACGTCCGTCGGTAACGCGGGCAGCACGGCCCGGTCGGTGGTGATCTCGGGAACCGCGGCCGACAAGGCGGCCACTTCCCGCGACCACCGCTGCGCAAGGATTCTCCACAACAGCAGATGATCCGGCGGCTCCCCGTACAACGCCGCGATGCCGCTGGGGAATTCCGCTCTCTCCATCAGGCTGATATCAGCGGGGAAGCAGCCCACCGCTTCCGACGCACCACCGTGCCGGTCCAGGGGCAGTTTCACCCCGGCATCGAGGGCCGCACGCGTGATGATGTCCGCGACCAAGGGGTTCCTGTCAGCCACCGAGCAGACCCATGAGAAGGTCAGCAACCCGGAATCCGACCGGACCAGTTCTTCGGCCGCCGCCTCCAGCAGACGCCGCACCTGCGGCCCCACGTCGTTCAGCACCTGGGTCCGGTCGACCGACAGCTCCGCCTCCTGCTTCCCGGTCAGATTCACCACCGCACCGCGCAGGGTTCCGCCCAGGACGCCGGCCCGCGACGGCTGAACCAGCAATCCGTCGACCAGCAGGCCACCCCCGTCCTCACACCAGACGACCTGCCCGCCCTCGCCCTTCCAGGGCACCAAGGTGCCGTACGCGTCGAGCCCCTCCGATTCCCAGGAGGGACGACGCCTGGGCGACAGTTCCAGCGGCTCCCACGTCTCCTCCGTCCCGCCCTCCCCCTCGCACACCACGCGCGTACGGAACTCCGCCACCCCCAGCAGCGCACGCAGCGTCTCCGCGGCCGAGCGGTCGCGGCTGTCCTCGCGCAGGTAGAGCTTCACCGTCGTCCCGGGGCCGGTCCCGGGCCCCTCGTCGTCGCACTCCTCGATCTCCTCGATGTGGAAGAACTGGCCGGGCCCGGAGATGCGGACCCTCAGCCGACGCCCGACCCTGCACTCCCTGTCCAGGCGGCAGGTGGTGACCTCGATCTCGTCGGCCAGCATGAAGTAGCTCAGCACACCGATGCCGAACCGGCTGTTGGGATGCAGCGTCACCGGCTCGGGCAGCTGCGACCACTCGGCCTGCTCGGCGAGGTACTTGGGCTGGTCCACGAAGCGGGCGCCCGCCTCGGTGAAGACGCCGGTGAGCTGTTCCTCGCCCATGCCGACGCCGTTGTCGGTGCAGGAGAGGTACGCACGGCCGCACGCGTCCACGCCCTGGCGGAAGGTGATGTCCCCTTGGTACCCGAACGCGTCGGCGGGGAGCCGCAGCCGCTGGGCGTGGGCCCGCATCCGGGCCCGGCTGTAGCGGCACGCGTCCAGCGCGTTCTGGTACAGCTCGCGGATGGCCAGCGACGGGTTCCGGTACAGCCGCTCACCGACGAGCAGCTCCTGCACCGCGTTCTCGTCGAAGCGGAACCGCACCGCCTCCCGGGGTGGCAGTTCGCCGCCGTGGACGTCGAGCTGGACCACGGCGTCACCACCCGCGTAGACCGGCAGCAGACGGAGCTCGGGCGGCCAGGCGGCGTGTTCGCCGGCGCGGTGGACCGCGCGCAGCAGGGCGTCGACGCGGGTCGCGTGCTCGCGCAGCGCGGCGGCGACGGCGTTGTGCCGGCAGCGGGCCCAGAGCCGGCGTTCCCTGCCGTTGGCGCGGTGGTCCCACCTGGCCTTGTCGACGGCGTCGCGCAGCTCGGCCAGGTCGACGGCGCGGGAGACACCGAGGTGGTTGACGATCGTGGGCGGGAGCTCGGTGAGCTCGATGGCGAGCCCCCGGGCGAGCGTGAAGGCGACCCCGGCCAGTTGCTCGCGCAGCCGCTGCTCCCGGGACCGGCCCGGTGTGACCCGGCGCTCGCCCGGCAGGTGGGGCAGCCCGTCGATGCCGCACAGCTCGTGCGGGGAGGCGTCGGGGGCCGTGAGCAGCCGGTGGAGTCGCGGGCCGTCGAGAATCCCGCCCAGGGCCGTGTCCGCGGTACCCGACACGGCCAGGAGGTCGGCGGCCCAGGGCTCCTGGGCCACGTCCGGGTCGTGTGCCACCCAGCGGTGGAAGAGCCAGGAGCTGATCTCCCGGTGCCCGCTGCCCGGGTCGTCGGGGTCCAGCTTCGCCATCCGCCGCGCGAGGCGGTCGTGCCGGCGCAGGAACAGCTCGTAGCGCTTGCGGTCGGCGGCGGCGTCGAGCTTCCGGTGGGCGGCCGCCCTGCGTAATGCCCGGGTGTGGTGGAACAGGGGCAGCAGGCTGAGCAGTGCCGCTTCGGCCGGCGAGACCGTGACCTGCTCGTCCGACCAGATGTTGTCGAAGAGCCAGTCGGTGCGCAGGGCGATCCGCTCGGCCAGTCCGTCGTCCCGCCAGGGGTCGTCGGCCAGTACGGCGAAGGCTTCGTCCCGGGCGCTCGCCAGCCGACGGGCGATGGCCCGGGCCGCCTGCCGCAGCGGCTCCGGGTCGTGTCCCTCGTCGACGTGGGACCATGCCTCGCTGCCGTCGGCCAGGCCCTCCCACGGGTCGCGGGCGGCGGGCGCGGCGTGCGGCGCCGGCGGATCGGCGGCCGGGAAGACGTTCAGGACCTGGACGTAGCGGTCCCCGGTGTGCAGCTCGTTGCCCGTGCCGTTCTGCACGACCGCGTCCCCGCCGAAGTCGTTGCCGTGGACCCCGCTGCCCTTGCCGTCCTTGCCGCGCACGTGGGAAGAGCCTCCGCCTACGAGTCGAACCGGTGGGTGTCCAGGCGGTTGTTGTCGCCGTTCTGGATCACGGCCGGGCCGTGGAAGACATTGCCGTGCACGCCCTCGCCCTGGCCGCCGGCGGGCGGTGGGCCGGGCCGGCCCACCGCGAACGCCCCGTAGGCCGCCAGGCCCAGCCCCGCGAGCCCCACGAACAGACCCAGGACGCTGGCGATCTGATCCGCCCGGTCCAGCCCCTGGACCACCAGGAACACTCCGAGTCCGATCAGGGCCAGGCCCGACAGCAGGCCGCCGAGCCACCACTTCGCGTGCTGTGAGAGTGCCACCGCAGCATCATGGCCGTCCGCCCCGGGGCCGACAAGCGGATCCCGGCACTTCGGCCGGGCGTACCGCTAGGCCAGGATCGTCGTGAGGAACTCCCCGGTCCAGGCCAGCAGTTCGCGGCCGACCAGGGGCTTGCCGCCGATGGGGCGGGTCGCCGGGCGGGGTACCAGGATCTGCTGGGTGGCCGGCTTCATGACCGTACGCGGGTACAGGCGCTTGAGGCGCAGTTCCTGGGACTCGCGCAGGTCCACCGGGCCGAAGCGGACGTTGGGGCCCTGCAGGGTGATGTCCGAGACGCCGCAGGAGCGGGCGAGCATGCGCAGGCCCGCGACCAGCAGCAGGTTCTCCACCGGCTCCGGCAGCTTGCCGTAGCGGTCGGTGAGCTCCTCGCGGACGGCCTTGATGTCCTCCTCGCTGTTGGCGGAGGCGATGGCCCGGTACGCCTGCAGGCGCAGTCGCTCGCCCGGCGCGTAGTCGTGCGGGACGTGCGCGTCGACCGGCAGCTCGATCTTCACCTCGAGCGGTGCCTCCATCTCCTCCGCGCCGCCCTCCAGGGACGCGCGGTAGTCGGCGACCGCCTCGCCGACCATGCGGATGTAGAGGTCGAAGCCGACGCCCGCGATGTGCCCGGACTGCTCGCCGCCGAGGAGATTGCCCGCGCCACGGATCTCCAGGTCCTTCATCGCCACGTACATGCCCGCGCCCATCTCCGTGTGCTGGGCGATCGTGGCCAGGCGCTCGTGGGCGGTCTCGGTGAGCGGCTTCTCCGGCGGGTAGAGGAAGTAGGCGTAGCCGCGCTCGCGGCTGCGGCCCACCCGGCCGCGCAGCTGGTGCAGCTGGGAGAGGCCGAAGTTGTCGCCGCGCTCGACGATGAGGGTGTTGGCGTTGGAGATGTCGATGCCCGACTCGACGATCGTCGTCGAGACCAGCACGTCGAACTTCTTCTCCCAGAAGTCGACGACGACCTGCTCCAGCGCCGACTCGCCCATCTGGCCGTGCGCCGTCGCGATCCGCGCCTCGGGCACGATCTCGCGCAGCTTCGCCGCCGCCCGGTCGATGGACTCGACCCGGTTGTGGATGTAGAAGACCTGGCCCTCGCGCAGCAGCTCACGGCGGATCGCGGCGCCGATCTGCTTCTGGTCGTACGGCCCGACGAAGGTCAGCACCGGGTGGCGCTCCTCCGGCGGCGTGGTGATCGTCGACATCTCGCGGATGCCGGTCACGGCCATCTCGAGCGTACGGGGGATGGGCGTGGCGGACATCGTCAGCACGTCCACGTTGGCGCGCAGCTTCTTCAGCTGTTCCTTGTGCTCGACGCCGAAGCGCTGCTCCTCGTCGACGATGACCAGGCCCAGGTCCTTGAACTTGGTCTCGGACGAGAACAGGCGGTGGGTGCCGATGACGATGTCGACCGAGCCGTCGCGCAGCCCCTCCAGCACCGCCTTGGCCTCGGCGTCCGTCTGGAAGCGGGACAGCGCCTTCGTGACGACCGGGAACTGCGAGTACCGCTCGGAGAACGTGCCGAAGTGCTGCTGGACGAGGAGGGTGGTGGGCACCAGCACCGCCACCTGCTTGCCGTCCTGCACCGCCTTGAAGGCCGCGCGGACCGCGATCTCCGTCTTGCCGTAGCCGACGTCGCCGCAGACCAGGCGGTCCATGGGGACGGACTTCTCCATGTCCTCCTTGACCTCGGCGATGGTGGTGAGCTGGTCGGGCGTCTCCGCGTAGGGGAAGGCGTCCTCCAGCTCCCGCTGCCAGGGGGTGTCCGGGCCGAAGGTGTGGCCGGGGGCGGCCATACGGGCGGAGTACAGCTTGATCAGGTCGGCGGCGATCTCCTTGACGGCCTTCTTCGCGCGCGCCTTCGTCTTCGTCCAGTCCGCGCCGCCGAGCCGGTGCAGGGTGGGGGCCTCGCCACCGACGTACTTGGTGACCTGCTCCAGCTGGTCGGTGGGGATGTAGAGGCGGTCGCCGGGCTGGCCGCGCTTGGCCGGCGCGTACTCCACGAGCAGGTACTCGCGGGTGGCGCCCTGGACGGTGCGCTGGACCATCTCGAGGTAGCGGCCCACGCCGTGCTGCTCGTGGACGATGTAGTCGCCGGCCTGCAGGGTGAGCGGGTCGATGGTCTTGCGGCGGCGGACCGGCATCCGGCCCAGGTCCTTGCTGGCGGACTTCTGGCCGGTGAGGTCGGCCTCGGTCAGCACCGCGATCTTCAGCGCGGGGTCGATGAACCCGCTGTCGACGCTCGCGCAGGAGACGTGCACGACGGAGGGGGACAGCTGCGCCAGGTCCCCGTCGAGGCGGGCGGGGATGCCCTCGCCGCCGAGCACCTCGACCGTACGGGCCGCGGGGCCGTGGCCCTCGGTGAGGAAGACGGTGCGCCAGCCGTCGGCCACCCAGCCCTTGGTGTCGGCCAGGGCGCGGGCGGTGTCGCCGCGGTAGGTCTCGGGGGCGTGCATGCCGAGCGTGAGGGTGTCGCCGTCGAGGTCCTCGCCGGCGGCGAAGGGGCTGACGGACCACCACATCATGCCGAGCTCGCGGGCCCGGTCGCGGACGTCGGCGATGCCCCACAGGGAGGCGGCGTTCACGTCGATGGGCGCCTCGCCGCCACCGGCGGAGGCGGCCCAGGACGCCTGCAGGAACTCCTGGCTCGTCGCGACGAGGTCGGCGGCCCTGGTCCGGACCCGCTCCGGGTCGCAGACGACCGCCATGCTGCCGGCCGGCAGCACGTCCAGCAGCAGCTCCATGTCGTCCACCAGGACGGGGGCGAGGGACTCCATGCCCTCGACCGCGATGCCCTCGGCGATCTTGCCGAGCAGTTCGCCCAGCTCGGGGTGTTCCTTGGCCAGGGCCGCGGCGCGCTCCCGCACGGAGTCGGTCAGCAGCAGCTCCCGGCAGGGCGGGGCCCACAGGCCGTGCTCGGAGACCTCCAGGGACCGCTGGTCGGCCACCTTGAAGTAGCGGATCTCCTCGACGTCGTCGCCCCAGAACTCGATCCGCAGCGGGTGTTCCTCGGTCGGCGGGAACACGTCCAGGATGCCGCCGCGCACCGCGAACTCGCCGCGCTTCTCGACCAGTTCGACCCGGGCGTACGCGGCCGCGGCGAGCGCCTCGGTGACCTCGCCCAGGTCGGCGCTCTGCCCGCTGCGCAGGCTGACGGGCTCCAGGTCGCCCAGGCCCTTGACCTGCGGCTGCAGCACGGAGCGGATGGGCGCCACGACGACGGAGACGGGACCCGCCGCCGGGTCGTCCTTGCTGGGGTGCGCCAGGCGGCGCAGCACGGCCAGGCGCCGGCCGACGGTGTCCGAGCGCGGCGAGAGCCGCTCGTGCGGCAGCGTCTCCCACGACGGGTAGTCGACGACGCCGTCGGCGGGGAGCAGGGAGCGCAGCGCGGCCGCCAGGTCCTCCGCCTCCCGGCCGGTGGCGGTCACGGCCAGCACGGGCCGCCCCGCGCCCCGCGCGAGCGCGGCGATGGCGAAGGGCCGGGCGGCGGGCGGGCCGACCAGGTCGACGTGCGGCCGGTTGCCGTCGCCCGCGGCCCTCACCGCTTCGGCGAGCGCCGGATCGTTGACGACGGCGTCGAGCAGACCGTGCAGGCTCATGAAGGCTTTTCCGTCCCGGGGGTGGACAACGCGAACGGCCCGACACGGGCTGTTCAGGCCGAGCCGGGGGCCTCCAGCCTACGACGGCAGGCTGACACCCGCCGGTGCGTCGCGGGAGGGGCGGGGCCGGTTCGGCACCGCCGGCCGCCCAGCGGCGGGCTGATCTCCGTCGCGGCGGGAGGGGAGCCCCGGCCCCGCCCTTTCACCGTTTCCCGGGGGCAAGCCCCCGGACCCCCGGTTTGTGGGCAGTCGTTCCGCAGGGCGGAACGGGTGGGCACAAACCGGCCACCGGCCCGCACCCGGCGAACCGACCCCGGGCACGGGCAACGGCACCCGGCCCGGACGCGCACCCCCGTGTCGCGTCCGGGCCGGCATCCGCCGATCGCGGCGGCCGTCAGTCCGTCGCGATCGCGTTCAGCACGTTCATCCGCCCCGCCCGGAACGCCGGGACCAGCGCGGCAAGCAGGCCCACCACCGCCGAGCCGGCGAAGACCGCGGTGATCGTCGGCCAGGGGATGTCCAGGACCCCCAGGCCCTGCAGGGCCAGCAGCTGCTGGGAGGCCGTGCCCCAGGCCATGCCCAGGCCGAGGCCGAGCAGGGCGCCGAAGAGGGCGATGACGACCGACTCCAGGCGGATCATGCGGCGCATCTGGCGGCTGGAGAGGCCGATGGCGCGCAGCAGGCCGATCTCGCGGGTGCGCTCGACGACGGAGAGGGCGAGGGTGTTCACCACACCCAGCACCGCGACGATGATCGCCAGGGCCAGCAGGCCGTAGATCATGTTGAGGAGCTGGCCGACCTGGTCCTTGATGAGCGCCTTGTAGTCGGCCTGGTCGCGGACCTTGATCTGCGGGTAGTCGGCGACGGCGGCCTTGAGGGAGGCTGCGGCCTCCTTCTCCTGGCCGTCGGCGGCCTTGGCGAGGACCATCGCGTTCAGGGGCATGTTGTCGGCCGCGAGGTAGCCGCGGGCGGTGGCGATGTTCGTGTACATCGCACCCTGGTCGATGCTGGTGTCATCCGAGGTGATGGCGTTGACCTTGAGCTTCGCGGTGCGGCCGTCGGTCATGGCGACGGTCAGACGGTCGCCGACCTTGACGCCGTGGTCCTTGGCGTAGCCCTCGGGCACCGACATGGCGTCCTTGGCGTAGGCGTCGGCCAGCCTGCCGCCCACCGTCTCCGCGCGCACGTCGTCGGCGTAGGTGGGGCTCACGGCGGACAGGCGGTGGGTGGCGGTGCTGCCGTCGGGGGCGGTGATCCTGGCGTTGACGACGGTGTAGTCGGTGAAGTGCGCGACGTGGCGCGCGGACTTCAGGGCCTTGACCGCGGCCGGGCTCAGCGGCCCGTTCTCGCTCTGGATGATGAAGTCCGCGCCGACCGACTTGTCGAGCTGGTCCGTGGCCGAGGCGACCATGGAGGAGCCGACCACCGACAGGGCGGCGACCAGCGCGAGGCCGATCATCAGGGCCGAAGCGGTGGCTCCGGTACGGCGCGGGTTGCGCAGGGCGTTGCGCTCGGCGAGGCGGCCCACGGGGCCGAAGGCCCGCAGGACGACGGTGCTCAGGACGCGGACGACGAAGCCGGCGAGCAGCGGGCCGACGACCACGAGGCCGACGAGGCTCAGCAGCACGCCCAGGCCCAGCATCCCCGATCCGGCCGAGGCGTCGTCGGACTTCGCGGCGGCCACCAGGGCGGCCGCGCCCGCGCCGGACAGCAGCAGGCCGAGGGCGGCCCGTACCCGGCCGGCCTTGGCGTCGGCGGGGTTGCCGGCGTCGCGCAGGGCGGCCATCGGGGAGATCTTCCCGGCCCGGCGGGCGGGCAGGTAGGCGGCCAGGACGGTGACGACGACGCCGATGGCCAGGCCCACGGCGGGCGTGGTGGCCTTGATCGTGAGCTCGGAGGTGTCGAGCTTCATGCCTGTGGCGCCCATGAGCTCCATCAGCCCGACGGCGAGCGCGATGCCGCCGCCGATGCCCAGCACCGAGCCGACGACGCCCAGCATCAGGGCCTCCACCAGCACCGACCGGTTGACCTGCCGGCGGCTGGAGCCGATGGCCCGCATCAGGCCGATCTCGCGGGTGCGCTGGGCGACCAGCATGGAGAAGGTGTTGACGATCAGGAAGATGCCGACGAGGACGGCGATGCCGGCGAAGCCGAGCAGCGCGTACTTCATGACGTCGAGGAAGGAGCCGACGTCCTTCTTGTTCTCGGCCTTGGTCTCGGCGGCGGTGCGCACGGCGTAGTCCGTGCCCACGGCGGCGGTGACGCCCTTCTTCAGCTGCTCGTCGCTGACGCCGGAGGCGGCGGTCAGCCCGTAGCCGCTGTAGACGCCGGTGCTGCCGAGCAGCTTGGCCTGGGCGGTGGGGGTGTCGAAGTAGAGGACGGCCGCGCCGGGGTTGGTCGTCCGGTACGTGGCGATGCCGACGACGCGGACGGTGAAGTCGCCGGGGGTGGCGATGACCCGCAGCGTGTCGCCCTTCTTCACGCCGTGCTTGTCCGCCGTGTCGGCGTCGAGGACGGCCTCGCCGGCGCCGCGCGGCTCGTGGCCGCTGGTGATCTCGACGGACTTCTTCTGGCTCTCGTCCCAGTTGGTGCCCACGGTGGGGGCGCCGGAGCTGGGGCTGATGCTCTTGTTCTTCGCGGTGGCGACGGTGATCTGCTGGCTGGTGGCGTGCGGTTCGACCTTGGCGACGCCGGGCACCGTGGCCAGCTTCGCCTGAAGGGACGCCGGGAGGGTCTGCGGCCTTCCGGTCTCCTGGGCGTCGTCGTTCTTCTTGGGCGAGACGGCGACGTCGGAGGCGGTGGAGGCGAAGAGCTTGTCGAACGTGGCGTTCATGGTGTCGGTGAAGACGAGCGTGCCGCACACGAACGCCACCGACAGCAGGACGGCGATGGCGGACAGCGCCATGCGTCCCTTGTGCGCGAGGAAGTTGCGGAAGGAGGTCTTGAGGACGGTCACGACACCCGTCCCCGGGCGTCGAAGTTCTTCATGCGCTCGAAGACCGCCTCGGCGGTCGGACTGTACATCTCGTCGACGATGCGGCCGTCGGCCAGGTAGAGCACCCGGTCCGCGTAGGAGGCGGCAACGGCGTCGTGGGTCACCATCACGATGGTCTGGCCCAGCTCGTCCACGGAGCGGCGCAGGAAGCCGAGGACCTCGGCGCCGGCGCGCGAGTCCAGGTTTCCGGTCGGCTCGTCACCGAAGATGATCTCGGGCCGGGCGGCGAGGGCGCGGGCCACCGCGACGCGCTGCTGCTGGCCGCCGGAGAGCTGGTTGGGCCGGTGCTTGAGGCGGCCCGCCAGACCCACGGTCTCCACGACCCGCTCCAGCCACTGCCGGTCCGGCTTGCGGCCGGCGATGTCCATGGGGAGGGTGATGTTCTCGATGGCGTTGAGCGTCGGCAGCAGGTTGAAGGCCTGGAAGATGAAACCGATCCGGTCCCGGCGCAGCCGCGTGAGCTTCTTGTCCTTCAGGCCGGTGATCTCGGTCTCGTCGATGAATATCTGCCCCGAGGTGACGGTGTCGAGGCCGGCCAGGCAGTGCATCAGCGTCGACTTGCCGGAGCCGGAGGGGCCCATGATGGCCGTGAACTGCCCGCGGGCGATGTCCACGTCCACGTGGTCGAGCGCGACGACGCGGGTCTCCCCCGAGCCGTAGGCCTTCAGGACCTGACGCGCCTTCGCCGCGACGGCCGCATGCCTTTCGCTGCCCCCGGCCCGGGGAATCGATACAGCCGTTGTCACGGTGGGCTCTCCTAGTAAGTCTGCCGAGCTGCTGAAGTAATGGGTCAAAGCCTGCTGGAGCAGGGCCGCGGCCGCGATGGTGCTCGTATGTGTCTTCGGGGTGGGGACAGCCCCACCCCGGCCCCCCGGCCGTCCCCATGAATCTAGGCAGCGCCGGGGGTCTCCCTCCTCCTGCTGCGGTACGAACCGCGGGGAGGGGAACGTACGGAGGGACCCCTAAGGGACGCGGCCCCTCGGGGCGGCGGGGACTCAGGGTCGGACGCCTCCGATACGCACAACAGCGGAGAGAGCGCCTCAAGTGGGGTAACGAACGGCGAAGAAACCGTGAAGCCGGTCCCCGGGCAAGACAATTGGGGCTTGAGGGAATTAGTGTTCGGGTCTATGGCCGAGGGGGGAGACGTGCGACCCCCTTCGTACGGCCGCAGGTCTCCCAAGGAAGCAGCCCCCGTGAAGATACTTCGAACTCGCGCTGCGAGCGTCTCCCGACAGGGACTGTGCGCTGCCCTGCTCGTCGCCGGCCTGACCACGGCCGCGGTAGGCGCCAGCCCGCCGCACCGGGCCGGACAGGGCGACCCCTCGCCCGGTCCGGACAACCCGCAGAGCCGCCCGCACGGCGTGCCCAACCTGACCCTGCCCGACCTGGTGCCCCGCCCCGGCACGGGCAAGCCGGACCCCAACGCCACCCGCGGCGACACCCCCGACGGCGCCACCGGCATCCCCGCGACCGCCCTCGCCGCGTACAAGAACGCCGAGAAGCTCGCCAAGGAGCGCTACCCGAGCTGCCACATCCCCTGGCAGCTCGTCGCGGGCATCGGCAAGGTGGAGTCCGAGCACGCCGCGGCCTACGGGCTGCGTTCGGACGGGCTGACCGACAGACCGATCCGCGGGCCGCGGCTGACCGGCGGACAGTTCGCCGTCATAAAGGACACCGACGGCGGCCGCTGGGACGGGGACAAGGAGTACGACCGGGCCGTCGGCCCCACCCAGTTCATCCCCTCGACGTGGGAGAGCTTCGGCGCCGACGGCAACGGCGACGGCAAGCAGGACCCCAACAACATCTTCGACGCCACGGCCGCCACCGCGCGCTACCTGTGCTCGGGCGGCAAGGACATGAACAACCCGGGCGACCTCGACCGGGCCATCCTCAGCTACAACCAGTCCCGCGAGTACGTCAACGCCGTGCTCGCCTGGATGCGCGCGTACAAGAACAGCAACGTCGGCGCGGTGCCCGACCCCTCGCCCTCCCGGCCCGGGACCCCGTCCTGGAACACCCCCACGCCCCCGTCGTCCCGGCCGTCGAAGCCCGGCAGCACCTCGCCGGCCAGGCCCGCCGAGACCGGCCGAGGCGGCACCCCGGGCAAGCAGAACCCGCCCGCCAAGCCGAGCCCGACCAAGCCCGAGAAGCCCAACAACCCGGGCAACGCGGACAAGCCGGGCGGCAATGGCAACGGTGGGGAGACCAAGCCCACCCCGCCCACGCCCACGCCCGCCCCCGTCACCCGCCTCGACCGCGTGGGCGACGGGACGCTGGAGGCCACCGCCAACGAGACCTTCACCGAACGGGCACGCGTACGGGCCCTGGACGCCACCGGCAGGCCGGCCCCGGAGCGCACCCGCGTGCGCTTCGAGATCATCGGCGACACCCACGCGCGCTTCCTCGGCTCCGCCCTCTCGGTCACCGTCCCCACCGACAGGAGCGGGCTGGCCACCGCACCGGAGATCCACGCGGGCGACTGGCCCGGTCAGTTCACCGTCCGCGCCACCGTCGAGGGCCGCGACATCACCCCCGTCGACTTCCACGCGAACGTCAAGACCGCACCCGCCCGGCGCGCGGACACGCTCGTACGCGTCGGCGAGGACCCGCTCAAGGCCACGCCGAAGAGCACCTTCGCCCAGAAGATCCAGATCAAGGCGCTCGGCAAGGACCAGCCCATCGCCGAAACCGCGATCACGGCCACCGTGCTCGCCAAGGACGGCAAGACGCCCGCCAAGACCGGCCCGTACTTCAAGGACACGGACGGCAAGCAGCTGCGCACGCTCGCCCTCCCCAAGACCGGCAAGGACGGCACCGTCACCCTGCCGGAACTGTTCACCGACGAGCAGGCCGGCACGTTCGTCCTGCGCCTGGCCACCGCCGACGGCACGACCCTCACCCTGGAACTGACCGTCACGGCCCCGCCCGCCGCGGAGCCCTCCGGCAGCCCGGCGCCCTCCGGCGCCGCCAAGCCCGTCCAGTGAGCGACGGCGTCGCCCCGCCCGCCGCGCGCGGGCGGGGCGACGCCGCCCGGCCGACGTCCCGTCAGCCGGCGTCCGCGTCCTCCGCCACCGGCTTGCCCGTCAGGGCCGCCAGGCTGTGCCGGACGTGCGCCATGTGCGACTTGAGCTCCTCGCGCCGCTCCTCGTGCTCGCGCAGCACCCGCTCGGTGTCCCGCGCGATGCGCTCCTCACGCACCCGCGCCTGCGCGATGACCGCCGCCGCCTGCGCCTCGGCGTCCTCCTGGCCGTGCCGGGCGGCCTCCTCCGTGTCGGCGTAGCGCCGCCGCGCCTCACCGAGGGCGGTCCGCGCGTACTCCTCCAGCGCCGCCACCCGGGCGTCCATCGCCGCCTCGCGCTCGGCGATCTCACGGCCCGCCGCGTCCCAGCGCTCGGCGTGCTCCTTCTCCTGCTCGGCCAGCACATGCGCGCAGCGCTGCCGCATGTCCTTCAGCGCCGCGAGGGCCTCCTCGCCCCGCTCCTTGACCTCCCGGCTCACCGTCGCCCGCAGGTCGTCGGCGACGGTCTGCGCCGCGAGCAGTGCCTGCCGCGCCCACTCCTCCGCCTCCGCCCGCACCGCCACCGCGTACTCGTGCGCCGCGTCCCGCAGCTCACGGGTGTGCGTCTGGGAAGCCTCCTGCACGGCGGCCACCTCGGCCTCGGCGCGCTCCCGCAGCCCCGCGGCCTCCAGCTCGGCCGTGGTCACCAGGCCCTGGGCGCGCGGCCCCAGGGTCTCGTACGTCTGCGGCGGAAGCTTCGCCACCACCTGCGCCAGACGCCGTACCTCGTCCTCCATCTCGCGCGCGAGGACGGTCAGGCGCGCGGCCCGCTCCCAAGCGGAATCCCGCTGCCGGGCGCACTCCGCCATCGCGCTGTCGACCTGCTCCGGCCGGTAACCGCGGCCTCGTACGACAGCGAAACCGTCAGGAGACACCGATGAACTCATCCTTGTAGCCCCTTATATCCGGAAATCCGGTATGCGACAGGTCTGGCGTACATCATTCCCGGACAAGCGAAGCGCCCATGACGCGACACTCCGCAGCGCGGGCGCGGGGCGCCCGGCCCCCGACCCTTCCCATGGACGGGGCCGGGGCCCCCTGCGCCGTCCACGCACACCAAGCCGGCCGCTAGAAGAGACCGTCCCACATCTGCTCCAGCAACACGGCCCACCAGTTCTCCGGCGAGGCCAGTGCCGCCGGGTCGAGCGCGGCCAGCTGACTCTGAAAGTCCACGGTCCAGCGCCCGGCCTGCTCCGGCGTCAGCCCGTAACGCCAGCGCCACATCTTTCCGAGCAGCGCCAAAGAGCGAACGAACTGAGGGAGGCTCGTGTTGACGAACTGCGGTGGCACGGGGTGGCCGTCCGGCCCGGCCTCCACCGGCACCGCCACGATGTGCGCCGTGCCGTACTGCACACACAGCTGACGGCCGTAGTCGCTGCCCATCACGAGGTACGAACCGGCGTCCGACGCCGCCCGCACCCCCCGCTCCGCCGCCAGCTCCGCCAGCGTCGGCACCGGACGGCCCGGCTGGGCCTGGCCCCAGAAGAACGGCCCGAAGTCGACCGGCAGACCGGCCCACACGAGCGTCTGCGCGACGATGTCCGGCACGCCCTGCCGCGACACCGCCCGCTGGTCGAACCGGAACACCCCCTGCGGACCGAACGCCTCCACGAGCTCCCGCCCGATCACGTCCGGCCCCACCGGCGGCGCCGGCTGCACGCTGCCCGGATGCGGCAGCGGCACCCGGTTCGGCGCCGGCCGCGCAGGCCCGTCCGCCACCTGGTGCAGCTCGCCCTGGTGCTCCACCAGGTGGCGCACACCCTGCTGCCGGGTGGCATGGTCCCGCCCGTACGCGGCCGTGTGACTGATCCTCACCTGCGGCCACGTCTCACGGATCATCCGCGCGCAGTACCCGCCCGGCAGATCACACGACTCCAGCTCCGTGTGCAGCTCCAGCACCTGCTGCGGCGGCACGTTCATGGCCCGCAGCTCATGCAGGATCTGCCACTCCGGATGCGGCGTCCCCGGCGCGCTGCGCCGGATGACCTGCTGCTCGGACCCGTCCTGCGCCCGGTACCGGAGCACGGCCATGTACCCGGGCCCCACGGTGGGCACACCGGTGGGAGCCGCCGGCGGATACCCGTAAGCGGGCGCCGGCGCCGGCCCCGGCGGGGTACCGGGCGCTCCGGGCATGCCCGGAGTCCCGGGCCCGGCCAGCATCGTGGCGGCGGCGTGCACCCCACCACCGGGGCCCTGCGGGGCCCCGGGAGGCTGCCCGGGAGCCCCGGGCGCCTGCGGGGGCCGCGGGGCCCCGGGGGCGCCGGGTGCGCCAGGCATGCCCGGAGTCCCGGGCCCGGCCAGCATCGTCGCGGCGGCATGCACCCCACCGCCGGGGCCCTGCGGGGCACCGGGGGCGCCGGGAGCCTGCGGGGGCCGCGGGGCACCGGGAGCGGCGCCCGCGGCACCCGGGGAGGCGGGGGCCCCGGGCTGACCGGGAACCTGCGGGCCGCCGGGAGCGGCGGAAGCGGGGGGCTGGGCCGGGGCAGCGGGCGCGTGCGGCGCACCGGGCCCCTGCGGCTGGCCCGGGGCACCCGGGAAAGCGGAACCCGGCACCTGAGCACCAGGCGCGTGCGGCGCACCGGGGGCACCAGGCGCACCCGGCACGTGCGGCTGACCCGGCGCACCGGGGGCACCCGGCACCTGGACACCGGGCTGACCGGCAGCCGGCGGCTGACCCGGGGCACCCGGGATGGCGGAACCCGGCACCTGAGCACCGGGCGCACCCGGCGCGTGCGGCTGACCCGGCGCACCCGGAGCCGCAGGCGGCGCAGGCGGCATCGCGGCAGCGCCCGGCATGCCCGCGCCGAGGCTTGCCTCGTCCAGCTGGGAGACCAGCTGGGTGCGCACGTACCGGCCCGCGGGCGGAGCCGTGGGTTCGGCCGGCGGTATGACGGCCGCCGCGGCCGGGTCGTCGATCGCCGGTGCGATCGCCGTCCGGGGCAGCGCGCTGCCCTTCGGCATCAGTTCGGTCTTGGCGTCGGGGCGAACCCCCGGCGGCGGGGTGTCGTCGGCGTCCGAGCCCGACAGGGCGGGGGCCAGCACGGTGGCGGGCAGGCCGACGGAACGGTCGTCGTCCGCCGCCCCCACATCCGCACCGGCCCACGGCTCGGCCGAAGCCTCAGGCGCCGGCGCATCCGCACCGGCCCACGGCTCGGCCGGAGCCTCGGACGACGGCACGTCAGCCCCGGCCCACGGCGCGGCCTCGGGCGTCGACGGCACGCCGGAGGGCACATCCGCACCGTCCCGCGCCCCGGACACGCCCTCGGGCGCCGACGGCACGTCGGACGTCGCGTCCGACCGTGCGTCCGCCGCCGGCGACGCCACGGACACGGGCTCGGACGTGTCCCCTGACGCCGACGGCACGTCGGACGGCACGCCGGACGGTACGTCCACCCCGCCATCCGTCGCCGGCGCCTCCGGCGCCTCCGGCGCCGACTTCGCGGAGTCCGACCGCCGGTCGGGGATCCCGATCGCGTCCGCCGCGTCCTGCAACCACTGCGGCGGGCTCAGCAGGAACGACGTCGCGTTCAGGTCCACGCGCCGTGGCGGGGCCTCGTCCGCCGGGGCCGGTTCCGGTTCGTCCACGGACCCGTACTCCTCCTCGTACCGCCGGATCACCTCGCCCACCGGCAGTCCCGGCCACAGCGTCGTCTCGCCACTGTCCCGGGCGATGACCAGCCGGACGCGGGCGCCGTCGCCCGTCGGGCCGTCCTCGCGGTCCTCGGCCCAGGCGACGAAGCCCAGGCCGAACTCCCGTACCCGTACCTCGCGTTGGAGATAGGCCGGCACATCGCCGTTGACCCAGCGCTCCGCGCGCTCCTGCGCCTGCGCGAACGTCACCATTGCGCCGCTCATCCCTCCACCGCGACGGCGTACGCGAAGCCGCCGTCCACCATCAGGTTCGCCACGGTCTCCAGCTCCGGCGGGCCGCCCGCCAGGCGGGACAGGAACGCGTCGAAGTCCTCGCCGCAGGGCAGCATCAGCCGCTCCACGCGCTCGTTCACCGTCCAGCCGTCCTGGTCACGGGCGTCGTCGTACGGGCAGAACCAGACCGAACCGATGGCCTCGCCCCGCACCTTCACCGCGAGGACGCCGCCCTGCACGAAGCCGACGCCCAGGTAGTCCTTGGTGAAGTGGTCGCGCAGACACTTGTTCACATAGACGAGGTCGTTGACCGCCGCCTCGTCGCGCACCGTGAAGAACGGCTGGTCCACCAGCAGCCCCAGCTCCGCGTCGAGCGCGGCGCCCACCGGGGCGCAGCCGCCGGCCGCCTTCAGGAAGGCGCGGTACGCGCCGGGCAGCCGATAGCCGAGGTCCTCCTCGACGCCCTGGACCTGTTCCTCGGTGACCGCCAGGTCCCGCTGCGGCAGCGCGAAGTGCACCGGCCGGGTCTCCTGCAGCGGACGCGTGCCGCGCTTGGCGTGGTCCACGGCCGCCGTCGCGAGCCCGCCGTGGTGCCGCAGCAGCGCCTTGACCTCCGCCGGGACCAGCTCCAGCCGGCGCGTGCGGGGCACGTGGTGCCAGGTCCAGCCGTGCGGCGTCGCCACCGGCGGCAGGCTGGCCCACAGCTCGTGGCCGGCGGCGTGCTGGGCGGCGTTGGCCGACACGTAGTCGGTCAGCCGCAACTCGTCGACGCCGAACCCCTCCGGGGGTTCGGCGATCTCCGCGGCGGCCCGGGCGTACGGCGAGAAGTCCGGGAAACCCTCGTCGTCGATCCGCACCCCCTTGGGGTGGCGGCCGCGCCGCACCGGGTCCGGGAAGTGCACGACCTGCCCGGCGTAGGCCGCGTTCGGTGGCGCGGCGTGCTGCCCGAGCCGACCTGTCGTCATGGCGGAAGCCCCCTGCTGACTGTGTCTCCTACAGGACTACTGAAGACCCGGACATGCGGCGGACGCCGGGAACACTCGTGGACGACAGCCTATGCGGTGCCGTGAGAAGGGTGTCCCCGGCAACGGGCGGCCGGGCCCCGCCGGGCCGTGCGCACACGCTTGCAGGTGCGTACGAACCCGCACCAACGGTTGTCGTTCCGGCGTCGTCCGACGTCGTCCCGCGACAACTCGTGACCCCACAGTGATCATTCGACACACCAGGCGCACGCAACGCCGACCTGCCTTCCGTACCCGCCACCCCATTTGGCAGGCTGATCCCCGCAACAGGGGGATTGCACGGGAGGGAAGAACCGCCATGCACACGACCAAGGACCGCCGGCCCGCCGACGAAGGCGCCGCCGCACCCGGCGATCCCCGGCTCACCTGGAGCTCCACCGAGGACGCCGACCGGCCGCCCGTCCTGCTCCACCGCCGCGACGGCATCCTGCCCGCCGTGGCCGCCGCCCTGTCCGTACGCGGCGAAACCCTCACCTGCACAGCGGGCAAATCCGACCAACCGCCCAGACTCCACCCACTCGTCCAGGACTTCCTCGACACCCTCACCAACGAACGCCGCGAACGCTTCACCGGCCGCTGCCCCGAAGCCGTACTCCTCACCCGCTACCTCACCGGCTTCGAAACCGGCCGCAGCAAACGCGCCGCCCGCAAACCCCTCACCCACGGCGAGGCCCGCCGCGCCCTCAAGCAGTCCAAACTGACCGCCCGCCACATCCGCGAGGACGGCGACCCCCGCCACGGTGCCTACGCCCCGCCCTGCCGCTCCTGCACCGAGCTCCTGGCCCACTTCGGCGTACGGCCCGTCGACCCCGGCACCACGACCAACGGCAGGAACTGACCACCACCCATGCGCGCATTCGACCGCACCGCAGCCACCCGCTTCCCCGTCAACGTCGACGCGGCCCTGCGCGAAGCCGGCTGGCAACCCGGCCGCTGGGACATCAAGGCCGCCGAGAACTGGGCCGACGCCCTGCGCGCTCACACCTCCCCCGCCGGTCACCGGCACACCGTCTTCCCCGCCGCCGTCGAAGCCTGGGCCGAATTCGGCGGACTCCACATCACCCCGTCCGGCACCGGCCGCCACATGGCCCCCACGCCGTTCCACATCGACCCCCTGCACGGCCTCCACCTCGCCCGCACCGTCGCCGACCTCGGCCGCGCGCTGGGCACCGAGGTCTGCCCCCTCGGCCAGGAACTGGACGGCCAGGCACTCCTCGCCATCGACGCCCACGGCCGCGTCTACAGCCTGGACCACACCGGAGACTGGTACCTCGGTTCCGACATCGATCACGCCATCGGCGCACTCATCACCGGAACCCGGCCCTCCCGCCTCTCGGCCGCCGCCCCCGCCCGCTGACGCGCCCCCGGTCACCGACGGTCACGAACGGTCGGGAATCACCGCCGACACCCGGAACCCCCCGGCATCCGTCGGCCCCGACACGAACACACCACCCAGCGCACCCACCCGCTCACGCATGCCGACCAGGCCGTTCCCCCCGCTCGGCAGCCCCGGCCCCGCGTCCGCGCCGGCATCCGAGGGACCGTTCTCCACCTGCAGCGCCACCTCCGCATCCCGGTGCGCCAGGCGCACCAGCGCCTTGGCGCCCGGAGCGTGCTTGTGGACGTTCGTCAGCGCCTCCTGCACCACCCGGTACGCGGTCTGCTCCACCTCGGGGGCATACGCACGCTCCTCCCCCATCACCGTCAGCTCCACGGCCATCCCGGCCTCCCGCGACTGACCGACCAGATCCTCCAGCCCGTCCAGACACGGCCCGCCGTCCCCCGCGTCCGCCGCGGCACCGGCCGCCGGGAAGCGCACCCGCGCCGAAGCCGCCGCGGCCACCGCCGCCAGCCGCTCGGACTGCGCGGACGCCGACGGCTGCGCCGCCGCCTCGGGAGTGCTCCGCAGCACACCCAGCATCTCCCGCAGCTCCGTCAGCGCCTGCCGGCCCATGTCACCGACCAGACCCGCGTTCCTCGACGCCTTCTCCGGGTCCTTCAGCGCCACCGCCTGCAACGCCGCCGCGTGCACGACCATCAACGACACCCGGTGCGCCACCACGTCGTGCATCTCCCGCGCGATCCGGGTCCGCTCCTCGTTACGGGCCCACACGGCCCGCTCCTCGGCCCGGTCCGCCAGCAGCGACAGCTCCCGCTCCAGCCCGTCCGCCCGCTCCCGCAGGCTCTCCACCAGCCGGCGTCTCGCCCCCACGTACAGACCGGTCAGTACCGGCGGAGCCGTCAGCCCCAGGGCCATCACGACCGAGAACGCGATCATCGGCCACAGCCCCGGCGTGTAGCCGTCCTCCGCCATGTCCCGGTGGAACCGCGCGATCGCCACCACCAGCGTGCCCGCCAGCGACGCCCCCGACAGCACCACGATGATCCGGCGCGGCACCTCCGAGGCCGCCAGCGTGTACAGGCCCACGATGCTGAGCAGGAATCCCATCTCCGCCGGCGTGGTCGCGATCGACACCAGCACCACCGCGACCGGCCACCGCCGCCGCAACACCAGCGAGGCGCCCGCCGGCACGCCTATGAGCCCGCCGAGCACGGCGGGAATCCCCACGTCGTGCGCGAACGCGACCCCCTCCAGCACACACTCCAGAACCGACGCCAGAGCCAGCGCCACATCCAGCACCATGCTCCGCCGCCGCGCCCACCACCACGGCCCCACCGGCGCGCCCCGCGCGCCCTCCTCCGCGATTGCCCCCGTTGTGCTCATACCACCCAGACTACGGGCGGGGGCCACCCGTTTTCCCGCTCGTACGACGACTACCAGGCATGCCTCGCCGGCCGGGTTCCGGCCGGAGCCGAGCTGTACCGTCGCGTCGAAGGCCGGTGGTACGGCATAGTGGTCTCTGCGCGCTTGTCCGATCAAGAAAATTGGACATAGCGGGGCGAACCATCCCGGGTCGTCTAATGGCAGGACAAATGGTTTTGGTCCATTGAATGAGGGTTCGATTCCTTCCCCGGGAGCTCGAAGTTCGTCGTCCGAGGGTCCTGACCTCCCAGGTCAGGACCCTTGCGCGTTTCCCCCCTCTTACGCCCCGGTATCCTGCGGGTGTCCACCCCCTCGAAGCCGAAGGGCACACCCGTGAGCGCCAACCGCCCGGCAGCCGTCGTCGTCCTCGCAGCGGGTGAGGGCACCCGCATGAAGTCGGCTACCCCCAAGGTCCTGCACGCGATCTGCGGCCGTTCCCTCGTCGGGCATGTCGTCGCCGCCGCCCGCGAGCTCGACCCCGAGCACCTCGTCGTCATCGTCGGGCACGCCCGCGAGCAGGTCTCCGCACACCTGGCCGAGATCGACCCCGGCGTCCGTACCGCCGTCCAGTACGAGCAGAACGGCACCGGCCACGCCGTGCGCATGGGCCTGGAGGAGCTGTCGAACGGCGGCGTCGTCCTGGACGGCACCGTGGTGGTCGTCTGCGGCGACACCCCGCTGCTGACCGGTGAGACGCTGCGGCGCCTGTCGAGCACCCACGCCGCCGACGGCAACGCCGTGACCGTGCTCACCGCCGAGGTGCCCGACTCCACCGGCTACGGCCGCATCGTGCGTGACGAGGCGACCGGCGCGGTCACCGAGATCGTCGAGCACAAGGACGCCACCGACGCGCAGCGCGCCATCCGTGAGATCAACTCCGGGGTGTTCGCGTTCGACGCGCAGCTGCTGGCGGACGCGCTCGGCAAGGTGCGCACCGACAACAGCCAGGGTGAGGAGTACCTCACCGACGTCCTGGGCATCCTGCGCGAGGCCGGTCACCGGGTGGGCGCCGCTGTCGCCGGCGATCACCGGGAGATCCTCGGGATCAACAACCGCGTGCAGCTCGCCGAGGCCCGCCGGCTGCTCAACGAGCGGCTGCTGCACGCCGCGATGATGAGCGGTGTGACGGTCGTGGACCCGGCGACGACCTGGGTGGACGTGACGGTGACGTTCGAGCCGGACGCGGTCGTCCAGCCGGGCACCCAGCTGCTGGGCGCCACCCACCTGGCCACCGGCTCCGAGGTGGGCCCGAACAGCCGCCTGACGGACACCACGGTGGGCGAGGGCGCCCGGGTCGACAACACCGTCGCGGACTCCGCGCTGATCGGCGCGAGCGCGACCGTGGGCCCGTACGCCTATCTGCGGCCCGGTACGCGGCTCGGCGCGAAGGCGAAGGCGGGGGCGTACGTCGAGATGAAGAACGCCGAGATCGGCGAGGGCACCAAGGTGCCGCACCTGTCGTACGTGGGCGACGCCACGATCGGGGAGTACACGAACATCGGCGCCGCGAGCGTCTTCGTGAACTACGACGGCGTGAACAAGCACCACACGACGATCGGCTCCCACTGCCGGACCGGATCGGACAACATGTTTGTGGCTCCGGTCACGATCGGGGACGGCGCCTACACCGCCGCCGGCTCGGTCATCACCAAGGATGTGCCCCCGGGTTCGCTCGCTGTCGCCCGTGGCCAGCAGCGGAATATCGAGGGTTGGGTGGCTCGTAAGCGCCCGGGAAGCGCCGCCGCTCAGGCCGCTTCCGCAGCTCGCCGGGAAGCCGACGACGAGCAGTGACCGTGACGCGGGACGCCGTCTGGGGCGTACCGTGATAAGCGCACCCAAAGCGACATCCAAGGAGACTGTGCTGTGACCGGGTTCAAGACGACCGGCGAGAAGAAGCTGATGCTCTTTTCCGGCCGCGCCCACCCCGAGCTTGCCGAGGAGGTCGCGCACCAGCTGGGCGTCGGCCTGGTCCCGACCAAGGCCTTCGACTTCGCCAACGGCGAGATCTACGTCCGCTTCCAGGAGTCGGCGCGCGGCGCCGACTGCTTCCTGATGCAGAGCCACACGGCTCCCATCAACAAGTGGGTCATGGAACAGCTGATCATGATCGATGCTCTGAAGCGGGCCTCGGCCCGGAGCATCACCGTGATCCTGCCGTTCTACGGCTACGCCCGTCAGGACAAGAAGCACCGTGGCCGTGAGCCCATCTCGGCCCGTCTGATCGCGGACCTGATGAAGACCGCGGGTGCCGACCGCATCCTGACGGTCGACCTGCACACGGACCAGATCCAGGGCTTCTTCGACGGCCCGGTGGACCACCTGTTCGCGCTGCCGATCCTCGCGGACTACGTGGGTGCGAAGGTGGACCGCGACAAGCTGACCGTGGTCTCCCCGGACGCCGGCCGGGTGCGGGTGGCCGACCGCTGGTGCGACCGGCTGGGCGCGCCGCTGGCGATCGTGCACAAGCGGCGTGACAAGGACGTGGCGAACCAGGTCACGGTCCACGAGGTCGTCGGTGACGTCAAGGGCCGCGTCTGTGTACTCGTCGACGACATGATCGACACCGGTGGCACCATCTGCGCCGCCGCCGACGCGCTGTTCGCGCACGGCGCTGCCGATGTGATCGTGACGGCCACGCACGGTGTGCTGTCGGGTCCGGCCGCGGACCGGCTGAAGAACTCGAAGGTGAGCGAGTTCGTCTTCACGAACACCCTGCCCACCCCGAACGAGCTCGAGCTCGACAAGATCACGGTGCTCTCCATCGCGCCGACGATCGCCCGCGCCGTGCGCGAGGTGTTCGAGGACGGTTCGGTCACCAGCCTCTTCGACGAGCTGGGCTGATCCCTCCACCCCTGCTGTAACGATCATTCACTGATCGATTTCTGGGCGGCCTCCCCGCCGGGTAGACTCACCCGAGTTGCTCGGCGAGGGAGGCCGCACCGCGTTGTACGACGCAGTGTGCGGCGGTCCGTTATCGACGCGCTCTTCGTAGCAGGCCTGTCGTGGGCCGGGTAACCGCCCCATTTGAACTGCTCACGAGGAGTGCACCATGGCTGAGGTCAAGCTCACCGCTGCCGTCCGTACCGACTTCGGCAAGGGCGCCGCCCGCCGTACCCGTCGCGCCAACCAGGTTCCGGCCGTCATCTACGGTCACGGCGGCGAGCCGGTCCACGTGTCCCTGCCGGGCCACGACCTGATGATGGCGCTGAAGACCCCGAACGTCCTGCTCTCCCTGGACATCGAGGGCCGCAACGAGCTCGTCATCCCCAAGCAGGTCCAGCGTGACCCGCTGAAGGGCTTCCTGGAGCACGTCGACCTGCTGGTCGTCGAGCGCGGCGAGACCGTCACCGTCGAGATTCCGGTCCACACCGAGGGCGACCTGGCCCCCGGCGGCAACCTGCTCGAGCACACCCTGACCGCCCTGCCGGTCGAGGCCGAGGCCACCCACATCCCTGAGGCCGTCACCGTCTCCATCGCGGGCCTGGAGGCCGGCGCCTCCGTCCTGGCCAAGGACGTCGTCCTGCCGGCCGGTGTCGCGCTGGCCGTCGACGCCGACGCCGTCGTGCTGCACGTCGTCGCCGGTTCGGTCGAGGCCCCGGCCGCCGAGGCCGAGGGCGCCGAGGCCTGATCCTCGCCCCTTCACGGGTTTTTCTTTGCGACCGCCGTCCTGCTCCACTGGAGCGGGGCGGCGGTTGGCTATGAAGGAGATATGCAGATGACGGACGACTCGAGCCCCTGGCTGATCGTGGGCCTGGGCAACCCCGGCCCCGAGTACGCGGGCAACCGCCACAACGTCGGCTTCATGGTCGCCGACCTGCTCGCCGAGCGGATGCGGGCGAAGTTCAAGGCGCACAAGGCGCGGGCGCAGGTGGTGGAGGGCCGGCTGGGCGCTCCGGGGCCTTCGGGCCGCCGGGTGGTCGTCGCCAAGCCGATGTCGTTCATGAATCTGTCGGGCGGCCCCACGGCGGCGCTGCGTGATTTCTACAAGGTGCCGGTGGAGCGGATCGTCGCCGTCCATGACGAGCTGGACATCGACTTCGGTCAGCTGCGGCTGAAGCTGGGCGGCGGCGACAACGGCCACAACGGTCTGAAGTCGCTCACCAAGGCGATGGGCCCGGACTACTGCCGGGTGCGTTTCGGCATCGGCCGGCCGCCGGGGCGGATGCAGGTGGCGGACTTCGTGCTCAAGGACTTCTCGTCCGCCGAGCGCAAGGAGCTGGCCTTCGAGGTGGACCGGGCCGCGGACGCGGTCGAGACGCTGATCCTGGACGGGCTGGAGCGCGCCCAGAGCACGTACAACGCGTAGCGGGCTCCCGGAAGAACCAGAAAAACCAGAAAGAAGGGGCGCCCCCTTCCGCTCGGCGGAGGGGGCGCCCCTTTTTCGTGTGGTCAGCCGGTGTTGCGGAGTCCGGCCGCGACACCGTTGACGGTCAGCAGCAGGGCCCGGGCCAGCAGGGGGTCCGGGCTCTCGCCGCGGGCGGCGGCCTCGCGCTGCCGGTGCAGGAGGGTGACCTGCAGGTAGGAGATGGGGTCGAGGTAGGCGTCGCGGATGTGGAAGGTCTGGCGCAGGACGGGGTTGGAGTCCAGGAGCTGGGTCTCTCCGGTGATGCGCAGGACTTCCTGGACGGTGAGCTCGTGTTCGGCCTTGATGGTGTCGAAGACGTGCTTGAGCTCGTCCGGGACGAGGGTGTCGACGTAGTGCTGGGCGATGCGCAGGTCGGTCTTGGCGAGGGTCATCTCGACGTTGGACAGGAAGTTCTGGAAGAAGTGCCAGTGGGTGTGCATTTCGTCCAGGACGGTGTCCAGGCCCGCCTCGCGGGCGGCCTTGAGGCCGGAGCCGACGCCGAACCAGCCGGGGACGATCTGGCGGGACTGGGTCCAGCCGAAGACCCACGGGATGGCGCGCAGGCCGTCGAGGCCGGCGCCGGAGTCGGGGCGGCGGGAGGGGCGGGAGCCGAGGTGGAGTTCGGCAAGCTGGTCGACGGGGGTGGAGGCGAAGAAGTACGCCGGCAGGTCGGGGTCCTCGACGAGGCGGCGGTACGCGCCGTGCGCGGCGTCCGAGACGGTGTCCATGGCCGCGTCCCAGCGGGCCAGGGCCTCGTCGGACTGTCGGGGCGCGGTGTGCAGTGCGGAGGCCTGGAGGGTGGCGGCGACGGTCAGCTCGAGGTTCTCGCGGGCGAGGGCGGGGATGAGGTACTTGTCGGAGATGACCTCGCCCTGCTCGGTGACCTTGATCTCGCCTTCGAGGGTGCCCCAGGGCTGGGCGAGGATCGCGTCGTGGGTGGGGCCGCCGCCGCGGCCGACGGTGCCGCCGCGGCCGTGGAAGAGGCGCAGGCGTACGCCGTAGCGGTGGGCGACGTCGCGCAGGCGGCGCTGGGCGCGGTGGATCTCCCACTGGGAGGTGGTGATGCCGCCGAACTTGGAGGAGTCGGAGTAGCCGAGCATGACCTCCTGGACGTCGCCGCGCAGGGCGACGAGGCGGCGGTAGGAGGGGTCGGCGAGCATCTCGTCGAGGATGCGGTCGGCTTCCTTGAGCTCGTCGGTGGTCTCCAGGAGCGGGACGATGCCGATCTTGGCCCAGCCGGCGTGGAGGTCGATGAGTCCGGCCTCGCGGGCGAGGACGGCGGCGGCGAAGACGTCGTCGGCGCCCTGGCACATCGAGATGATGTAGGACTCGACGATCTCGGGTCCGAAGCGTTCGAGGGCTTCGTGGATGGTGTGGAAGACGCCGAGGGTCTTGGCGCCGGCGGCGTCGAGCGGGGCGGGGCTGGGGGCCAGCGGGCGGCGTGAGCGCAGCTCCTTGGCGAGGAGCTTGCGCCGGTAGTCGCGCGGCATGTCGGCGTAGCGCCAGGATTCCTCGCCGAGGCGGTCGAAGAGCTGGCCGAGGGCGTTGTGGTGGGCGTCGGCGTGTTCGCGGACGTCCATGGTGGCCAGGTGGAGGCCGAAGGCGGCGAGGGTGCGCAGGACGCGGTCGAGGCGGCCGTCGGCGATGAGGCGGCCGCGGTGGGCGCGCAGGGAGTCCTGGATGAGCTGGAGGTCGGCGAGGAGCTCGCCGGTGCCGAGGTAGTCGCGGCCTTCCTGGTGGGTGGTGCCGGCCGCGAGGCGTTCGCGGGTGTTGACGAGCTTCTGGCGGATGCAGGTGGCCTTGAGCCGGTAGGGCTCTTCGGCGTTGAGCCGCTTGTAGCGGGGGCTGATCTCGGGCAGGAGTTCGAGGTCGCGCTGCAGGGAGGTGAGCAGTTCCTCGGTCGCGCCGCTGTTGCGGATGGAGTTCGACAGGGCGCCGCGCAGGACGTCGACGAGTTCGAGGGCGTCGGTGATGCCGTGCTCGTGCTGCAGTATCAGCACGTCCCAGGTGACCTGGGGGGTGACGTTGGGGTTGCCGTCGCGGTCGCCGCCGATCCAGGTGCCGAAGGTCAGGGGGCGGGTGGTGGCGGGGAGGGGGACGCCGACGCGGTCGAGTTCGGCGGCGAGGTCCTCCAGGACGTCGCCGACGGCGCCCGTGTGCAGCTCGTCGAGGTAGTAGATGGCGTTGCGGGCCTCGTCGGTGGGCTCGGGGCGGGCCACGCGCAGCTCGTCGGTCTGCCAGAGCAGGTCGATGTTCTCGGCGAGGCGCAGGTCGGTGCGGCGCTTGTCGCCGGCGCCCGCGGCGGTGGTGTCGAGGAGCTCGGCGATGCGGCGGAGCTTGTTCAGGACGCTGCGCCGGGCGGCCTCGGTGGGGTGGGCGGTGAAGACGGGGCGGACGCCGAGGTGCTGGACGGTCTGCCGCAGGTGCTCGGGGTCGGCTTCCTTGAGCTGGTCGGCGGTGCGGGCGAGGATCGAGCCCTCGGCGTCGCGCTTGGCGCGCAGCTCGCGGCCGCGGTGGACCTGCTCGGTGACGTTGGCCAGGTGGAAGTAGGTGGAGAAGGCCCGCACCAGCTTGGCGGCGGTCTGCGGGTCGGTGGTGCCGAGCAGCTCGGCGGCGGCCTCGCCGTCCGTGCGGGTCAGGGCGCGGACGCGTTCGACGAGGTCGAGGAGCTCGTCGCCCTCCTGGCGGACGAGTGTCTCGCCGAGCAGGTCACCGAGGCGGCGGATGTCGGCGCGCAGGGCGGCGTTGGTGTTGTCGGCACTGCTCACAGGTGCGGCTCCTTGCGGTGTTTCCGAGCACGTCTGGAGGGGTGGCGGACCGCGCTGTCCGACGTCCCCAGCATAGGTCTCCGCACGACGCGCGGTTGTCCACAGCCCTCTTGCCGACCCCCTCCGCCCTGTCATACTTACGAAGCCGTAGGTTACGGAACCGTAGCCATGCTCCGACCCCCATGAGGGAACCCATGACTGCAAGCCCCGACGTGATCGAAGACGCGCCGAAGGCCCAGGAGGCCCAGCTGCCCGCCGGCACGCTGGGCAGTGACAGCAAGCGTTCGATCGAGCAGATCTCGTTGCTGCTCTTCATCACCGTTCCGTTCATCGCGCTGCTCGCGGCGGTCCCGCTGGCCTGGGGCTGGGGCGTGAGCTGGCTGGATCTCGGGCTGCTGGTGGCGATGTACTACATCGGCTGCCACGGCATCACGATCGGCTTCCACCGGTATTTCACACACGGCGCGTTCAAGGCCAAGCGGCCGTTGCGGATCGCGCTGGCGGTCATGGGGTCGCTGGCGGTCGAGGGGCCGCTGGTGCGCTGGGTGGCGGATCACCGCAAGCACCACAAGTTCTCCGACGCCGAGGGTGACCCGCATTCGCCGTGGCGGTACGGCGAGAGCGTGCCGGCGCTGATGAAGGGCCTGTGGTGGGCGCATGTGGGGTGGATGTTCGACGAGGAGCAGACGCCGCAGCACAAGTACGCGCCGGATCTGATCAAGGATCCGGCCATCCGGACGATCTCGCGGCAGTTCGTGCTGTGGACGACGGTCTCGTTGCTGCTGCCGGCGCTGGTGGGCGGGCTGGTGACGTGGTCGTGGCAGGGCGCGGCGACGGCGTTCTTCTGGGGTTCGCTGGTTCGGGTGGCGCTGTTGCACCATGTGACGTGGTCGATCAATTCGATCTGCCACGCCGTCGGGAAGCGGCCGTTCAAGTCGCGGGACCGGTCGGGCAACGTGTGGTGGCTGGCGGTGCTCTCGTGCGGTGAGTCGTGGCACAACCTGCATCACGCGGATCCGACGTCGGCGCGGCACGGCGTGCTCAGGGGGCAGCTGGATTCCAGCGCCCGCATCATCCGCTGGTTTGAGAAGGCGGGCTGGGCGTACGACGTGCGCTGGCCGAACGCGGACCGTATCCGGTCCCGGCGGCAGTCCGGGGCATGAGGGCGGTTCCGCCCGGGGGTGACCCCGGCGGTGGCCGGGGGAGGCATGATTGACAGCGTGGCGATCGATAGCAATACCACCGGTGACAAGGACCTGCCCCCTACGTCGGGGGGCAGGCGCGCGCGGCCCCGCCGGGTGCGGATGACCGGCGCCGAGCGCCGTGAGCAGCTGCTGGACATCGGTCGCACGCTCTTCGCCGAGCGCGGGTTCGAGGGCACGTCGGTGGAGGAGATCGCGGCGAAGGCCGGGGTGTCCAAGCCGGTGGTCTACGAGCACTTCGGCGGCAAGGAGGGGCTGTACGCGGTGGTCGTGGACCGCGAGATGCGGCAGTTGCTGGACATGGTGACGGGTGCCCTGACGGCGGGGCACCCGAGGGAGCTGCTGGAGCAGGCGGCGTTCGCCCTGCTGGACTACATCGAGAAGTCCACGGACGGTTTCCGCATCCTGGTCCGTGATTCCCCGGTGGCGCAGTCGACGGGCACCTTCGCGTCGCTGATCAGCGATATCGCCACACAGGTGGAGGACATCCTGGGCCTGGAGTTCAAGGCCCGTGGCTTCGATCCGAAGCTGGCCCCGCTGTACGCGCAGGCGCTGGTGGGCATGGTGGCGCTGACGGGGCAGTGGTGGCTGGATGTCCGCAAGCCGAGGAAGGCCGAGGTGGCGGCGCACCTGGTGAACCTGGCCTGGCACGGCCTGGACGGTCTGGAGCCCAAGCCGCGCCTGGTGGGCCACCGCAAGAGCTGAGATGCCGTCCGCTCACCCGAATGAGCGATCCGGTCTTGTCTTGACATCAAGAGACTTCATGTCGACACACCATCTACACTGATCGTCATGGAGGACGAGGTCGATCGGCTGGTCGCAGCATGGCGCCGGGAGCGCCCGGACCTCGACGTGGAGCCGCTCGAGGTGCTCAGTCGGGTCAGCAGGCTGGCCCGGCACCTCGACCGCGCCCGGCGGCTCGCGTTCGCCGAGCACGAGCTCGAGCCCTGGGAATTCGACGTCCTGACCGCCCTGCGCCGCGCCGGAGCGCCCTACCAGCTCTCGCCGGGGCAGCTGCTGACCCAGACCCTGGTCACCTCGGGCACCATGACCAACCGCATCGACCGGCTCGCCAAGAAGGGCCTGGTCGAGCGCGAGCCCGACCCGACCGACCGGCGCGGCGTGCTCGTCCGGCTCACCGCCGAGGGGCAGGACCGCGCCGACCAGGCACTCGCCGGGCTGCTGGCGCAGGAGCGCGCCATCCTCGCCGAGCTGTCCTCCGCCCAGCGCGGCGAACTGGCCGCCCTGCTACGCCAGTTGACCGCCCCGTTCGACAACGTCCCCGGCTAGGTCCACCGGGCCGACCCCGGCCCGCCGGGCCAGCGCGACGGCGGCCAGCGTGGAGTGCACACCCAGCTTGCCCAGGACGTTCTGCATATGGGTGCGGACCGTGTGCGGGGAGAGGAAGAGACGCTCGGCGACGGCCTTGCGGCCGAGCCCGGCCACCATGCAGCGCAGCACCTCGCGCTCGCGCGGGGTGAGCGACTCCACCAGCCGCTCGCTCTCCGTGCGGTGCTTGCGCGCGGCCGTCAGCTCCCGCAGCACGCCCGTCAGCAGGGCGGGCGGCAGGTGCGTCTCGTCCCGCAGCACACCGCGTATGACCGACAGCAGGCGCGAGAGGGAGCAGTCCTTGGCGACCCAGCCGCCCGCGCCCGCCTGCAGCGCGGCCGCGGCCCGGCGCGGGTCGTCGCGCTCGGCCAGCACCACCGTCCGCACCCCCGGATGACCCGAGCGCACCCTCGCCACCAGCGAGATCCCGTCGACCGTGCCCTCGCCCTGGGCCTGACCGCCGTCCTGGCCCCGGAGCTGGCCCGGCACGTGCGCGACGTCCGAGCCGACCGTGCCGAGGTCGGCGTCGATCAGCAGGACGTCGAACCGCCGCCCCTCACCCGCCGCGCGCTCCAGTGCGCGCAGCGCCGCCGGCCCGCTGCCGGCCGCCGAGACGTCCACGTCCTGCTCGGCCGCGAGGGCGGCGGCGAGCGACTCGGCGAAGATGCGGTGGTCGTCGACCACCAATACCCGAATACGTGCCACAACCACCCCCATATCCCGGTAGGCAAGGGCAGTGCGGGTACGGCGCCCGGACCCGGGGCCGCCACACGCGCACGGCCGCCGCCGTGCCCTGACAACTACCCCACCCCGGGCGTCGTACCTGCCTGTCTCGCCCCCTGATCAGCGCCGGCCCCCACCGGCACTGTGCATCAGCGTACGGGCGGGGTCCGACAACGGAAGCCGATTGGCAAAACTGCTTGACCCGGGTGTTTATCGTGAGCTTTATGTTCAGTATTGGGACGGTGAACGACTCGGAACGACGCGATGTGGTCCCCGCCGTGACCGAACACCGGCCGTTTCCGCCACAGGGCTAGGCCACCCGCCGCGCGCCCGCCCCCGGTGCCGCCGCGAAGACCCGTGGCCCACGGTGCCCGGCCCCGGCGAACGCCCTGGTGACCGCCTCCGCGACCGCCGCCGCCCCCGCCGGCCCCGTCCGCTCGGCCAGCACCACCGCCGAGCCCCCGAACCCCGCCCCCGTCATGCGGGCCCCGAGCGCGCCCGCGCCGAGCGCCGCCGTGACCGCCAGGTCCAGTTCGGGGCAGGAGACGGCGAAGTCGTCGCGCAGCGAGGCGTGCCCGGCGCTCAGCAGCGGCCCGGCGGCCCGGACGTCGCCGGCCTCCAGGCAGGCCGTCACCTCCTCGACGCGGTGGTTCTCCGTCACGACGTGCCGCACCAGCGCCGGCAGGTCCCCCGCACCGCCGATTCCGGCCAATTCCTCCAACGCGGCGGACAGTTGCACGTACGGCACATCCCGCAGGGCGCGCACGCCCAGCGCGCGGGCGGCCGCCTCGCAGCCCGCGCGCCGCCGCGCGTATCCGCCGTCGCCCACCTCGTGCGCGACCCGGGTGTCGACCACCAGCAGGGTCAGGCCGTGCGCCTGCGGGTCGAAGGGGATCTGCCGCCGGGACAGGTCGCGGGCGTCCAGGCGCAGCACATGGCCGTCGGTGCAGCACGCCGAGGCGATCTGGTCCATGGCCCCGCAGGGGACGCCCACGAAGGCGTTCTCGGCCCGCTGGGCCAGCCGGGCCAGCTCGGGCCGGGCGAGGCCGAGTCCGAACAGCCCGTCCAGGGCGAGGGCGGTGGCGACCTCCAGCGCGGCGGACGACGACAGGCCCGCCCCGGCCGGCACCTCGCTCTCGACGTGCAGGTCGGCGCCGGTGATGCCGTGCCCGGCCGCGCGCAGGGCCCAGGCGACACCGGCGGGGTAGGCGGCCCAGCCCGGCACGGTGCCGGGCGCGAGGTGCCCGACGTCGAGCTCGGCGGCCGGGCCCGCGGCGGCCGAGTGCAGGCGCAGCCGCCCGTCGGTGCGGGCGCGGGCGGCCACCCAGGTCAGGTGGGGCAGCGCGAACGGCATGACGAAACCGTCGTTGACGTCGGTGTACTCGCCGATGAGGTTGACGCGGCCGGGAGCGGCCCAGACCCCAGCGCAGGGGGCGCCGTGGACGGCGTGGAAGGCCCGGGCGGCTCGTTGAGCGCTCATCCCCGCGCCCTGGCGCGCTGGCGTGCGAACGTCCAGGCGTCCTCGATGATCGCGGCCAGGTCGGGCCGGGCGGGCCGCCAGCCGAGCAGGCGCCCGGCCCGCTCGGCGGAGGCGACGAGCACGGCCGGGTCCCCGGGGCGGCGGGCGGCGCTCCGCTCGGGGATGGCGTGGCCGGTGACCTTGCGGGCGGTCTCGACGACCTCGCGGACGGAGAAGCCGTTGCCGTTGCCGAGGTTGCAGATCAGGTGCTCGCCGGGGCGCGCGGCGCCGAGGGCGAGCAGGTGGGCCTCGGCGAGGTCGGCGACGTGGATGTAGTCGCGTACGCAGGTGCCGTCGGGGGTGGCGTAGTCCTCGCCGTGTACGAGGACGGCTTCGCGCTCGCCCAGCGCGACCTGGAGGACGAGGGGGATGAGGTGCGATTCGGGGGTGTGGCGCTCGCCGTAGTGGCCGTGTGCTCCGGCGACGTTGAAGTAGCGCAGGGAGACGGCGGCCAGGCCGTGGGCCGCGCACTCGCCGCTGATCATGTGGTCGGCGGCGAGCTTGGTGGCGCCGTAGGGGTTGGTGGGGGCGGTGGGGGCGTCCTCGGTGACGGGGACGGTGGCGGGCTCGCCGTAGGTGGCGGCGGTGGAGGAGAAGACGAGCGTGCGCACGCCCGTCGCGCGCATGGCGGCGAGCAGTTCGAGGGTGCCGCCGACGTTGTTGCGCCAGTAGGACTCGGGCTGGGCGACGGACTGCCCGACCTGGGAGAAGGCGGCGAAGTGCAGGACGGCGTCGTGGGAGGGCGTCAGCCAGCGGGCCGCGTCCTGGACCCGGCCCTCGATGAAGCGGGCGCCGTCGGGGACGGCGTCGCGGTGCCCGCTGGAGAGGTCGTCGAGCACGTCCACCGTGTGCCCGGCGGCCAGCAGGTGCGCGGCGACCACGCTGCCGATGTAGCCGGCGCCGCCGGTGACCAGGCACTTCTTGATGGTGCTGCTCATTCGCTCGCTACCTCTCGCAGTCGCTTCGCCGCGTCCTCGGGCGGCACGTCGTTGATGAACACGTTCATGCCGGATTCCGAACCGGCGAGGAACTTCAGCTTTCCGGCGGTGCGGCGAATGGTGAAAAGCTCGAGGTGGAGGGCGAATTCACTCCTGTGGGGGTGGCGGAAGGGCGCCTGGTGCCAGGCGGAGATGTACGGGGTGGGTCCCTCGGCCGCGCCGAAGACGCGGTCGAAGCGCCGGAGGAGTTCCAGATAGAGCCGGGGGAAGTCCGCGCGGGCGGCGTCGTCGAGGGCGAGCAGGTCGGGCACCCTGCGTCGGGGGTAGAGGTGGGCCTCGTAGGGCCAGTGCGCGGCGTAGGGCACGAAGGCGGTCCAGTGCTCGCTCTCCAGGACGATGCGCCGGCCGTCGGCACGCTCGTCGGCGACGACGTCGTCGAAGAGGTTGCGCGTGGCGCCGCGTTGGCGGTGGGCGGCGGCCGAGGCGAGCATGCGGGTGGTGCGCGGGGTGACGAAGGGATAGGCGTAGATCTGTCCGTGGGGGTGGCCGAGGGTGACGCCGATCTCCCGGCCGCGGTTCTCGAAGCAGAACACCTGCTCGACGCCGGGCAGGGCGGCCAGTTCGGCGGTCCGGTCGGTCCAGGCGGCGAGGACGAGGGCGGCCCGGTCGGGGTCGAGGGCGGCGAAGGAGGCGTCGTGGTCGTCGGTGAAGCAGACGACCTCGCAGCGGCCGTGGTCGCCGGTCAGCGAGGGGAAACGATTCTCGAAGACGACGACCTCGTAGGCGGCGGCGGGGATCTCGGTGTGCCGGCCGTCGCGGGAGGGGCACAGCGGGCACTGGCCGGGCGGCGGGTGGTAGGTGCGCGACTGGCGGTGGGAGGCGATGGCGACGCTGTCGCCGAGCAGCCGGTCGTGGCGGATCTCGCCGGTGGTCGTGGGCCGTTCGAGGGGGCGCTGGTCGACGTCGTCACGTACGGCGTCGTCCCGCGAGTCGTAGTAGAACAGCTCGCGGCCGTCCGCGAGCCGAGTCGCCGTCTTCTTCACGCCGCCCTCCTCACACACCCCCGCACACAACCGAACACAAGGAACCATGACCCCACAATGGGGTCAACAGTGCGTGAAGGGTGGCGCGCCCGTCAGCCGGTGGGCGGCCTCGGCCCGCCGGCCGTACCCGGCGGCCCCGCCGGGCCCGGGCCCCGGGAGGGGCCGGCGGCCTGGGGCGGAACGGTGGCGCCGCCCGTGGCGCGGTCGAGCAGGCCCGTGCGCGCGGCGAGGGCGGCCGCCTCCAGGCGGGAGCCCACGCCGAGCTTCATCAGGACGCGCTGGACGTGCGTACGGGCCGTGCTGGGCGCTATCCCCATGCCGGCCGCGATCAGGCGGGTGTCCTCGCCCTCGGCGACCCGGACCAGGACCTCGACCTCGCGCGGGGTCAGCAGCTGCAGCAGCCGGGCCCCCTCGTCGTCCGGCTGGGCGGCGGGGTTGAGCAGCTCGGCGAAGGCGCCCTGCAGCAGCTGCGGGTCCACCGCGGCCTCGCCCGCCCGGGCCTTCATCATGGCGCGCTCGACGCCCTCGATGCGTTCGTTGTGGCGTACGTAGCCGGAGGCGCCGGCGGCGAAGGCGGCCGCGATGCCGAGCGGGCTGGGCACCGGGCCGAGCACCACGACCGCGACCTGCGGGCGGTCCCGTTTGATCCGTACGACCGGGTCGAAGGCCCCCGGCTCGGCCGGGGTCGCGGTGCCCAGCAGGCACACCTCGGGGGCCCTGCTGATCACCAGCTCCGCCGCCCCGGCGCTGGGCGCGGCCGCGGCCAGCACGCGATGGCCGCGCAACTTCAGTGCCGAGGCGAGGGCCTCGGCCAGCAGCCGATGGTCGTCGACCACCATGAGCCGCACGCCCATGCGCTAACCCCCCTGTCGCCCGCTGCCGCCCTCTGCCGCCCGCGCAGGTCTCCCCGGCACCCTCTTGCCCCGGAAGCTACACGCTTGTTCGACGTTCCGCGCCCCTTACCGGTGAGAAGTCCCCCGGAATGCCGAAATCCCTGCCAATCACGTGTACTTCGAGACTGAAACGGATCGTTCAGGCATGTACGCGCGACGGACAGGGATACGGGCTGGAGCGCTCGTCAAACGATCATTATCAGCTGCCGCCGAAGATCATCGCCAGATACTCCTTGCCGAAGCTCACCGACCTGGCCTTGTTGGCGTAGCTGCTGCCCAGGTACAGCCGGCCCTGCGACCACAGGCCGTAGTGGGAGCCGGGCGTGAGCCTGCGCTCGCTGTCGGCCGTGGCGGCCGGATTCTTCAGCAGCACATCGGTCTTGAACGACTTGGGATCGATCCGGACCACCTTGCCGCCCGCCTTGTAGGTGGGTTCCTGGTAGCCGATGGGGTAGCCGTCCTTGTCGGCGCCCAGCGGGATCAGCGTGGAGCCCGGGGTGCCCTCGGCCTTGCCCTTGGACTGGCCGGTGGCCAGGTCGAAGCCGACGATCTCGTTGACGCGGCCGACCTGCTGGGTGTTGCCGCTCGCGTGCTCCTCGGAGGGCAGGTAGAGCGTGTCCTTGGTGATGGCCAGTTTCAGGCAGCCCTCGACGTCCGTGGAGGGACACCTCGGCGTGAACTTGCCGTTCTCCGTGGAGATCTTGGAGCGCAGCTTGCCTTCCTTGGCGCTGTCGTCGATCACGAGGAAGTCGGAGGCGGAGCTGCCGGTGGAGCCGCCCGCGTCGACCGCGATGACGAGCGGGTCGGTGGAGGCGATGTGGACGTACTGCAGTCCGGCGGGGACCTTGTAGACCGACTTGACCGCGCCCGACTCCGGGTTGAGCGTCTGCACCTGCATCTGGGGGCGGGAGTAGTCGCCGCAGCGGCGCACCGCGACGAGCTTGCCGCCGCCGCCGTAGCCGTCGTCGCGGCAGTCCTCGCCGGGCTTGGGCTTCCACAGCTCCTTGCCGTCGGCCAGCGCCCAGGCGGCGCCGCCGCTGGTGCCGCCCGCGGCGACGGTGCCGCCGCCGACGGTGACCTCGTCGAAGCGGATGTCCTGGTCGCCCGCCTTGGCGGTCTTCTGCCAGAGCTTCTCGCCCTTGTTCAGGTCGATGGCCACGACCTGGGAGCAGGGGCCGCCGTACTTCTTCTCGGAGCTGGGCTTGCCGTCCTTGACGACCACGGCGGTCTTGCCGTCGGCCGTGGCCTGGCGGGAGGCCCAGCAGACCTCGCCGTCGAGCGGGATCTCCCACTTCTGGCCGCCGGAGAGGCCGTAGCCGACGAGCTTGTAGACGTCGACCTTGGCGTAGACCTGGTCGGTGACCCAGTGGCCCTTGACGCCGACCAGGTCGTCGACCGTGGGCTGGTCGACGCTGAACAGCAGCTTGCCGTCGACGGTCGCGGGCGCCTTGGCGCCGCCGTCGGCGCCGCCCTGCTTGCCGGCGTCCTGGCCGCCGGTCGTGCCCTTGGCCTCGTCGTCCTTGCCGTCGCCCTGGGTGGCGAACCAGACGCCGCCGCCGACGACCAGGACCAGCGCCACGACGGCGCTGATGATGATGGCCATCCGCTGCTTGGCCTTGCCGTCGCCGCCGGCACCGCCCGGGGCGCCGGGGAACGGCGCGGGGGGCGGGTACATGCCGTACTGCTGCGGCTGGGGCGGCTGGACCGCGCCGAAGGCCTGCGTGGCCATGTCCGGGGTGCCGGGGCCCGGCTGGGCCGGGTAGCCGTAGCCGGCCGGCGGCGGGCCCTGGGGTGCGCCCGGCGGGGGCGGCGGGGCCTGGGGGTAGCCGTACGCGGCACCGGCCGCGGGCTGGCCCGGCGGCGGGGGCGGAGCCTGCGGGTAGCCGTACGCGGGCCCGGCCGGGGGCGCGGCGGGGGGCTGTGCGGGCGGCGGGGCGCCGAAGCCGGGGGGCACCGGGCCGGAGGGGTCCTGTGGCGCGCCGAAGCCTCCGCCCGGCTGGGCCGGGGGGCCCTGCGGTGGCTGGGGTGGCTGGGGCGGCTGTGACATCAGCTTTCCTCTTTACGCGCGGGTCCAGGGCTTGAATCCGCAGGAATCCGGCCAGTGTGCGGCAGGCGAGCGGGTGTTCTTTGTACCACCCGGCGCCGACAGCCCAGGGGCCGATCTCAGACGTATCCACCACCTGAGACCGGCCCGTGACGAGACTGTTGCGCCTTATTGCGCCTTACGGTCCGTCAGTTGAACAGGGCGGCGCACCGCCCCGCCCTCATGCGTCCTCGGCCAGTTCCAGCCAGCGCATCTCGAGCTCCTCGCGCTCGCCGGCCAGTTCGCGCAGCTCGGCGTCCAGCTTGGCGACCGCCTCGAAGTCGGTCGCCTGCTCGGCGATCCGGGCGTGGAGCTTGGCCTCCTGCTCGCTGATGCGGTCGAGGCGGCGCTCGATCTTCTGCAGCTCCTTCTTGGCCGCACGCGCGTCGGCGGCGGGCTTCTTCGCGGCCGACGCGTCCACGACGGGGGCGGGGGGCACGGCGGCGTCGATGACGCGCTGCCTGCGCTCCAGGTACTCGTCCAGGCCGCGCGGCAGCATCCGCAGCGCCCGGTCGCCCAGCAGCGCGAAGACGCGGTCCGTGGTGCGCTCGACGAAGTACCGGTCGTGGCTGATGACGATCATCGAGCCGGGCCAGCCGTCGAGGAGGTCCTCCAGCTGCGTGAGCGTCTCGATGTCGAGGTCGTTCGTCGGCTCGTCCAGGAAGAGGACGTTGGGCTCGTCCATCAGCAGCCGCAGGATCTGCAGCCGGCGCCGCTCACCGCCGGAGAGGTCGCCGACGGGCGTCCACTGCTTCTCCTTGGTGAAGCCGAACTTCTCGCACAGCTGGCCCGCCGTCATCTCCCGGCCCTTGCCGAGGTCGACGCGGTCGCGCACCTGCTGCACGGCCTCCAGGACCCGCTTGGCGGGGTCGAGTTCGGCGACCTCCTGCGAGAGGTAGGCCAGCTTGACGGTCTTGCCGACGACGACCTTGCCGGCGGCGGGCTGCTTCTCGCCGTCGGTGCGGGCCGCCTCGGCGAGCGTGCGCAGCAGCGAGGTCTTGCCGGCGCCGTTGACGCCGACGAGGCCGATCCGGTCGCCGGGGCCCAGCTGCCAGGTCAGGTGCTCGATCAGCGACTTCGGGCCGGCCTGGACGGTGACGTTCTCCAGGTCGAAGACGGTCCGGCCCAGGCGCGAGCTGGCGAACTTCATCAGCTCGGCGCTGTCGCGCGGCGGCGGCACGTCCGCGATCAGCTCGTTGGCGGCCTCGATGCGGTAGCGCGGCTTGCTGGTACGGGCCGGGGCGCCGCGGCGCAGCCAGGCGAGCTCCTTGCGCATCAGGTTCTGGCGCTTGGCCTCCTCGGTCGCGGCGATCCGCTCCCGCTCGGCCCGCGCGAAGACGTAGTCGCTGTAGCCGCCCTCGTACTCGTGGACGGTGCCGCGCTGCACGTCCCACATGCGGGTGCAGACCTGGTCGAGGAACCACCGGTCGTGGGTGACGCAGACCAGCGCCGAGCGGCGGGCCTGCAGGTGCCGGGCCAGCCAGGAGATGCCCTCGACGTCGAGGTGGTTGGTGGGCTCGTCCAGGACGATCATGTCCTGGTCGGCGATCAGCAGCTTGGCCAGCGCGATGCGGCGGCGCTCGCCACCGGAGAGCGGCCCGATGACGGTGTCCAGGCCCTGCGGGAACGCCGGCAGGTCGAGCCCGCCGAAGAGACCGGTGAGCACGTCGCGGATCTTGGCGTTGCCCGCCCACTCGTGGTCGGCCATGTCCCCGATGACCTCGTGCCGCACGGTGGCGGCCGGGTCGAGGGAGTCGTGCTGGGTGAGGACGCCGAGCCGCAGGTGGCCGGCGTGGGTGACGCGGCCCTTGTCGGCGTCCTCCAGCTTGGCGAGGATGCGGATGAGGGTGGTCTTGCCGTCACCGTTGCGGCCGACCACGCCGATCCGGTCACCCTCGTTCACGCCGAGGGAGACGCCGTCGAGCAGCGCACGCGTGCCGTACACCTTCTCGACGGCTTCCAGATTGACCAGGTTGGCTGCCATGCCGCTCCTTGCTCTATGGGACTCCCTCCAGGATCCCACGCCCGGCCGGAGCCCCTGACCGGGGCGGTTCCCGGACCCAGGCCCGGGCCGGCGCCGGGGCGGCGGCCCGGGGACGGCGGCGGCCGGATTCAGATGCGGACGTCGGCGCCGCTGCCGGTACCGGTGGCGATACGGCCGTGGTCGGCCCAGCCGCCGCGCCCGTCGCCACCGCGGTTGATCCAGGCACGGACGGCGCCGTTGTCGTCGACGGTGACGTAATCGGCCCGGCCGTCGCCGTCGACGTCGGCGAAGCGCACCTGCGAGGCGGGGGCACCCACGCCCCCGGCGACGCGGCCCCAGCTCTTCCAGCCGCCGCGGCCGTCACCGCCGTTGTTGATCCACGCCTGGACGGCGCCGTTGTCGTCGAGGGCGAGGTAGTCGGCCTTGCCGTCGCCGTTGATGTCGGCGAAGCGGACCTTGCTGCCGGCGGCGCCCACGCCCCCGGCGACGCGGCCCCAGTCGGCCCAGCCGCCGCGCTCGTCGCCACCGTTGTTGATCCAGGCGCGGACGGCGCCGTTGTCGTCGACGGTGACGTAATCGGCCCGGCGGTCGCCATTGACGTCGGCGAAGCGCACCTGGGAGAGGGGGGCGCCCACGCCCCCGGCGACGCGGCCCCAGCTCTTCCAGCCGCCGCGGCCGTCACCGCCCTCGTTGATCCAGGCACGGACGCCGCCGTTGTCGTCGAGGGCGAGGTAGTCGGCCCGGCCGTCGCCGTCGACGTCGGCGAAGCGCACTCTGTCGCCGGGGACGCCGACGCCGGCGGCGATCTGTCCGTACTCGCTCCAGCCGCCGCGCTCGTCGCCTCCCTTGTTCACCCATGCCTGGACCGCACCGTTGCGCCCGACCACCAGGTAGTCGGCCCGGCCGTCGCCGTTGATGTCGACCCGGTGGTCGCCGGCCGGGAGGGGGTGTGCGGGGGCGGGCTTGACGTCGACGCGCTCGTGGATCCAGCCGTCGGCGGCGGCGCGGGAAAGGCCCGCGTAGAAGGCGTCGGCCATTTTGGTGAAGCCGGCGTCGTTGGGGTGGAGCCGGTCGGTGAGGTCGCGGGTGGTGACGGCCCCCATGTCCACGAAGCCGATGTTCAGGCCCTTCTTCCGTCGTTCCTCGACGAGGTGGGGTACGGCCGCGTTGAACTTCTCGACTCTTTTCTGTCCTTGGGCGTCCAGCGAGGGCACCAAGGAGGAAACGAGGACGGTCATGTGCGGGGCCGCGGTGGTGATCCGGTCGATCAGTGCGCCGAGCCGGGCGGGGGCGGCGTCGACGTCGGTGTTCCGGTCCATGTCGTTGGTGCCGATATTCAGGAGCACCACGTTGGGCCCGGCGGCGGCGAGCCACCGTTCGACGTTTTCCGACAGGTCGCCGATCTGCCAGCCGGAATGCCCTTCGTGGTCGGCGTCCCCGGTCCGTACGGAACCCACGAATTGCAGGTTTCCGGTGTGCGGGACGAGCCGGTTCCGGAGGTCGGCGCGGTAGCCGTGTCCGGTGGAGCTGCCGGCGCCACGGGTGATGGAGTCGCCCAGCGGCATCACGGCCAGCCGCGGCACCGTCCAGTTCTGCGGATCGGCGGGGGAGGCGCCTGCGGCGGGTACGGCCGGGGCGGCGACGGCGGTGGCGCCGGCAGCCACCGGGCCGGCCAGCAGGGCGGCCGCCACAAAGGGCACGGCCAGCCGGGCCGCGATGACGCGGCGGGAAGAAGTTGCGCGAATCATGTCCGTGGCTCTGTCTCGGGGTCGCCTTTCCGGCGCCCATTCCTCCTCTGCGACTTTTCTCGCCACAGAGGAGCCCATTGTCACAAACTTTGATCAACTCGCTTTACGGAACACGGAATTCCGCATTCCGCATTCCGTCACCCGCTCCCGGTGTGCACGGGCAGACCAGGTGATACGTTCTCGCTGAACCCGGACGTCGATCTCGCGCCCCTGATGGGCGCCATTTTTGCGTGCCCTCTCCCGGGGTTCCGACCGTGCAGTGAATTTCCGAGCCAGAAAGAAAAAGCACATGACTGCTGGACGTCCGCGCGCCGCGTGGGTGACAGGGCTCCTCGCGAGCGCGGCCACGGCGGGCCTGCTGACCGCCGCCCCCGCGCACGCGATCGTGGGAGAGACGGCCAAGGAGCCCTACGCGTTCACCGCGAAGCTGGACATCGGCGGCAAGCGCAGTTGCTCGGCCGCCCTGGTCGAGCGGCAGTGGCTGATCACCGCCGGCAGCTGCTTCGCCGACGCCGCCACCCCGGACGCGAAGGTCGCCCCCGGTGCGCCCAAGGTCCGCACGACGGCCACCGTCGGCCGCACGGACCTGTCGAAGGAGACCGGCGGCGTCGTGGACGTCGTCGAGCTCGTGCCGCGCGAGGACCGCGACCTGGTGATGGCCAAGCTGGCCCGCCCGGTCACCGGCGTCACCCCCGTCACCCTGGCCACCACCGCCCCGGTTCCGGGTGAGGAGCTGCGCAAGACCGGCTACGGGCGGACCAAGGACGAGTGGGTCCCCAACGCCCTGCACACCGCGACCTTCACCGTGGGCGCCGTGAACGCCACCTCCGTCACCCTCGCCGGCAAGTCGGCCGGCGCGGCCGTCTGCCAGGGCGACAGCGGCGGTCCGGCGGTCCGCGAGGCCGGTGGCCGCATCGAGCTCGTGGGCGTCAACAGCCGGTCGTGGCGCGGCGGCTGCCTGGGCATCCCCGCGAACGAGACCCGCACTGGCGCCGTCGACACCCGTGCCGACGACCTGGCCGACTGGGCCCGCAAGACCGTCGAGAGCCGCCGCCCGACGCCGCTGGGCGACTACCGCGTGGACTTCAACGGCGACGGCAAGGCCGACTACGTCGTCGTCGACGACAACAGCGCCGTCGACGTCTGGATCAACAACGGCGGCGACGGCCGCGGCGGCTGGGTCAGCTGGGGCCGCGTCGCCGCGGGCGTGGGCGTCACCGGCGACAAGGTCCGCTTCGCCGACATCAATGGCGACGGCAAGGCCGACTACATCGCCGTCGACGACAAGGGCGGGCTGCGCGCCTGGATCAACAATGGCGGCGACAACCGCGGCGGCTGGACCGAGTACGGCACGATCGCGTCCGGCGTGGGCGTGACCGCCGACAAGGTCCGCTTCGCCGACATCAACGGTGACCGCAAGGCCGACTACATCGCCATGGACGCCAAGGGCGGAATGCGCGCCTGGATCAACAACGGCGGCGACAACCGCGGCGGCTGGACCGAGTACGGCACGATCGCGGCGGGTGTCGGCGCCACCTCCGACAAGATCCGTCTCGCCGACATCAACGGCGACCGCAAGGCCGACTACATCGCCGTCGACGACAAGGGCGGGCTGCGCGCCTGGATCAACAACGGCGGCGACAACCGCGGCGGCTGGGTCGAGTACGGCCAGATGGCGTCCGGCGTGGGCGTGACCGCCGACAAGGTGCGCTTCGCCGACATCAACGGCGACGGCAAGGCCGACTACACCGTCGTCGAGGACAGCGGCGCCGTCCAGGCGTGGATCAACAACGGCGGCGACGGCCGCGGCGGCTGGATCAGCTGGGGCCGCATCGCCGCGGGTGTGGGCTACGGCTATACGGTCCGCATCTGACCCTGTGGCGGAACGCGAGGTGACGAAGGAGTGCGGCGCAGGTACCCCCCGGGGCGCCTGCGCCGCTCCACGTCCTCGCGTCGTCAGCCGGCGGGCAGTACGGTCGCGCCCGGCGCCGGGCCCGACGTCACCCGGACCGTGCGGCACGTGCCGGAGTCGCGCAGGGCATCCGCGACCTTCTGCGCGCCGGAGGCGTCGGCCACCAGGAACGCCGTCGTCGGCCCCGAGCCGGAGACCATCGCCGCCAGGGCGCCGGCCTCCGTCCCGGCCGTCAGCGTCGCGGTCAGCGAGGGCCGCAGGGAGACGGCGGCGGCCTGCAGGTCGTTGGTCATCGCGGCGGCCAGGGCCTCGGCGTCGCCCGTGCGCAGGGCGGCCAGCAGGGGTGCCGACGGCTCGGGGGCGGGGACCGTGGTGTCCGCCCGCAGGCGGTCGCACTCCGCGTACACCGCCGGCGTGGACAGGCCGCCGTCCGCGACGGCGAAGACCCAGTGGAAGGTGCCGCCGGTCTCGAGCGGGGTCAGCAGCTCGCCCCGGCCGCGCCCGAGCGCGGCACCGCCGACGAGGCTGAAGGGGACGTCGCTGCCCAGGTCGGCGCAGATCTCCAGGAGTTCCTCGCGGGAGGCGCCGGTGCCCCACAGGGTGTCGCAGGCCAGGAGCGCGCCGGCGCCGTCGGCGCTGCCGCCGGCCATGCCGCCGGCGACCGGGATGTCCTTGGCGATGTGGATGTGGACGTTCGCCTCGCGGCCGTGCCGGGCCGCGAGGGCGAGGGCGGCGCGGGCGGCGAGGTTGGTGCGGTCCAGGGGGACCTGGGCGGCGTCCGGGCCGGAGCAGGTGACGCGCAGTTCGTCGGCCGGGGTGACGGTGACCTCGTCGTAGAGGGAGACCGCCAGGAAGACGTTGGCCAGGTCGTGGAAGCCGTCGGGGCGCGGCGGGCCGACGGCGAGCTGGACGTTGACCTTGGCGGGGACGCGTACCGTCACGGCGGCGGTCACTGCGCGGCGCCCTTCTGCTCGGCGATGGCGATGAACTCGTGCACGGTCAGGGCCTCGCCCCGGGCCTGCGGGGAGACGCCGGCGGCGACGAGCGCGGCCTCGGCGGCCGCGGCGGAGCCGGCCCAGCCGGCCAGGGCGGCCCGCAGGGTCTTGCGGCGCTGGGCGAAGGCGGCGTCCACGACGGCGAAGACCTCTTCGCGCGAGGCCGTGGTCTCCAGCGGCTTGTCGCGGCGGACGAGCGAGACCAGGCCGGAGTCGACGTTGGGGGCGGGCCAGAAGACGTTGCGGCCGATGGCGCCGGCCCGCTTGACCTCGGCGTACCAGTTGGCCTTGACGGAGGGCACGCCGTAGACCTTGTTGCCGGGCCGGGCGGCGAGCCGGTCGGCGACCTCGGACTGGACCATCACCAGGGTGCGCTCGATGGTGGGGAACTGCTCGAGCATGTGCAGCAGCACCGGCACGGCGACGTTGTAGGGCAGGTTGGCCACCAGCGCGGTGGGCGGCGGGCCGGGCAGCTCGGTGACGCGCATGGCGTCGCTGTGGACGAGCGCGAAGCGGTCGGCGCGGGCGGGCATGCGCGCGGCGATGGTGGCGGGGAGGGCGGCGGCGAGCACGTCGTCGATCTCGACGGCCGTGACCCGGTCGGCGGCCTCCAGCAGGGCGAGGGTCAGCGACCCGAGCCCCGGCCCGACCTCGACGACCACGTCGTCGGGCCGCACCTCGGCGGTCCGTACGATGCGCCGGACCGTGTTGGCGTCGATCACGAAGTTCTGGCCGCGCTGCTTGGTGGGGCGGACCCCGAGGGCGGCGGCCAGTTCGCGGATGTCGGCCGGGCCGAGCAGGGCGCCGGAATCGTCTGTGCTGGGGCTGGAGCTCACCCGTGAAGTTTACGGCCGCACACGGGCCACGGACTCGCCCCCCGGCTGATGTACAGCTTCTTGGCCCGGAAGGTCTGTTCCTCGGCGGACGCGTCCTGGGGCCGGCCGCTGCCGCCGAGGGAGTGCCAGGTGCGGACGTCGAACTGGTACAGCCCGCCGTAGGTGCCGGAGGGGTCGACGGCGTGGGGCCGCCCGCCGGCCTCGCAGCGGGCGAGTCCGGCCCAGTTCAGGCCGTCCGCGCCCTGGACGGAGGTGGGGCGGGCCTTGGTGCCGACCTTCACGATCTGGGTGCGGGGCTCTCTGACGGTCTCCGAGGAGATCCGCTTGGGCTTCTGCTGGACTCCGTTGACGGTGCGCAGCTCGTAGGTGACGCGCTCGACGCCCTTCTCGCCGCGCTGGACGACGACCTCGGTGCCCTTGTGGAGCGTGGGGTCCTCGCGGCGCTCGGAGGTGAAGCCGATGGGCTCCTCGCGGACCTCGCGGCTGCCGGTGATGCGCATGACGGAGATCGTCTGGCCTTCGCGCGGGAAGCTGTCGGGGTCGACGGAGGTGGTGTCCTGGCCGCGCAGGGTGATGCCGGCCTGTTCGATGGCCTCGCGGATGGTGGCGGCGTTGGTGCGGATGGTGCGCTCGCGCCCGTCGGCCATGAAGGTGACGCTGCGCTCGGTGCGGACGTCGAGGTCCAGGCCCTGGCGTCCGATGCGGGCGGAGCGGGAGGCGGAGAGGTAGGCGCCCTCGGCGCGCACGCCGAGCTGGCGCAGGGCGCCGTCGACGGTGCGGGCGGTGGTCCACACCTGGCGGCGCTCGCCGTCGAGGGTGAGGGCGACGGGGCGGCCGTAGCGGATGATGACGCGGTCGCCGGTGGCCAGGTCGTGGTGGGGGCCGGGGGCGATGATGTCGTGCTCGCCGACCGCCATGCCCTCGTCGGCCAGTAGTTCCTCGACGTCGTCGGCGAAGGTGTGCAGGGTGCGGGCCTTGCCGTCGACGCTGAGCTGGACGGATTTGTCGCTGGCGATGAAGGCGGAGGTGCCGCCGGCGAGGAAGGCGACGACGAGGGCCTGCGGGAGCAGCCGGCGCAGCGGCTCGGTCCGCTCGCGGGTTCCGGTGCGCTTGCGGCGCTCCCCGGCGGCGGCCCGGCGCGCGGCGGCCCGGCCGCCGGTGCCGGGTGCGTCGTCGGCGCCCGTGCCGGGCTCGTCGTAGGGCGGGGCGGTGTCGTCCAGGACCACGGGGGCGACGGCCTGACGGGGCAGCTGGGGCTGCCCGAAGGGCTCGTACGCGTCGTACGCCTCGTAGGGCTCGTACGCCTCGTACGGCGCGGCGGGGGTCTCGTACGGCTCGTACAGTCCGTACGGCTCGGAGCCGTACGGATCGGGCCGCGCGTACGGGTCGTACGGCGGCGGCGTCTCCGTCGCGGCGCGGGGTGCAGCGTGGGGGCTGCCCTGTGCATGACTCACGACACTCCCGGGGTCCGGCTAGGCCCGGGACTGTAGCGGAGCCACCATCACCGACCAAAGTCGTATGGTCACAGGGTGTCGCGATTTCGGGGGTCAGTACCCGAAGGCGCGTGCGGTATTCGCGGCGACTGCCGTGGCCAGGGCGTCCTCGTCGATCTCCTTCATTTCGGCCATCGCCCGCAAGGTGACCGGAATGAGGTAGGGCGCGTTGGGCCGTCCGCGATACGGCATCGGGGTCAGGAAGGGTGCGTCGGTCTCGACGAGGATCAGGTCCAGGGGGGCGACGGCGAGGGCGTCGCGCAGCGGCTGGGCGTTCTTGAAGGTGATGTTCCCGGCGAAGGACATGTAGTAGCCGGCGGCGGCGCAGACCTTGGCCATCGCGGCGTCGCCGGAGTAGCAGTGGAAGACCACCCTCTCGGGGGCGCCCTCCTCCTCCAGGACGCGCAGGACGTCGTCGTGGGCGTCGCGGTCGTGGATGACCAGGGCCTTGCCGTGGCGCTTGGCGATGTCGATGTGGCGGCGGAAGGACAGTTCCTGGGCGGCCATGCCCTCGGGGCCGGTGCGGAAGTAGTCGAGGCCGGTCTCGCCGACGCCCCGTACCTGCGGCAGGCCCGCCAGGTGATCGATCTCGTCCAGGGCCGCGTCGAGGGCCGCCTGGCCTCCGGCCGGACGAGGATCGAGGCGGCTCGACCGCTGGGGTGTGGTCAGCGGCGAAGCCTGCTGACCGGGGGCCTGGGGGGCCTGCCCCCCGGAAGAGCCTTCCACCCCGTGCACGATGCGGGGTGCCTCATTCGGGTGCAGGGCAACGGTGGCCCAGACGGCGTCGTGCGCGGCGGCCGTCTCGGCCGCCCAGCGGGATCCGGCCAGGTCGCAGCCCACCTGGATGACCGTGGTCACCCCGACGGACGCGGCCTTGGCCAGGGCGTCCTCGACGGTGCCCGCCTGCATGTCGAGGTGGGTGTGGGAGTCGGCGACGGGCACGTTCAGCGGCGCCGGGAGCGGCGGGGGGACGTCCCTGTCGTCGTTCTTCTTCCGCCCGCCGTCAGCCGGGCCGCTGTTCGATGCCATCGCCTGTGCTGCCATGCACGCGATTGTAGGTTTCGCGCACGCCGGGCCCGCCCGTGGGTTTACTTGCGGTGGAAGGCCCTGAGCAGGTCCGACAGGTGCCAGTGGTGCTCTCGGGGCTTCGTCTCGCTCCGCTCGCCGCCCGCCTCGTGCCGTTCCTCGTGGGCCCTGGCTCCGCGCGGCTCGTGGGAGCCGCCGAAGTTCAGCGGTCCGGCGGCCGCCTGCAGGGTGGCCGGGACGGCGGTGCGCCCGGACAGGTGGAGGGCATCGGCGATTTCGGACACCTGCCCGGAGCGCATGATCCGTACCACGTGCTCGCCGCAGTTCACGCAGGTCGGACGGGCCAGGGGGGACGGTACGCGCCGGCCGTCCGCGTAGTAGGTGACGAAGGGCCGGCCTTCGGCGTCGGTGTAGTGCCGTATTTCGTACGACTGTTCCCAGCCGTGCCCGCATCGCATGCATGCGAAGGAGTAGGACTCATGGGCCGACTCGAACGCCGATGCACTCGTCCGGGTGATGGTGTGCGTTCGTGTCGCGGGCTGGGCACCGCTCGAAGCCCCTGCGATCTCGCTCATGGCAGCTCCCTCTTGTCCGCTGGACAAGTCTCTCCGGGACCGGACGTCCCACATCCAGGGAACGCCCTTCCCGGCGATGGCGCAGCAGCCTGACCCGCGAATTGGGACAAACTTGGCGACGTCATGCCCTAAAGCACCGGCTGCCATGCCCAAGCTTTGCTTTTCAGGTTAGCCCTTTACTTTACGATCGGTCCGGCTGTGTGGCATTTTTTGCCGCTACGACCGCATCGAACACCTCGCGCTTGGGCAGGCCCGCCTCCGCCGCCACGGCCGCGATCGCCTCCTTGCGGCGCTCGCCGGCCTCCTCCCGGACCCGCACCCGGCGGACCAGCTCGGCGGGGTCCAGCTCCTGCGGCCCGCGCTCGGCGGCGCCCTCCACGACGATCGTGATCTCGCCGCGCACGCCCTCGGCGGCCCACTCGGCCAGCTCCTTGAGGGGGCCGCGCCTGACCTCCTCGTACGTCTTGGTCAGCTCCCGGCACACCGCGGCCCGGCGGTCGGCGCCGAACGCCTCGGCCATCGCGGCGAGGGTGTCGTCCAGCCGGTGCGGGGCCTCGAAGTAGACGAGGGTGCGCCGCTCGCCGGCCACCTCCCGCAGCCTGCCGAGCCGCTCCCCCGCCTTGCGCGGCAGGAAGCCCTCGAAGCAGAACCGGTCGACCGGCAGCCCGGACACCGCCAGCGCCGTCAGCACCGCCGAGGGCCCCGGCACGGCCGTCACCTTGATGCCGTGCTCGACGGCCGCCGCGACCAGCCGGTACCCGGGGTCGGACACCGACGGCATGCCGGCGTCCGTGACCAGCAGCACCCGCGCCCCGCCCCGCAGGGCCTCGACCAGCTCGGGCGTGCGGGCCGACTCGTTGCCCTCGAAGTACGAGACGACCCGGCCGGTGGTGTGCACCCCCAGCGCCTGGGTCAGGCGGCGCAGCCGCCGGGTGTCCTCGGCGGCGATCACCTCGGCGGCACCGAGCTCGGCGGCCAGCCGCGGGGGCGCGTCGGCCACGTCGCCGATGGGGGTTCCTGCGAGTACGAGCGTTCCAGTCACGCCTCCATCCTCGCAGGGCCGCCGGGGCGGGGCGGCTACGGCCGGGTGGCGAGGGTGATGTCCCGCTTCTTGGCGACGGCGAGGAAGCGGGGCAGCAGGATCCCGTTCTTGTTCTTCCTGAACTGCATCAGCGTGCCGTCGGCCCGTGCCGGACCGGGGCGGTACTCCGCGCGGTACGGGCGGGCCGAGTTCCGCCACCGGTGCGGGTTGCCGTCGCAGACGGCCGCGCTGCCGCCGATGCCGGTGACCCGGCCGCCCTGCATGAGGTTGGTGGCGACGAGCACGGTGCCCGTGGGGTCGCCGGGCAGGAGGGTGCAGCGGTAGCTGCCGGTCATGGTGATCGTGCCGTCGGGGGCGATGTGGGCGACGGGGTCGATGGCCAGGATGTTGCGGGGCGGCGGCGGGGGCGCGGCGGTGGCCCCGGCGACGGGCGCGGGGGCGGGGGCGGCGGCGGTCAGGGCCACGGCGCCGAGCGCGGTGACGGCGACGGCGGTCGCCTTCCGGACGCGGGTGCGGATGCGCATGGGGGTCGGTATCCCTTTGTCGGGCTGCATGACGTGACGACGTGCCAGGAATACCCGACCGCACCGGCGGGGTGTCCGCACCTCACCCGGTCGGGGGCGCGTCAGGGGTCCGGGAGCCGCCCGTTCGCCCCTGCTCAGCCGGAGTGCAGCATCAGCCCGATGCCGGCGACCATCAGCGCGGCCGCCACGATCCGGGGGGTGCCGAAGCGCTCCTTCATGAAGAGCGCGCCGATGGCCGCGCCCACGAGGATGGAGGACTCGCGCAGCGCCGCGATCGGGGCGAGCGCCGCCTTCGTCTGGGCCCACAGCACCAGCCCGTAGGCGAAGACGGACAGCAGTCCGCCGAGCAGCCCCCGTGCGGCGAAGGGGCGGATCTCCGCCAGGAAGCGGCCGCGCCGGGCGGTCAGGGCCCAGGCGGGGATCACCACGCCCTCCAGGATCATCAGCCAGCCGATGTAGCCCAGCGGCGAGCCGGAGGCCCGTACGCCCAGGCCGTCGACGACCGTGTACGCGGCGATGGCCAGCCCCGTCGCGACGGCCGCCCCGATCGCCGCCCACTGCGGCCGGGCCCCCGAGCCCCGGATGCCCCACACCGCCAGGCCCACGAGCCCCGCCGAGGCCACCGCGACGCCCGCGAGCTGCCAGCCACCGGCGAACTCGCCCGCGAAGACCGCCGCCAGGGCGGTCACCGCCAGCGGGGCCGTGCCGCGCGCGATCGGGTACATCTGCCCGAAGTCGCCGAGGCTGAACGAGCGCATGAGCAGCGCCTGGTAGACGACGTGCAGCACGGCCGAGAAGACGAGGTACGGCCACGCCCCGGCGGCGGGCGCCGCGACGAACGGCAGCAGCGCCGCCCCGCAGACCGCGCCCCCGCCGCCCACCAGCGTGAAGGCGAGGAGCTGGTCCTTGATGCCGTGCGCTATCGCGTTCCAACTGGCGTGCGTGACGGCGGCGATGAGGACGGCGGCGGCGACGGTGGGTGTCATGCGTGACGCCATATGTGTACGGGTGTCTTCACAACGGCTGACGCTAGCGGTAGTTGCATGGACCACGCGATGTTGTGTCCATCACCCGCATCTCCCGTACCTCACCTCACCCCATCAGGTGGTTTGCGCATTGGAGTGCGCCAAACGGTGCAAGGCATGTGGCCGAGAAGGCAGTTGATCACAGAAAGGACCACTGCCATGCGCCATCACCTGACCAGGATCCTGTTCTCCGCACTGGGCCTCTGCGCGGTCGCGACCGGGGGCACGGCCGTCGCGGCCGGCGACACCCCGACGCCCGCCACGCTGCAGATCGCCAAGACCGCCGACCGCTCCTCCGCGCACCCGGGGGACACCGTGCACTACAAGGTGACGGTGACCAACAGCGGCTCGAACCCGATCGCCGGAGCGAAGATCACCGACAACCTCTCGGGAGTCCTGGACGACGCCACCTACAACCACGACGCCGCCGCCGACGCCGGCACCACCGCGTTCAGCTCGCCCGACCTGACCTGGACGGGCGACCTGGCGCCGGGGGCCAAGGCCACGCTCACGTACTCGGTGAAGGTCAGCCACCCCGCCACCGGCAACAAGCAGCTCAGCAACAAGGTCACCTCCGATACCGCGGGCAGCAACTGTCCCTCCGGCAGCACCGACCCGGGCTGCTCCACGAGCACGTCGGTCTCGGCCGGCTGACGACCGCGGCCCTGCGCCGGGAGACCCTTCGCGGGGTCTCCCGTGGCGGAGGCGGGCGGCGGCCGGGGTGCCGTTCACCCCGCGCGCAGGACCGCCGCGACGATGGGGCCGGCGGAGTCGCCGCCGTGGCCGCCCCGCGGGACGACCGCGGCGGCCGCCACGTCGCCGCGGTAGCCGGTGAACCAGCCGTTGGGCCGGCTCTGGCCGTCGACCTCCGCCGACCCGGTCTTCGCGCCGACGTCGCCGCCGAGCCCGGCCATCGCGCCGGCGCCCGTACCGGAGAGCGCGGTGAGCCGCATCATCGAGCGCAGGTCGCGGGCGGCCGCCGGGGACAGGGCGCGGGGGGCCTTGGCCAGTTCGCGGCCGTCCAGGGCGGGGTCGACGAGGTAGGGCTGGTGGAACGAGCCGCTGCGGACGGTCGCGGCGACCGAGGCCATGTTCAGGGGGCTCATCTGCACGCGGCCCTGACCGATCATCGCCGCGGCCTTGCCGGCGCCGCTGTCGGTGGGCACCCTGCCGTCGAAGGTGGGGACGCCGGCCTTCCACTCCAGGCCGAGGCCGAAGACGTCACGCGCCTCGGTGGCGAGGGCGTCGTCGGGGATCTGCCCGGCGAGCTGGACGAAGGCGGTGTTGCAGGAGGCGGCGAAGTCCTGGGCGAAGGTGGCGCCCGGGTTCTCGCTCTCCTCCACGTTGTGGAAGGTCATGCCGTACGTGGCGTTCTTCGGGCAGGGCAGCGGCTTGCCCGGTGACGCCTTGCCCTTCTCCAGCAGCAGGGCGGAGGTGACGACCTTCATCGTGGAGCCGGGGGCGGTCTGGCCGGAGAGCGCCGGGTTGAACTCGGTCTTCTTGGCGTTGGCGATGGCCAGGATCTCGCCGGTGCTCGGCTTCACGGCCACCACCGAGGCGTCGTCGTGCTTGGCCACCGCGGCCTCGGCGGCGCGCTGCGCGGCGGCACTGAGCGTGGTGCGGAGCCTGCCGGGCTTGCCCGGGGAGAGCACGTGCAGGGTCTTGGCCTGACCGTCACCGCTGCCCGCGGGGCCGCCTTCCACCCGGACCTCCACGCCCGGCTCGCCGCCCGCCTTCTCCCCGAACCGCTTGCGCAGTTCGGGCAGGACGGACGCCAGCGAGGGGAAGTCCGAGACCTTCAGCTCGGTGCCGTCGCGGTCGACGGCGGTGATCTGCGCCGCCTGTGTGGTGCCGGTCCGCAGCGACCGGCCCTCGGTGAGCTCGGGGTGGACGACCGTGGGCTGCCAGTCCACCAGCGGACGGCCGCTGGTTTGGCCCCGGACGACGGCCAGCGAGGAGTCGTACGTCCACGTCGAGCGCTGCTTGCCGTGGACGACCTCGGCGGTGACGGAGAACGGCACCTTCGCGCCCGTGGCCGCGCCCTGCTTGAACGCCACCTTCTCCACGTGCGCCGCCTCGCGGTAGCCGGTCAGCGCGGTGGTGGCGGCCTCCGCGTTGTCGGTGAGGTCCGCGGCCTTGCGCGTCTCGCCCGCCGCCCACGCGGCGAGGAAGTCGCGCGCGGTCCTCTCCGTCTCGCTCGCCGACGGCGGCCCCGTCGGCACGGGTGCCGCCTTGGTTCTCGCGCCCGAGCCGCCGTCCGCGACGGCGTCGACCAGGTTGTAGGCCCCCAGCCCCGCCGCCCCCACTACCGCGGCGCCCACGACGCCTGCGGCGATCTTCACACCAGTGCGCATGTCTTGCCCCCTCCTGGTTTTAATCACCTGATTAAAACCTCGGTGGCACTCTACGGGAGGGAGGTGACACATGGAGCGATTCCGGCCTCGCCGCCCGCCCCCGGCCTGACGTCACATCAGATCCAGGTGTCGAACCACATCCGGTTCCGCCACGCGTCCATGGGAATCGCCTGGCCCGTGTAGATCGGGAAGAAGTAGATGAAGTTCCAGACGATGAAGAGGACCAGCGTGCCCGCGCCCACCGCCCCCACGACCCTGCGCCGCTCCGAGGACTCCGGCCGGCCGAGGATCGCCCCGATCAGCATGGCCACGGCCAGGCACAGGAACGGCACGAAGACGACCGCGTAGAAGACGAAAATCGTCCGCTCCTGCCACATGAACCACGGCAGATAGCCGGCCGCGACCGCGCACAGCACGGCCCCCGCACGCCAGTCGCGCCGCAGCGCCCACCGGTAGAGCAGGTACAGCAGCGCGAAGCACGCCGTCCACCACAGCAGCGGTGTGCCCAGGGCGAGGACCTCGCGCGCGCACTTGTCGGCCGCGTCCATCGGGCAGCCTTGCTGGCCCGCCTTCGGGGACTCGTAGAAGTAGGAGACCGGGCGGGACTGGACCAGCCAGCTCCACGGGTTGGACTGGTAGGTGTGGGGCGAGGAGAGCGTGGTGTTGAACTGCCACACCTGCTGCTCGTAATGCCACAGGCTGCGCAGCGGATTGAGCACCCCGGCGAGGAACCCGTCCGGGCTGTGCCCGCCCTCGGTCTCGGCCCAGTGCCGGTAGAAGCCGCTGTGCCGCCAGCCCTCCGTGCGGCTGTAGGTTCCGCTGTTGACGAACCAGCCGGTCCAGGAGGCGAGGTACACGCCCACGGCCACGGGCACGGTCGAGACGAACGCCCACGGCACGTCGCGCCGCAGCGCCGAACGCCACGGGTGCCGGGCCCCGGCCAGCCGCCGGGCGCCGACGTCCCACAACACCACCAGCAGCCCGAACGCCGCCAGATACACGGCGCCGTTCCACTTCGTGGCGAAGGCCAGCCCGAGGAAGACCCCGGCGGCGATCCGCCAGGGCCGCCACCCCAGCCGGGTCCGGTCGCCGACCACGGCGTCCGGCAGCGCCACCCCGTCCTCACCCTCCGGCAGCGCCGCCGCCAGGCGGGCCCGGGCCTTGTCCCGGTCGACCAGCACGCACCCGAAGGCGGCCAGGACGAAGAACATCAGCACCGAGTCGAGCAGCGACGTCCGGCTCATGACGTAGTGCAGACCGTCCACGGCCAGCAGCGCCCCCGCCAGGCACCCCAGGAACGTCGACCGCAGCAGCCGCCGCCCGATGCGGCACAGCATCAGCACGGACAGGGTGCCGAGCACGGCCACCATGAAGCGCCAGCCGAAAGGGTTCAGCCCGTACAGCCACTCGCCGATGCCGATGACCCACTTGCCGACGGGCGGGTGCACGACGTACGAGGCGGCGTCACCGACGGCGGTGTTCCCGGCGATGATCTGATCGTTGGCCTCCTTGGGCCACTCGACCTCGTAGCCGTACTTCCACAGCGCCCAGGCGTCCTTGGCGTAGTACGTCTCGTCGAATATGACCGCCTTGGGGCTGCCCAGGTTCCAGAACCGGATGCCCCCGGCGAAGAGCGCGACGAGCAGCGGCCCGAGCCACCCCGTCGACCGCGCCAGCAGCGTCGCCGCTCTCGGACCGGCCCCCGCCGCCGCCCACAGCCGCGTCCCGGGCTCGGGAAACGGCGGTACGAGCCGCTCCCGCACATCGGACAGCGCCTTCCCGTGGCTGGGGCCCGCATAGCCGAAACGGCGGAGTCTGCGCTGCCACGGAGGCGGCTGCTCGTCTGCCGTCGGGCCCTGCTGGGCGTGCGTCGCGGTGTCACTGGTCACCGCGCCATCGTAGGGAACGACCCTGTGGGAGTCCTGGGGGCGCCGCGCGGAGCGCCGCGCGCGTGAGCGGGGGCCCGGTCCCCGGCCGTCTCAGCCTTCCCCCCGCAGCGCCCGCCGCAGGCCCACGTTGCCCACCAGGATTCCGCCGTCCACCGGCAGCGTCACCCCGGTGATCCACGCGGCGTCCGCCGAGGCGAGGAAGGCCACCGCCGCCGCGATGTCCTCCGGGCGGCCGACGCGGCCCAGGGGGTAGTGCTCCGCCGCGCGGTCCAAGGCCGCTTCCCTGCCGTCCCAGTTGGGCGTGCGGACCGTGCCCGGGGCCACGAGGTTCACGCGGACGCCCCGGGCGGCGCAGTGGCCGGCCAGGGTGCGGGTCAGGCTGGCCAGGCCGGCCTTGGCGGCGCTGTAGGCGTGGTTGCCGAAGTCCTGTTCGGCGTTGACGGAGCCGATGTTGACGATCGCGGCGCGGCCCCCGGCGGCGGCCAGGTGGGGCATCGCCGCCCGGACGCACCGCATGGCGCCCGTGAGGGTGATGTCCAGGTCGCGGGCCCATTCGCCGTCCGCGTAGTCCTCCACCAGCGGCGGGTCCGGGTGGCAGGAGAGGGCGTTGTTGACCAGCACGTCGAGGCGGCCGAAGCGGTCCACGGCGTGCGCCACCGCCGCCTCGGTGGCCGCGCTGTCGGCCACGTCGCACGTCGCCGCCTCGGCCGGCAGGCCGTCCGCGCGCAGCGCCGCGGCCGCCTTCCGCGCGCGCTCGCCGTCAACGTCCGTCAGGAGCACCCGCGCGCCCTCCGACGCGAGGCGGCGGGCCGTGGCCTCGCCGATGCCCCGGCCGGCGCCGGTGATCAGTACCGCGTACCCCTCGAAGCGCATGCGGGCAGCATTACCCCGCCAGGGACCTGGCAACCGCCCGTACCAGCGCCTGGGCGCGCGGGTCGGCGGTGACGTTCTTCTGCATGCCGTTGGTGACGTAGCCGAAGGCGATGCCGGAGGCGGGGTCGGCGAAGGCCAGGGAGCCGCCGCGGCCGGGGTGGCCGAAGGAGCCGGGGGCCAGCAGGGGCGAGGCGGGGCCGTGGAGCATGTAGCCGAGGCCGAAGCGGGTGTTGACGACCAGGACGCGGTCGGGGCCGGCGGACTCCTCCGTGCGGGCCATGGTGAGCGTCGCGGGGGCGAAGAGGCGGCGGCCGCCGTCCACGACGCCGATGAGGGAGCCGTAGAAGCGGGCGAGCGCGTCCGCGGTGGCGATGCCGGCCGAGGCGGGGAGTTCGGCGGCGCGGTAGGCGGGGTCGTTCTCGTCGGCGTGCGGGGTGATCGCGGCGAAGGCACGGCGGGTGAGCGAGGACGGGTCGCCGTAGGCGTCGGTGACCGCCGCCTTGGGGCGCACGCGCAGCCCGGCGGACGCGGCGGCGGCCGGGGCCTCGATGTCCGCTATGCGGCCCACCCGGTCCTGCTCGGCCTCCGGCAGGCCCAGCCACAGGTCCAGGCCCAGCGGCCCGGCTATCTCCTCGGCGACCCAGGTGCCGATGGACCGGCCGGTCACGCGCTTGACCAGCTCGCCGATCAGCCAGCTGTAGGTCTGGGCGTGGTAGCCGTGGTCGGTGCCGGGCTCCCAGGCGGGCGGCTGCGCGGCGAGGGCGGCGGGGCCGCTGACGCCGTCGACCGCCTGGGCCGGGGTGAGGGGGGTGTCGAGCGCGGGCAGGCCGGCGCGGTGCGAGAGCAGGTGCCGTACGAGGACCCGTTCCTTGCCGGCGGCCTTGAACTCCGGCCAGTACGTGCCGACGGGCGCGTCCAGGTCCACCTGGCCGCGCTGGTGCAGGAGCAGCGGGACGGCGGCGGCCACGCCCTTGGTGGCGGAGCGCACGACCTGCGCGGTGCCCCGGGTCCACGGGTCGGAGCCGCCCGCGTCCTTCGTGCCGGCCCACAGGTCGACGACGCGGCGTCCGTCCCGGTAGACGGCCACGGCCGCGCCCCGTTCGCCGCGCCGTGCGAAGTTCTCCGCGAAGGCGTCCCGGACCGGTCCGAAACCGTCCGCCACCGTGCCCTGGACGTCCACCACTGTTTTCCGCTCCCACTGTGCCGATCGCTACAAATCCCTCCACCATGGTGCATCGTGATCGCGGGTGCTCCGGACCAGGGGGTCATCCCCGCACGGCCGCCGACCGCGGGTCGAAGCCGAACGGCAGCTCCAGCCGGTGGGCGCGCATCAGCTCCTCGTCGCACAGCAGCTGACGGGTGGGGCCGTCGGCCGCCATGACGCCGTCGCTCAGCACGACGGACCGCTCGCACAGCTCGAGGGCGTACGGCAGGTCGTGCGTGACCATCAGCACGGTGACGTCCAGGGAGCGCAGGATGCCGGCGAGCTCGCGGCGGGAGGCGGGGTCGAGGTTGGAGGAGGGCTCGTCGAGGACGAGGATCTCGGGCCGCATGGCCAGGACGGTCGCCACGGCCACCCGGCGCCGCTGCCCGAAGGAGAGGTGGTGCGGGGGGCGGTCGGCGAAGCCGGCCATGCCGACCTGGGCGAGGGCCTCGCCCACGCACGTCTCCAGTGCGGCGCCGCGCAGTCCGGCGGCCGCCGGGCCGAAGGCGACGTCCTCGCGCACGGTGGGCATGAACAGCTGGTCGTCGGGGTCCTGGAAGACGATGCCGACGCGGCGGCGGACCTCGGCGAGGTGGCGCCTTTCGACGGGCAGCCCGGCCACGCGCACGGAGCCCGCGCCGCCGCCGAGGATGCCGTTGAGGTGGAGGACGAGCGTGGTCTTGCCGGCGCCGTTGGGGCCGAGCAGGGCGACGCGTTCGCCGCGCCCGACGGTCAGGTCGACGCCGAAGAGGGCCTGGTGGCCGTCGGGGTAGGCGAAGGCGAGGCCGCGGACCTCGAGGGAGGGCACCACAGGGGTCATGTCAGCATCCATCCGGTCAGGCGGACCGCCAGCGCGGCCAGCGGCAGGGCGGCCGCGTACGTCCACTGCGCACGTGACGCGCTCACCTCGTCGATCACGGGCATGGTGCCGGCGTAGCCGCGGCTGACCATCGCCAGGTGGACGCGTTCCCCGCGCTCGTAGGAGCGGATGAACAGCGCCCCCGCGGATGTGGCCAGCACCCGCCAGTGGCGCACCCCGCGGGCGGTGAAGCCGCGCGATTCGCGGGCGATGCGCATGCGCCGCATCTCGTCGGCGATGACGTCCCCGTAGCGGATCATGAAGGTGGCGATCTGGACGAGCAGCGGCGGCAGCCGCAGCCGCTGCAGGCCCAGCAGCAGCGCGCGCAGCTCGGTGGTCGAGGCGAGGAGCACCGACGCGGCGACGCCGAGTGTGCCCTTGGCGAGGATGTTCCAGGCGCCCCACAGGCCGGAGTGGCTGAGCGAAAGGCCCAGGACGTGGACGCGCTCGCCCTGGGCCACGAACGGCATGAGCAGCGCGAAGGCGACGAACGGCACCTCGATCAGCAGCCGGCGCAGCAGGAAGGCGGCCGGTACGCGGGCCGCGGCGGCGACGGCCGCCAGCAGCAGCGCGTACAGGCCGAAGGCCCACACGGCGGTGCGCGGTGTGGAGACCACGACCAGCACGAAGCAGAAGACGGCCGCGATCTTGCAGTGCGGGGGCAGGGCGTGGACCGGTGATCGGGCGTGCCGGTAGAGCTTGTGGGTATGGCCGGCGCCCATGTCAGACCGTGCCGGGGGACGAGGCCCGCGCCTGGGCGGAGGCCCGGCGGCGGCGCAGGACGACGACCACGCCGGTGCCGGCCGCCAGCGTCGCGCCGACCCCGATCACCCCGGCGAGCCCGCCCGCGATCCACTCGTCCGTGACGTTCCTGACCTGGTAGTCGGCCAGCGGTGAGTCCTTGGCTGCGTGGTCCTCGGCCTTGCTGTCGATGCCCTTGTCGTGGGCGACCTTCTCCAGGCCGTCGGGGCTGGTGGAGGCGTAGTGGCTGACGAATCCGGCGAGCGCGAGGGCGGCGAGGAGGGCGACGGCCCTGATCCGGCGGAGCGGGCGCGGGGCGGCCGTGGACACGACGGGCTCGATCACCGTCCCGTCGGCGGCGCGCAGCTGGAGCGGCTTGGCCAGGCCGCGGGCGCCGTGGACGAGGTCGGGCCGGACGGCGAGCACCGCGCTCACGGTGAGGGCGGTGATGGCCGCCTCGCCGATGCCGATGAGGATGTGCACGCCGACCATCGCGGTGAAGACCTTGCCGAGGGGCACGTCGGTGGTGCCGCCCAGGGCGTAGAGGAGGGTGAAGGCGCCGGCTGCCGCCGGTACGGAGACCAGGGCGGCGGTCAAGGCGGCGGCGGTCACGGCCGGGCGGCGCCGGGGCAGGGCCGTGACCAGCAGCCGGAACAGGGCGTAGGCGACGACCGTGGTGACGACGGCCATGTCGGTGATGTTCACGCCGAGGGCGGTGAGCCCGCCGTCCGCGAACAGCACGCCCTGCATCAGCAGCACCACGGATATGCAGAGGACTCCGGTGTAGGGGCCGACGAGTATCGCCGCCAGCGCGCCGCCCAGCAGATGGCCGCTGGTGCCGGCCGCGACGGGGAAGTTCAGCATCTGGACGGCGAAGACGAAGGCCGCCACGAGCCCCGCCAGGGGGGCCGTCTTCTCGTCCAGTTCTCTGCGCGCCCCGCGCAGACAGACCGCGACGGCCGCCGCGGCGACGGCCCCGGCGGCCAGGGATACGGGGGCGTCGATGAAACCGTCCGGTACGTGCATGGCGAGCTCCGTCCGTTCGTGCGTCGCGCGTGCGGTTCAGCCGTGTGATCCAGCCCGTTGGGTTCAGCCTTTTGGTTCAGCCATTGGGTTCAGCCGTTTGGTTCAGCGCTGAACCGCTCGATGATAGGGGCGGCCTGCGAACGAGTGGCAAGAGCGTGTGAGATGCGACTGCGCGCCCCTCACCCGGCTCCACGCCTGCCAGAGGTGGCGAGTCGGGGCAACTCCCCAAATGCTGGGCACGGGAGGTACGTCACCATGACCACGGCCACCGCGCCCGCCCCACAGGCCCCGGCCCCGCCCGTGCTGAGCCGGCGGCGTACGAATCTCGTCTTCGTCACGATCGTGCTCGGCATGCTGCTGGCCGCCCTCGACCAGACGATCGTCTCCACCGCGCTGCCGACGATCGTCGCGGACCTGGGCGGTGGCGGTCACATGGCCTGGGTGGTGACGGCCTATCTGCTCACCGAGACGGTCGCGACCGTTCTGGTCGGCAAGTTCGGCGACCTCTTCGGCCGCAAGGTGGTCTTCCAGCTGAGCGCGGTCGTCTTCACCGGCGGCTCCGTCTTCGCGGGCGCCGCGAACTCCATGGCGATGCTGATCGCCGCCCGCGCCCTGCAGGGCGTCGGCGGCGGTGGTCTGATGGTGACGGCCATGGCCCTGATCGCGGACGTCATCCCGCTGCGCGAACGGGGCAAGTACCAGGGCGCGCTGGGCGCGGTCTTCGGGGTGACCACGGTCGTCGGCCCGACCCTGGGCGGCGTCTTCACCGACCATGCCACCTGGCGCTGGTGCTTCTACGTCAACGTGCCCGTCGCCATCGTGATGGTGGCCATGGCGGCCCGGACCATTCCCGTGATCCGCTCGGCGGTGCGCCCGGTCATCGACTACCTGGGCATCGCGCTGGTGGCCGCCGGCTCCTCCGGGCTGGTCCTGGGCCTGCAGTGGGGCGGCAACACCTACGCCTGGGACTCGGCCGTCATCGTGGGCCTGTTCGCGGGCGCGATCGCCTTGCTGGCGGGCTTCGTGATGGTGGAGCTGCGGGCGGCGGAACCGATGCTGCCCATGCATCTCTTCCGCAATCCCGTCTTCACCGTCTGCTCGACGCTGAGCTTCATCGTGGGCTTCGCGATGCTGGGCGCGCTGACGTACCTGCCGACGTATCTGCAGTACGTGGACGGGGTGTCGGCCACGATGTCGGGTGTCCGGGCGCTGCCGATGGTGGCCGGGCTGCTGGGCGCGTCCATGCTGTCGGGCATCGCGGTCAGCCGTACGGGCCGCTATCGCGTGTTCCCGATCGCCGGCATGGCCGTGATGGCGCTCGGGCTGTATTTGATGTCGACGATGGGCGCGTCGACGGGGGCGTGGCTGGAGTCGCTGTACATGTTCGTGCTCGGGGCCGGCATCGGGCTGGCCATGCAGGTGCTGACGATCGCGGTGCAGAACACCGTGCCGTACCACGAGCTGGGCACGGCCACCTCGGGCGTGACGTTCTTCCGTACGCTCGGCAGCGCCTTCGGCACGGCCATCTTCGGCACGCTCTACACCAACCAGCTGATCCCCAACCTCACGGAGGCGCTGGCACGTTCACCCGGGGTGCCGCCGGCCGCGGTGCAGAGCCCGCAGGCGCTGGGCCGGTTGCCGGAGGAGGTGGCGCGGCCGGTCGTCGACGCCTACGCGCAGACCGTGAACTACGTCTTCTTCTGGGTGGTGCCGGTCGCCCTGGTGGGCTTCGTCGCTGCCTGGTTCCTCAAGGAGGTGCCGCTGCGCGACAGCGCGCGGGCGGGGGCCTCCGACATGGGCGAGGCGTTCGCGGCGCCGGACTCGGGCGAGGCGGACCGGCAGTTGGAGCGGGCGGTGGCGAGCGTGATGCGCAAGGCCGGGGGCGGCCCGGTCAGCCGGCAGATCCTCGACGCGTCCGGCAGCACGCTCGACTCCCTCCAGGCGTGGACGCTCGGGCAGATCCACTGGCGCCTGCGGCTGCGCGGCGATGCCACGCTGTCGCAGGTGGCCGCCGCCCATCGGATGCCGGCCGAGGTGCTCGAGCCCGCGTTCGCCCGTACGGCGCGGGCGGGGTACGCGCGCCGGGAGGGCGACCGCCTGTTCCTGACCCCGGCCGGCGAGGCGGAGCTCGAGCGGCTGAGCGCGGCCTGGCGTTCCTGGCTGGCCACCCATCTGGAGGACTGGGACGCCGGCGATCCGGAGGACCGCGCCCGCATGGACCGCGCCCTGGACGGTCTGGCGGAGCGGCTGCTGGAGGAGGACGAGCACGCGCGGGAGCGCACGGGCGTGTGAGGCCGTCCCCGCCGAAAGCCAATGGGGTGAATCACGGCAAACACGAGCATGTAATGACGCATTCGGTCAACTCCCTGAGGGCCACGTCGGAGTGGACGTGGACCGAATGGAGGTTCCATGCGACCGGAGAAGATAGTCACGCGCCGTCACCGGCTGACCTTGCCGTCCGCCATCACGGTGGCCCTGGCGATCAGCGGTACGGCCCTGCCGGGCGCGGCCGCGTTCGCCGCGCCACAGCTCGGGCCGGCTCCGGCGCACCAGCGGCACACGGCGAGCCCGGCGGACTACGACGAGACCGACTGCGAGGGCCCGGCGGAAGGGGACGGCGACGTCTACACCCGGCCCCCCGTGACCGGGCAGCCGACGAAGGAGGAGGACGCCGAGCAGCCGAAGGGGAAGCCGCCCCAGGATCGCCCCAAGGGCCGGCCCGCCCGGGACGCGGACCACGCGAAGACCCCGCAGGCGAAGGAGCCTGACCACCCGAAGGCCGAGCCGGCCAGGAAGCCGGAGCAGCCGAAGGCCCAGCCGGCCAAGGAACCTGGGCACCCCAAGGCCCCGGCCGCCCAGAAGCCCGGGGCCAGGCCCGCGCCGTCGGGCGTGCGGCCCGCCAGCCACCGCGGCCTCCCGCTGAAGTGGCCCAAGAACATCCCGGACCGCGACGACGCCGCGCGCATGCTGGACGAGCTCGAGGTCAGGACCTTCAACAGCAAGGGCTACGACCGCAGGCACTTCGGCGGTGCGGCCTGCTGGGTCCGGCACGGCGTCAACCGCTGCACGACCCGCGAGATGGCCCTCAAGATCCAGTCCATCGTGCCGGCGAGGCTCGAAGGCAAGTGCAAGGTCGTCGGCGGCCAGTGGCACAGCGAGTACGACAACAGGACGATGAACGATCCGCTGCACGTCGACGTCGACCACATCGTGCCGCTGCGGCACGCGTGGGGTTCCGGGGCGAGCAGCTGGCCGGCGGCGAAGCGTCAGGAGTTCGCCAACGACCTGACCGCCTCCCCGCAGCTGATCGTGGTGTCCACCTGGAGCAACCGCCGCAAGGGCGACAAGGCGCCGGACAAGTGGATGCCGTCGGGCGGCGAGTGCATGTACAGCCGGGCGTGGATCGCGGTGAAGGACTACTACGGCCTCAGCGTCACCGAGGCCGAGAAGGACAAGCTGCGGCAGGTCCTGGGCAAGTGCGACTGACCACGGCCGGGCGGCGCTACAGCGCCGCCCGGCTCCCGGTGCTCACCGGTGCCGTCGCCCGGGCTGCGCGCTGCGCGGCGTCGGCGACCTGGTCGGCGGTCAGCACGTAACCGGTCTCCTCGTCGGCCGTGGAGCGGGCGAAGACGACGCCGTAGACCTTCCCCGTGGGGGTCAGCAGCGGGCCGCCGGAGTTGCCGGGGCGGATCGTGGAGCGCACGGAGTAGACCTCGCGGGTGGTGATGCCGTCGCCGTAGATGTCCTGGCCCTTGGCGCGCAGCTCGTTGGCGACGGTGGCCGCGCGCAGGTCGAGGCCGCCGTTCTCGGGGAAGCCCGCGACGACGGCCGCGTCGCCGCGCTTGGCGCTCTTGTCGAAGGGCAGCACGGGCGCGGCCAGGCCGGGGACGTCCAGGACGGCGACGTCGGACCTGGGGTCGAACAGCACGACCTTGGCCCGGTAGGCGCGCCCCACGCCGCCGACCTTGACGGTGGGGTCGCTGACGCCGGCCACCACGTGGGCGTTGGTCATCACGTGCTCGTGGGCGTAGACGAAGCCGCTGCCCTCCTGGCCGCGCCGGCCGTCGCCGACGTTGGCCACGCCCTCGACCTTGACGACGCTGTCGCGGGCCGCCTGTGCCGCGGCGGCGGTGACCGCGTCGCCGGACGGCTTGGGGACGCTGGTGGCGGGTTCGTTCTCGAAGGGGTTGAAGACCTGGGGGAAGCCCGCGCCGGACAGCGCGTCGGTGGTGCGGCTGAACCAGGTGGGCGCCTGCTCGGGCATGGCCCGCTGCACCGCGCCCAGCAGCGCCGAGTCCTTGATCTCCCGGGTCAGGAGGGTCGAGTTCGCCGAGACGAGCACGCTCGCCGCCACCCAGCCCACCAGCAGCACGGCCAGCGAGTTGACGGCCGCGCCGCCCACGCCGTCGACGCCGCGCACCGGTGCCCACGTCAGCTTGGACCGCAGCCGCCAGGCGAGCCGCCCGGCCAGGGCGTGGCCGACGGCGGCGGGTATGAGGACCACGAGCACGGCGACGACGGCCGCCGCCCGCGTCCCGGCCTCGAAGGGCTCCAGCGCGTACGGCAGCGCCCACACGCCCAGCACGGCGCCGCCGAGGAACCCGGCGAGCAGCACGGCGCTGGCCACCAGTCCCCGGCGGTAGCCGGACACGGCGTAGCCGAGGACGACAAGCATCAGCAGCACATCGAGCAGGTTCAACGCGGAGCCCTTTCCTTCACACGCGTCCCCCGATCGCGCCCACAGGCGTGGACTAAGGAAAACGCCGGCCCGAAGGCCGGCGGTTCCCATTCATGCCGAATTCATGGCGTACGCCACGTTGTGGCTGCGCCCGGCGCCGCCCGCGGCGTCAGACGCGGCTCGGCTCGCGGACGGTGTCCGGGTCCGGGTCGGCGTCCGCGACGGTACCGGCGGGCGCGAGCCGCTGCTGCAGGCGCTCGCCCTCGACGTCGACGTTGGGCAGCACCTTGGCCAGCCATCCGGGCAGCCACCAGGCGGAGCGCCCGAGCAGGGCGAGCACCGCCGGCACGATGGCCATGCGCACCACGAACGCGTCGAAGAAGACGGCGATGGCGAGCCCGAAGCCGATCATCTTGATCATCGGTTCGGAGGAGCCGATGAAGCCCGCGAAGACGCTGATCATGATGACGGCGGCCGCGGTGACGACCCGGGCCCCGTGCCGGAAGCCGGTCACGATGGCCTGGCCGGGCCGCTCCCCGTGGACGTACGCCTCCCGCATCCGGGTCACGAGGAAGACCTCGTAGTCCATCGCGAGGCCGAAGACGACGCCCACCATGAAGATCGGCATCATGCTCATGATCGGCCCGGTCTCCTCGACGCCGAAGAGCGAGCCGAGCCAGCCCCACTGGAAGACGGCGACGACGGCGCCCAGGGCCGCGACCACCGACAGCAGGAAGCCGAGCGCCGCCTTCAGAGGCACCAGCACGGACCGGAAGACGACCATCAGCAGCAGGAAGGCCAGGCCCACGACGAGCGCCAGGTAGGGCAGCAGGGCGTCGTTCAGCTTCTGCGAGACGTCGATGTTGACGGCCGTGGTGCCGGTGACCAGGACCTTGGCCCCGGTCTTGGACTCGATCGAGGCGCGCTCGGCGCGGATGGCGTGGACCAGGTCCTCGGTCCGCTCACCGCTCGGCTTCGACTTCGGCACAACGGTGATCGTCGCCAGGTCGCCGGCCTGGTTGAACGCCGGCGGGGTCACCATGGCCACGTTGTCCAGGCCCTTGACCGTCGTGGCCACGTGGTCGACGGCCGCCTTGGCGTCCTTGCTGCCCGCCACGTCGACCGGCACCAGCAGCGGGCCGTTGAAGCCGGGGCCGAAGCCCTCGGACAGCAGGTCGTACGCCTTGCGCTGGGTGGTGCTCTTGGGCTGGGAGCCCTCGTCGGGCAGGCCCAGCATCAGCGAGCCGGCGGGCACGGCGATCGCGCCCAGGCCCAGCACGCCGACGAGCAGCACCACGACCGGGCGGCGCAGTACGAGGCGGGCCCAGCGCGTGCCCAGGTTGGGCTTGTCCTCGGCGGCGGCGCCGGGCGCGGCCTTGCGCACCTTGCGGGCCAGCACCTTGCGGCCGGCGAAGCCCAGCAGGGCGGGGATGAGGGTGAGCGCGATGAGCACGGCGATGGCGACGGTGCCGGCGGCGGCCACGCCCATCTTCGTCAGCATGGGGATGTTGACGACCGCGAGGCCGGCCAGGGCGATGACGACCGTCAGGCCGGCGAAGACGACGGCCGAGCCGGCGGTGCCGGTCGCCCGTCCGGCGGCCTCCTCCGGCTCGCGGCCCTCGGCGATCTCCGCGCGGTAGCGGGAGACGATGAAGAGCGCGTAGTCGATGCCGACCGCGAGGCCGATCATCGTGGCGAGGGTGGCGGTGTTGTTGCCCAGGTCCAGGGCGGAGGCGAGCGCCGCGATGGAGGAGACGCCGATGCCCACGCCGATGATGGCGGTCAGCAGCGGCAGCCCGGCGGCCACCAGGGAACCGAAGGTGATGATGAGGACGACGGCCGAGATGATGATGCCGATGATCTCGGTGGAGCCGCCCTCGGGCATCGACTGGAGGGCGCTGCCCCCGGTCTCCACCGTCAGCCCGGCGTCGCGGCCGGCCGTGGGAGCGGCCTTGAGGTCCTCGCGCGTCTCGTCCGTCAGGTCGTTGGCCTTGACCTTGTAGGTGACGGAGGCGTAGGCGATGTCGCCGTTCGCGCTGACGGCGCCCGCGGTGAACGGGTCGGCGACGGCCGCCACCTGGGGGCCGTTCAGCTCACGGACGACCTTGTCGACCGCCGCCTTGTTCTTCGGGTCGGTGACCTTCTGGCCACCGGGGGCCTTGAAGACGATGCGCGCGGTGGCGCTGTCCGCCTTCATGGCCGGGTTGCGCTGCTCCAGCAGGTCGAAGGCGCGCTGCGCCTCCGTGCCCGGTATGGAGAAGTTGTCGGTCGCCTTGGGCGCGGACGCGGCGCCCGCGCCGGCGAGGACCAGCAGCGCCACCCATATCAGGGAGACGTACCAGCGGCGCCGGAAGGCGAGCCGGCCGAGTTTGTAGAGGAACGTGGCCACGAGTGTGGTGCTCCCGTCGGGTCGGAAACGTAAGGAACCGGGTATGGGAACCAGCCCGACGAGAGCGGTGCGTCAGGTGGAGCCTCGGTGGGGGGCTGTGAATAACGGGGTCATACGCCGAGAGCGGGGAGGATCACGGCGTCGATGACGCGGGCGAGGTACTCGCCGTCCGCGGGCCGGTCCTCGACCAGCGGCCGGGCCATGAACGCGCCGAACATCATGTGTGCGACGAGCCCGAGGGCGGGGTTGTCCGCGGCGAGTTCGCCCCGGTCGACCGCGCGCCTGAGCATCGCCTCGAGCCCGGCGATCTCCGGCTCGATGAGCAGTTCGCGCAGCGCCCGGTTGAGGTCGGGGTGGTCGTGGATGGCGCGCTGCAGCCCCCGCATGAGGGCGGCGTCCCGCTCCATCCGCTCCTCGTCGGCGTCGCACACCATGGCCCGGAGGTCACCGCGCACCGTGCCGGTGTCGATGTCCGCGAGGCTGACCGGCTTGGTGTGCCGCAGCGCGCTCGCGACCAGCTCGGGCTTGCCCCTCCACTGGCGGTAGAGGGTGGCCTTGCTGGAGTGCGTGCGCGCGGCCACGGCGTCCATGGTCAGGGCGTCGTAGCCGACCTCGCGCAGCAGCGCGAGCACCGCGTCGTAGAGCTCGCCCTCGCGTTCGGGGGTCAGTCGGGTGCGGCGCCCCGCCGGCTTGGGTGGTTCCGTGGGCATCCGCGCCTCCCTTCACACGAGTCGTACGAAACGGTTTCGTACAGCAGCGTACGTGAGGCGGCGATCGAAACGGCATCGTTTCGATGGTGTTCTGCGTCACGGACCGAGTTGCCGGGGGGATGCGGGGCCGAAACCATGGGTGGGTGAGCGATGCCTACATCCGCTTTCCTCATCTGCACGGCGATCTGCTCTGCTTCGCGGCGGAGGACGACCTGTGGCTCGCCCCGCTGACCGCGCCCGGGGCCGGCGCCGGGCGGGCCTGGCGGCTGACCGTGGACCGGACCAGGGTGGGGCATCCGCGCTTCTCGCCCGACGGGCGGCACATCGCCTTCACCAGCTGGCGCAGTCTGGACCCGGAGATCCACCTCGCCCCGGTCGAGGGCGGCCCGGCGCGCCGGCTCACCTACTGGGGCAGCACCGACACGCGGGTCTGCGGCTGGACGCCCCCGGAGGAGGGGGTGTCCCACATTCTGGCGGTCAGCTCGCACGGCCAGCCGTTCTCGTACTTCTCCTGGGCGTACAAGGTGCCCACCGACGGCGGTCCCGGCGGCCAGCTGCCCTGGGGCCCGCTGTCCGACATCGCCGTCGCGGACGTGGGCGGCGAGCACAGGACGCTGATTCTCACCGGGAAGCCGCCGCACGAGCCCGCGTCCTGGAAGCGTTACCGGGGCGGCGCCATGGGGCGGCTGTGGCTGCAGTGCGACCGGCTGCTGCCGGAGCTGCGCGGCCATCTGGACTCGGTGATGTTCGTCGGCGACCGCATCGCCTTCCTCTCCGACCACGAGGGCGTCGGCAACCTCTACTCCTGCCGCCCCGACAGCTCCGACCTGCGCCGCCACACCGATCACGCGGACTTCTACGCCCGGCACGCGTCCACGGACGGCTCGCGCGTGGTCTACCAGTGCGCGGGCGAGGTGTGGCTGGCCGAGGACTTCGGCCCCCGGGGCCGTCCCCGCCGGCTGGACCTGCGGCTGGGCGGGCCTCGGGCGGGCCGGCGCACGTACCAGGTGCAGGCCGCCCGGCACGTCGAGTCGCTGAGCGTGGACGGCACGGGCCGGGCCAGCGCGGTGCAGGTGCGCGGCAGTCTGTACTGGCTGACCCATCGTGACGGGCCGGCCCGCGCCCTGGCCGACACCCCGGGCGTACGGGTCCGGCTGCCGGAGATGCTGGGGGCGACCGGCCGGGTCGCGTACGTCACGGACGCGGAGGGCGAGGACGCCATCGAGATCGCCCAGCTGCCGCGCGCCGCGGGCCCCTCCGGGCCGCGGCGGCTGGCGGCGGGCCGCATCGGGCGGGTGCACGAGCTGCTCGCCTCGCCGGACGGCCGGCGGCTGGCCGTGGCCGCGCACGACGGGCGGCTGCTGCTGGTGGACGCCTCGCCCGACGAAGAGGGAGGAGCGGGCGGGGCAGGTGGGGCAGGTGGGGCAGGTACAGCCAGGGAGGCCGACGAGCTGATCCGGTCGGCCAACGGGCCCGTGCGCGACCTGGCCTTCTCGCCCGACTCGGCGTGGCTGACCTGGTCGCACCCGGTGATCGGGCGTTCGCTGCGCCAGATCAAGATCGCCAGACTGTCCGACCGGATGATCGTGGACGTCACCAACGGCCGCTTCGAGGACGAGCAGCCGGTCTTCACCCGCGACGGCCGCTATCTGGCCTTCCTCTCCTGGCGCGGCTTCGACCCGGTCTACGACGTGCACACCGGCGACCTGTCCTTCCCGCTGGGCTGCCGCCCCTATCTCGTACCGCTGTCGTCGGTGACGCCCTCGCCGTTCGCCCTGTCGACCGAGGGCCGGCCGGCGGGCGGTGGGCTGGACCTGGACACCGGCGGGGAGAGCGCCGACGGCGGGGCGGTGACGGTGGAGGTGGAGGGGCTGGAGAACCGGGTGACGCCGTTCCCGGTGGCCGCGTCGAAGTACTCCTCCCTCCATCCGGTCAGCGGCGGGGGCCTGGTGTGGCTGCGCTGGCCGATCTCCGGCGCGCTCGGCGAGACGTTCGCCAACCCGGCCGAGACCTCGGGGCGCCCGACGCTGGAACACTTCGACCTGGTCAAGGCCAAGCGCACCGAGCTGACCGCCTCCCTGGACTGGTACGCGGTCAGCGGTGACGGCACCCGCCTCGTCGTCAACGACGAGGGCGACCTGCGGGTGGTGCCGGCCACGGACCCGGCGGACGCCGACTCGACCGTCTACGTCGACATGCGGCGCATCCTCCACGAGGTCGACCCCGCCGCCGAGTGGCGCCAGGCCTACGCGGAGGCGGGCCGCATCGTGCGGGCGTACTTCTGGGAGCCCGGCATGTGCGGCGTCGACTGGGACGCGGTGCTGGAGCAGTACCGTCCGCTGGTCGAACGGGTCGCCTCCCCCGACGAGTTCGCCGATCTGCTGCGCGAGGTCCTCGGCGAGCTGGGCACCTCGCACGCGTACGTCACCCCGGCGCGCCGCAACGAGGGCCCGCCGCACTACCAGCGCGCCATCGGCCTGCTCGGGATCAACCTCACCCACCGCAAGGACGGCACCTGGGCCGTGCGGCGCGTGCTGCCCGGTGAGTCCTCCGACTCCAAGGCCCGCTCGCCGCTGGCCGGTTCGGGCATCCGCGAGGGCTGGGTGCTCACCCATGTCGACGGGCGCCCGGTGGACCCGGTCGCAGGACCGTACCCGCTGCTGGCGGCGGCCGGCGGCACGACCGTGGAGCTGAGCTTCGACGCGCCCGGGGGCGAGGGGCATCCGCGCCGGGTCGCGGTCGTGCCGCTGATCGACGAACGGCCGCTGCGCTACCAGGACTGGGTGACCAAGCGCCGCGCGGTCGTCCACGAGCTGAGCGACGGCCGGTGCGGCTATCTGCACATCCCCGACATGGGCGGCTCGGGCTGGGCCCAGTTCAACCGCGACCTGCGGATGGAGATGTCCCGCCCGGCCCTGATCGTCGACGTCCGCGGCAACGCGGGCGGCAACATCAGCGAGCTCGTCGTCGAGAAGCTCACCCGCACCATCATCGGCTGGGACCTCACGCGCGACGCCCAGCCGGTGTCGTACGCCAGCAACGCCCCGCGCGGCCCGGTCGTGGCCATCGCGGACGAGATGACCTCCTCCGACGGCGACATGATCACCGCCGCGTTCAAGCTCCAGGACATCGGGCCGGTCGTGGGCCTGCGCACCTGGGGCGGCGTCGTCGGCATGACCGGGCGGCACCGCCTGGTCGACGGCACCTCGATCACGGTGCCGATGAACGCGGCCTGGTTCGGCGCGTACGGCTGGGGCGTGGAGAACCACGGCGTGGAGCCCGACATCGAGGTGGACCGCACGCCGCTGGACTGGGCCGAGGGCCGTCACCGGCAACTGGACGACGCGGTACGGGTCGCGCTCGACCTGCTGGAGCGGCGCGGCACCGCCGAGCCCCCGGACTACTCGGACGTGCCGGACCTGCGCCGCCCCGAACTGCCGCCGCGCTGAACGCCCCCGGACATCAGCGGGCGTACGAGCGAGGGGCGCACCCGGATCCGGGTGCGCCCCTCGTGTGCGGGCCTGGTCAGCGGTCGTCCGTCAGCGGTCGTCCGTCTCGTCCCGGAGGTCGTCGAAGGACTGCTGGCGGTTCTCCTGCTGCCCCTTGCGTTCCTTGAGCCGGTCCTGTGTCTCCTGGCCCTTCTGCTGGGCCTTCTCCTTCGCCTGTTCGGCCTTCTGCTTGGCCTGCTGGGCCTTGTTCTGCATCTGGTCCTTGATGCCCATGCGTGGTCACTCCTCGGGGAGATCGGGTGGGTGGGCCCCGACCAGCCTCACACGCCCGGACATACCGCGCATTTCGATCAATGACGCTCCGTGCTCGTCTTCATGTCCGCCGCTCCGCCCGGCCCCACCAGCCCCGGGCGCACCCCTGCCAGGCCGGGCTCGGCCCGCCGCATCTCGCGGGGCCCGCCCGCGGCGGCCAGCGCCGGCAGGAGGCCGCGCACCGGCTGCAAGCCGCGCAGCCAGCGCTGTCCGTAGACGTGCGCCGAGCGCCGTTCGATGCCCGTCACCAGGCGGTCGACGGTCGGGCCGAGGGGGTAGGTGCGGCCGGCGGGCCACGGCAGCCGGCGGCGCATCTCGCGCATCACCTCGTACGCGTCGGCGCCGCGCACCATGTCGGTGTCCGTCCAGCTCAGATACGCCACCCCCACCCGTACGCCCTGGTGCGCGACCTCGGCCCGCAGGCTGTGCGCGTACGCCTCCACGCCCGCCTTGGAGGCGCAGTACGCGCTCATCAGCGGGGCCGGGGCGAGTGCGGCCAGGGAGGCGATCTGCAGGAGGTAGCCGCGGCTCTCGGCGAGGGCGGGCAGGAAGGCGCGGCCGGTGACGGCGCTGCCGATGAGGTTGACCTCGACGACGCGCCGCCAGGCGTCCGGGTCGGAGGCGGCCAGCGGACCTCCGGTGGCGACGCCGGCGTTGGCGACGACCACGTCCACGGCGCCGAAGCGCGCCCTGACCTCGCGCGCCACCCGTGTCATCGCCTCCTGGTCGGTGACGTCGGCGTGCCAGCAGGCGGCCCGCTCCCCCAGCGAGCCGGCGAGACCGCGCAGTCTGTCGGGCTCCAGCCCCACCAGGGCCACGCTCGCCCCGCGTGCGGCCAGCTTGCGGGCGAGCGACTCCCCCACCCCGCGCGCGGCCCCGGTCACGACCGCCACCTGGCCGGCCAGGCCGGTGCGCGCCCTCATCGTGCCGCCTCGGCGCGGGCGGCCGGCCGGGAGGTCCGGCCGGGCGGGCGCAGCACCTGGTACTCGGCGAAGTCGATGCGCCGGGTCACCTTGCGGAACTCGGCCGTGGTGCCGGGCCAGACGGTGGTGTTGCGGCCATTGGCGTCCAGGTACCAGCTGGTGCAGCCGGTGTTCCAGACGGTGCGGGTCATGCGCTGCTGGAGTTTGCGGTTCCAGGCGCGTACGGCGGAGGGGCGGGCGTCGAGGGCGACCCGGCCGCCGAGGGTGGCGAGCTGGCGCATGTAGTCGGCGAGGTAGTTCAGCTGGGATTCGATCATGAGGATCATCGAGCTGTTCCCCAGGCCGGTGTTGGGGCCGATGATGGTGAGGAAGTTGGGGAAGCCGGCGGCGCTGGCGCCGCGCAGGGCCGCCATGCCGTCCTTCCACTCCTCGGCGAGCGTCGTGCCGGCCGCGCCGGTGACCCGTTCGGCGATCGGCATGTCGGTGACCTGGAAGCCGGTGCCGAAGACGATCGCGTCGGCCTCGGCCTCGGTGCCGTCGGCGGCGACGAGCGTGGAACCGCGCACCTCGGCGAGGCCGGAGGCGACGACGTCCACGTTGGGGCGGGTGAGCGCGGGGTAGTAGTCGTTGGACAGCAGGATGCGCTTGCAGCCGATGCGGTAGTCCGGCAGCAGCTTGGCGCGCAGCGCCGGGTCCTTGACGGCCTTGTCCAGGTGGGCCGTGGCGACGCGCTCCACGAGCCCGAGCCGGTCGGGCCACTTGGTGAAGAGGCCCACCTGCAACTCCCGTACCCCCCACAGCAGTCCGCGGCGCAGCGCCCGGGTGGCCGGCACGCGGCTGTGCAGCCACTGCTCGGCGGCGCTGATCGGGCGGTCGGCGCGCGGAAGCACCCAGGGCGGGGTGCGCTGGAAGAGGGTGAGGCGGGCGACGTCCGGCTGGATGGCGGGCACGATCTGGGCGGCGGAGGCCCCGGTGCCGACCATGGCGACGCGCTTGCCGCGCAGGTCGTAGCCGTGGTCCCAGCGGGCGGAGTGGAAGACGGGGCCGGTGAAGCCGGCCAGCCCGGGGATGTCGGGGACCTTCGGGTCGGAGAGCGGCCCGGTGGCGGAGACGACGACGTCGGCGGTGTAGGCGGCATCCGTGGTGGCGATCTCCCAGCGCAGCTCGTCGCCGTCCCAGCGCATGCCGCGTACTTCGCAGTTCAGGCGCAGGTGCGGCCGGAGGCCGAAGGTGTCGGTGATCCGCTCCAGGTAGGCGCGGATGTGCGGCTGGCCGGAGAAGTTGCGCGGCCACGCGGGATTGGGGGCGAAGGAGAAGGAGTAGAGGTGGGAGGGCACATCGCAGGCGCAGCCGGGGTAGGTGTTGTCGCGCCAGGTGCCGCCGACGGCGTCGGCGCGCTCCAGGACGACGAAGTCGGTGATGCCCTCGCGGCGCAGCCGGATGGCCGCCCCCAGGCCGCCGAACCCCGATCCGATCACCGCCACCCGTACGTGCCGCCGCCGTCCGTGCTCGACCATGCCGCCTCCTGGGAGCCTGCGTTCCGTCGACCGTGCCAGTGTTCGCTGGCACGGTGGGAGCGTACGGCAGGCGGCGGCCGGGGCGATAGAGGCGCGAGGCAAGGAAGTTACCCGGCCGTTCACCCGTAGGCTTCCGGCGTGGCGAACGACGAGAGGGCCCCGGGCGCGAGCGGCGGGAAGCGCGAATTCCGGATGGCGGAGCTGGCCGAGGAGGCCGGCATCACCGTCCGCACGCTCCGCTTCTACCGCGAGCGCAAGCTCATCCCGCCACCGCGCCGCGAGGGCCGCATCGCCTGGTACGGCGAGCACCACCTCGCCCGGCTGCGCACGATCGCGGCCCTGCTGGAGCGGGGGCACACCCTCGGCGGCATCGCCGAGCTGCTGGCCGCCTTCGAGTGCGGCCGTGACGTGGGGGAGCTGCTGGGGCTGGCGGGCGCCGCCATCACCACCCCCTGGTCGCAGGAGACGGCCGTCCGTCTGACGCCCGAGGAGCTGGCCGACCGCTTCGAGGGCGAGGTCACGCCGGAGAACCTCACCGCCGCCCTCGACATCGGCTACCTCGCGGCGGACGGCGACGAGATCGTCCACATCAGCGGCCGCCTCCTCGACGCCTCCACGACCCTCGTCCGCGAGGGCGTCCCCCTCGCCGCCGTCCTCGCCACGGCCCGCGAGGTACGGGCCCACGCCGACGCCCTCGCGGAGGCATTCACCGCGCTGATCCGCACCCACGTCCTTGCGGCCGCGGCGGCGGACGGGCCGGACCGGGTGGGCGAGGTGCTGGACCGGCTGCGGCCCATCGCCAAGACCGTCGTCGACGCGGAGCTCTCCCTGGCGATGGACCGCCGCGTCCGCGCGGAGCTCCGGACCCGGCCGGACCGCCACTGACGCGGCGTCAGCGCTTCGGCATGACCGGCAGTTCGGCGTGCTCGACGGTGTACCCGCCCTTGGTGACGGGGGCGTACGGCGCCGGGGCCATGCACGTGCCGACCTCGGCCGACGTGGGCTCCTTGTCCCCGTGCGGCACCATGTTGGCCACCGCCCAGGAGAACCCCACCCGGTCCTTCGAGGTGCCCTTGTCCTTGCCGCCGTCCAGGACGCTGAACCCCAGCCGCATGCCCACCCAGTCCGGCCCGCCGGGGCCGACCTTGGTGATGACCGCCGTCAGCGTCGCCGTACGCGGCCCGGTGACCAGACAGTCCACCGTGCCCTCCGCCGTGGCGGTGACTCCCGTCTTCGCGAAGTAGTGGGACACCTTCACCGTGCCGCGGGCATCGGTGGGCAGCCCGGTGGGCACCCCCGGCAGGGGCTTGCTATAGGGGGCGGCCTGCGCGTCGAAGGTGAACGAGCGGACGTCGTCGTCCGGGAAGAACGGCAGCATGAAGGACGCCGCCCCCTTCACACTCGCGAGCTCGGGCTGCTGCCGCGACGTCGCGTGGTCGGTACCGGCCGAGGCGGTGGTGGCGCCGCCCAGGGTCACGGTCGCGGCGAGCGCCACGAGCACGGCCGCCGCCTTGCGCGGGGACAGGGATGCCATGGGAACTCCGGGTTCTGGAAGAAGACGGCCCCGAACGGCGACCGCCTGAACCCATCGTTCTCGAACGCCCCTCCCCCGCCATCCACCCCCGGACGGAACCGCCTCCACCACGCGGCGAAGGCGCCTCGCCCTGCGGGATGACCTCAGGCGGCGCCGAAGGACCTGTACGGGTTCCCGGATCGATCACATGGACGGACCACCCGGCGTAGCTTCTGAGGCATGGCTACTGAGCACATGGGCGATCGCATTGCCCGGCTGTGCCGTCTCGCTGATCTGACCCAAGAGGGACTGGCCGAACGGTCCGGGGTGTCCGTTGACGTGATCCGGAAGTTGGAGCAGCGCCGTAAGCACAGCGCACGACTGCCGACGCTGCACGCACTCGCCAAGGGGCTGGGTGTGGAGCTGACGGCCCTTCTGGGCGACCCGCCGGCCGTCCCCTCAAGTGGCGACGCGGACCCACCCCGGCTCGTTGCCGTCCGGCGCGCGATCATGCCGCCTCTCTTCGCTCCCCCCGTCGAGCCCACGGGCGCGGAGCAGCTGTCCCTGCCCCTTGTGAGGGCCGAACTCGCCGAGGGCTGGACTCTGTACCACTCGGCGGAGTTCGGCCGTCTCATGGACGTACTGCCGGGCATCATTTCCGACGCCCGCCTCCTCGCTGCCGTGGGCAACGCCGATCAGAAGGCAGCGGGCCAGGCAGCACTCGGCAAGGCGCTGCAACTGGGGGGCCACCTGGCCATCCGTCTCGGTAAGACAGATCTCGCCCTCACCGCGCTGGAGCGTGCCTACGCGGCCGCCGGGGATTCCTCGGACCCGCTGCTCGCCCCGATGGTGTCGAACTCCGTGGCATGGGCGTACCAGCGGCAAGCACGGTTGGACGACGCGCGGAACCTTGCCGTACATGCCGCTGACGCAGTGGAGCGGGAGCAGGCGGGCACGGCGGAAGGCGTCCGCGTGTGGGGTGGCCTCCTGATGTCCGCCGCCACGTCGTACGCCAGGAGCGACGACTACGACACGGCCAACGCGATGATGCGTACTGCGGAGCGCGCGGCCGGCCGTCTGGCCAAGTTGCCGCCCCCTGCGGACGGTCGGCTCGTGTCGGTGTTCAGCCGGTCGTCCGTGCGCATCGAGCGGGTCCGGCTCGCTGTCCAGCACGAGCGGCCCGAGGAAGCCCTGTCGCTGGCCAAGGGCATAAGGCTGAGCGCCGACACGCCGCCCTCGTGGCGTACGTGGCTCTTGCTGGACGTGGCGCGCGCCCACACTGACGTGGGGGACGCCGAGGGCGCGGTGAAAGCCCTTGAAGCGCTACGACGCGTCGCCCCCGCCTGGATGCGGCACCACACTTTGGCCGTGGCCATTGTCAGTGATCTGTGGGCCCGCTCCGCGAGGCCCGCTGGGCTCCGCAAGCTGGCGCAGTTCCTTGGGGTCGCCGAATAGCAGGGACCAGGTCACCGACCCCGATACGCAGGTCGCGCAGAACGGTAACGTCTACAGCAGCATGGCCGACGACGAGGAGCGCGAAGGGAAGTAGCGCATGATCCACGGCGAGCACCTGGCGAAAGACCTACGTCGCGACCATGGATTTATCCACATCGGGCGCACCAAGGACGGCAACGCCGTGATCATGCGCAAGGGCGACCGTTGGACGGTCGTGCCGCTTCGGTGGCTCACCAGCGACGCTGTGGAGACCATCAAAGCTCAGGCCGGGGTAAGCCTCGTCTGAGTCGTCCCGGCTCGGCCCCGCCCACGCGTTCCTCCCCCGGAGGACGCACAGGTGGGGCCTCTCGCCGCCGCGTGCCTACGCCCCGAAGACCGCCGTCACCGGCGCGTGGTCGCTCCACCGCTCCGCGTGCGTGGCCGCCCGCTCCACGCGGGCCTTCAGCGCCCGCTGCGCGAGGCCCTGCGTGGCGACGAGGTAGTCGATGCGCCAGCCCGAGTCGTTATCAAAGGCGCGGCCCCGGTAGGACCACCAGGAATACGGTCCCTCGACGCCCGGGTGCAGGGCGCGGACGACGTCCACGTACTCCTCGAAGACCTTGGTCAGCCACTCCCGCTCCTCGGGCAGGAAGCCGGCGCTCTTGCGGTTGGCCTTCCAGTTCTTCAGGTCCGCCTCGGTGTGGGCGATGTTCCAGTCGCCGCACACCACGACCTCGCGGCCGTCCGCCGCCGCGCGGGCCTTCAGGCCCACCAGGTAGGGGAGGAACTCCGCCATGAAGCGTTCCTTCTCGTCCTGGCGCTCCGTGCCCACCTCGCCCGAGGGCAGGTAGAGGCTGGCGACCGTGACGCCCGGCAGGTCGATCTCGGCGTACCGGCCGCTGCCGTCGAACTCCGCCGAGCCGAAGCCGATCCGCACCGCGTCCGGCTCGCGCCGGGAGTACAGGGAGACGCCCGCGCGGCCCTTCGCCGCCGCCGGCGCGTGCACGACGTGCCAGCCCTCCGGCTCGCGCACCTCGTCGGGCAGCTGGTGGGGCTCGGCGCGCACCTCCTGCAGGCACACGACGTCGGCCTCGGTGCCCGCGAGCCACTCGACGAAGCCCTTCTTCGCGGCGGCGCGCAGCCCGTTCACATTTGCGGTCGTTACGGTCAGCATCCGGGCACGATAACCGACTTCCACCGCCCCCTGCCGGGTGGCGGCGGGCCGCCCGTACGATCCGTGGGATGGAGATCATGCCGGTCGCCTACGACCATCCCGACGCCGTGAAGCTCGATGACCAGGTGCAATCGGAGTACGCCGAGCGGTACGGCGACGGCGATCTCACCCCGATGGACCCGGCGCAGTTCGCCCCGCCGCGTGGCCTGTATCTCATCGCGTACGACGCCTGCGGCGCGCCGGTCGCCACCGGCGGCTGGCGGTCGGTGGACTCCGGCGGGGAGGGCGGCTACGCGGACGGGGACGCGGAGCTGAAGCGGATGTACGTGGTGCCGCGGGCGCGGGGGCTGGGGCTGGCGCGGCGGATCCTGGCGGCGCTGGAGGACAGCGCGCGGGAGGCCGGGCGGATACGCATGGTGCTGGAGACGGGGAACCGGCAGCCCGAGGCCATCGCCCTGTACCTCTCCAGCGGATACGAGCCCGTCGTGCCCAAGTTCGGCCTCTACCGCTGCTACGACAGCAGCCGCTGCTTCGGCAAACGCCTGCGCTGAGCGGAGGCTACTTGTGGTGGCCGGCGGCGATCGCCGCCTCCACCTCCGCGCGCACCCGCTCCGCCGGGTAGCGCCGCACCTCGCCGAAGGGCGCGAGGACGTCGTCGACCATCTCCGGGCTCTCCTCGCGGACCTCGGCCATCAGTACGGTGCTGCCGGGCGGCACCTCGGCGGCCAGCATCTCCAGGGCGGCGTTCGAGGCGGTGGCCGCCCGGGCGTCGTGGATGCCGCCGATCAGGCCGCCGGCCCCGAAGCCGACGAGGACCCCGAGGGGCCCGCCGAGGATGCCCAGGAGTCCGCCGAGCAGGCCGCCCATGGCGAAGGCCGGCGCCCCGCCGGTGTTGTCGGCGGCGTCGGGGAAGTCCAGGGCGCCCTCCGCGTCCCGTGCGATCACCGCGCCCTCTCGCAGGGTGATGTCGCCGTCGGCGTGCGCCTGGCGCAGGGCGTCCAGCGCCTGGTGGCCCTTCCGCGGGCTGTCGGCATTGAGGAACAGGACGTTGTCGTTCACAGCTTCCACTGTTGGGCCTGTCGGCCACCACCGCACCTCAGTCGCCGCCCTCCGGCGGAGCCGGCCGCACCGCGCCCGTCAGGTCCAGCGTCGCCTGCGCTCCCCCGCCCGCCGGGTTGGCGAAGGCCAGCCGCCCGCCCAGCACCCGCGCCTGCCCGGCCGCGATCGTCAGCCCCAGGCCGAGGCCGGCGCCCGAGCCCGTACGGAAGCGCTGCGGGCCGCCCGCCAGCAGGTGCGCCGGGAAGCCGGGGCCGTGGTCGCGGACGCGGATGACACCGCCGTCGACCTCCGCCACGACGGGCCCGCCGCCGTGCCGGAAGGCGTTGGTGACGAGGTTGGCGAGTATGCGCTCGACCCGGCGGGCGTCCGTCTCGACCAGGCAGTCGCGCACGATCCGTACCTCCGCGTTCCCCTCGCCGTGGCCGGCCGCCGCGCGTACCGCCCGCCGCGTCAGCTCGCCCAGCGCCCGCAGGTCCGTATCGGCCCGCTCGGCGTCCCCGTCGAGGCGGGCCACCTCCAGGACGTCCTCCATCAGGGACCGCACCCGCCGCGCCCGCTCCCGCACCATCTCGGCGGGGCGGCCCGGGGGCAGCAGCTCGGCCGCGGCGACCAGGCCCGCGACGGGGGTGCGCAGCTCGTGGGCGATGTTGGCGGTGACCTCGCGCTCGGCCTGGAGGCGGGCGGCGAGGGCGTCGGCCATGGTGTTGACGGCGTGGATGAGCCGGGCGATCTCGTCCTTGCCGCCCCGGGGCCGCAGCCGGGCGGTGAGGTCGCCGTCGGCGATGCGCTCGGCGGTACGGGCGGAGGCGGTCAGCCGGCGGCCGGCGATGGTCGCGAGGCCCACGCCGACGACGCAGGCCAGCGCGGTGCCGACCCCGCCGGCGAGCCAGAGGTCCTCGTCCAGGCCCCGGAGGTTGCGGGCCTGCCGGCGGTAGGAGTGCTTGAGGACGACGGTGTCGTCGCCGACGCGCATCGCCGCCCACAGCATCGGCTCGGGCCCGGACCGGTCCAGATAGGTGGCGCGCTGCCCCCGGTCCGCCGCCCGGCGCAGGGGCTCGGGCATGCGGTAGGGGTTGAGAATCAGGCGGGGCCGGTCGACGCCGGCCGCGTGGTCCTCGGCGGCCGACACCAGCCGCTGGTCGAGGCTTTCGCGCGCGGTCTCCAACTGGTTGACGGCCGTGCGGTGATGGACGACGAGTCCGATGAGGACGGCGACCAGCGCGGCGGTGGCGGTGATCGCCACACCGATCTTCGTGCGCAGACCCATCGGCAAAGACTCCTCGGCGGCGGCTATCGCTCGGCTGGCTTGGCGGTCGCCCGACTGTCGGTCGGCTGTCGGTCGGCTGGGCGGCGGGGGTGCGCGGCTAGTGCCCGGGGACGAAGAGCCACAGGTCGCGCAGTGCGCGCTGCCGCTCGGGCGGGAGTTCCGCGGCGACGACCGTGGCCCTGCTGTAGTAGGCGGAACGGTCCTTCCGGACCAGCCCGCTCAGCGTGACCCTGGCCTGGTACGGGGTGTCCCGGCCGCTGCTCACCGTGCCCGTGGCCTCGGCGGCCGGCCCGCCCCAGGAGCGCCAGCGCAGGCCGGTGAGGCGGACGGAGCCGCCGGCCTCCAGGGAGGCCGGGCCGCGCAGCGGGGGCCGGCCCGGGCCCTCGACGACGTAGACGGGGCCGGCGGTGGGCGAGGGGGTGTGGGCGGGGCCGGCGACCTTGAGCCCGCCGGGGTCGGCGCACCCGCAGAGCAGTCCGCACAGCAGCCCGGCGGCGAGGGCCGCGGCGCCGAGCGTCGCGTGGAGTGGTCGCACGGAATTCCTCACGCCAGGGGGACCGGAAGGGGCGGTACGGGCAGGACGGGTGGGGCGGGCGGAACGGGCGTGCGTGGGGCGGACTTAGCAGGTCGGGACCGGTCGGTGGGGCCATTCGTGCCAAATGTAACCGGCGTGGCTGGTAAGCCGCCCGTGCCCTTGACCGATTCCTGTCGCCGACTCATAGGATCTCCGCGCTCAAGTGGTCCAGTCCAGCCCGTCGCCGCAGTGCCACGGCCCCGGAGGTCACTCATGCACATCGCCCGTCGTACGCTCCTCGGCGCCCTCGCCGGATCCGCCGCACTCGGCGCGGTGGGCGTTCCCCCCGCCGGAGCGGCGGGAGCCGCCCCGGCGGCGGGCGGTGCCGCCGCCGCGGCCCTGGCCCGGCTGCTGCCCCGGCACCACGCCCAGGTCGCCTTCCGCACGATCCCGCGGCGGGGCGGCCACGACGTCTTCCGGGTGTCGGGGGCGAGCGGGCGGATCACCGTCGAGGGCACCACCCCGGCCGTCCAGCTCGCCGGCTTCCACCGGTACCTGCGGCAGGTCGCCCACGCCCACATCTCCTGGAACGGCGAGCAGACCGCCCTGCCCGGCCGCCTCCCCGCCGTCGGCGCCCCGGTGACCGGCACCTCCAACGCCGTCCACCGCTTCGCCCTCAACGACACCAACGACGGCTACACCGGCCCGTACCACGACTGGGCGTACTGGGAACGCGAGATCGACGTCCTGGCCCTGCACGGCTTCAACGAAGTCCTCGTCTACGCCGGCGCCGACGCCGTCTACCACCGCACCTTCCTCCAGCACGGTTATACCGACGCCGAGATCCGCCGGTGGATTCCCGGCCCCGCGCACCAGCCGTGGTGGCTCATGCAGAACATGGCCTCCTTCGGCGGGCCCGTCTCCCGCGAGCTCCTCGACCGCCGCACCGGCCTCGGCCAGAAGATCGTACGGCGGCTGCGCGAGCTGGGCATGACGCCCGTCCTGCCCGGCTACTACGGCACCGTGCCGCCCGGCTTCGCCGAGCGCAACAAGGGCGCCCGGATCGTCCCGCAGGGCGACTGGGGCGGCTTCCCCCGCCCCGACTGGCTCGACCCCCGCACCCCCCACTTCGCCGCCGTCGCCCGCACCTTCTACCGCACGCAACAGGAGCTGTACGGCGCCACTTCGCTGTACAAGATGGACCTGCTGCACGAGGGCGGCTCCCCCGGCGGTGTACCGGTCGGCGACGCCGCCCGGGCCGTGGAGAAGGCCCTGCGCGCCGCCCACCCGGGCGCCATCTGGGCCATTCTCGGCTGGCAGCAGAACCCCCGGCGGGAGATCGTCGACGCCGTCGACCGCTCCCGGATGCTCATCCTCGACGGCCTCTCCGACCGCAAGGCGACCATCACCGACCGCGAGGCCGACTGGGGCGGCACCCCCTACACCTTCGGCACCATCTGGAACTTCGGCGGCCACACCGCGCTGGGCGCCAACGCCCCCGACTGGGCCCAGCTCTACCACCGCTGGCGCACGAAGCCCGGCAGCGCGCTGCGGGGCATCGCCGCCATGCCCGAGGCCGCCGACAACAACCCCGCCGCCCTCGCCCTCTTCTCCGACCTGGCCTGGACGGACGGGCCCGTGGATCTCAAGTCCTGGTTCGAGCGGTGGCCCGTCAGCCGCTACGGGGCCCGCGACGCGGGTGCCGCCCGCGCCTGGGACGTCCTGCGCCGCACCGCCTACGGCACCACCCGCGCCGACGGCTGGAGCGAGCAGGCCGACGGCCTCTTCGGCGCCCGCCCGGACCTCACGGCCAACCGGGGCGCCACCTGGTCGCCCCGCGCACTGCGCTACGACGCCGCCGAGTTCGACAAGGCGCTGCCCGCGCTGCTGTCCGTCGCCCCGGCGCTGCGCGGCAGCTCCGCCTACCGCTACGACCTCCTCGACGTCACCCGCCAGTGCGTGGCGAACCGCAGCCGGCTGCTGCTGCCCCGTATCAAGGCGGCCTACGACGCCGGGGACCGCACCCGCTTCGGCGAGTTGACCCGGCAGTGGCTGGAGTGGACGGACCTGCTCGAGCAGATCGTCGCCACGGACGAACGCCACCTGCTGGGCCGCTGGATCGCCGGCGCCCGCGCCTGGGGCTCGACGGACGCCGAACGCGACCGGCTGCAGGACGACGCCCTGTCCCTGCTGACGGTCTGGGGCCCCCGCGCCTCGGCCGACGCCGGCAAGCTCCACGACTACGCCAACCGCGAGTGGGCCGGCCTGGTCGGCGGCCTCTACCGGCTGCGCTGGAAGACCTACTTCGCCGAACTGGACGCGGCCCTGGAAGAGGGCCGCAAGCCCAGACCGCTCGACTGGTACACCCTGGAGGACCGCTGGACCCGCCGGCCCCCCGCCACCCGGACCCGCCCGACGGGCGACATCGTCCGCGTGGCGAGGACGGTGGCGTCACTGCTGTGAACGCCGAACGCCCGAACGCCGTACGAGCCGCAGGGCGGCTCGTACGGCGTTCGGGCGTTGCGAACGGGGGCTTGCCTACCGCTTCTTCGGCGGCACGGAAACGGCCCCCTCACCTCCACCGAGCTTCCACTCCTTGTGGAAGATGTCGAACGGAAGGCGCCGCTCGAACAACGGCGTACCGAAGATCTTCAGCTGCGCCTGCAGCGCACCGGTCAGATCCACGCCGCCGTAGGCCGCCCACTTCCCGGAAGCGGACGCCGAGCCGTCGGTGGCGGCCGTGGCCGTCCCCTCGCCCTCGGCCCGCAGGTACGGCGAGAGGTTGGCGCTCACGCCGACCGCGCCGTAGAGCCCCACGGACGCCTCCGCGCCCAGCGCGGCCTTGACCTTGCCCGAGGCGGTCGCCGTGGCGCGCACCGGGCTGGCGTTCATCTCGGCCTTGCTGACGGGGGTCCAGCCCTTGCCCCAGGTGTAGGAGCCGCCGACCTTGAAGTCGCCCTTCAGGTCCTGCTTGACGTCGACGCTGAGCTTGCCCTCGGCGTCAACCTGGAGATAGCAGGTGAGGTCGAGGTTGACGACGACCGGCACCGGACCGACCTGGATGACCGGATCGGCGTGCAGCTTGGCGAACGGCAGCCGGTACGGCTTGTCCGCCGTGGTCGCCGCCGCCTGGCCCTTGAGCTCCCACGCGGAGGTCAGCTCGCCGGACAGCGCCAGCGACGCGGTGCCGGGGCCGCGGCCCGAGCCGAAGCCCTTGCCGTCGTAGGAGAAGTCGACCTCGGGCGCCAGCTGGACGAAGCCCCGGGCCGACGCCTCGGCCTGGACCGGGGAGTCCTTGGGCGTCGGGATGGAGGCCCCGACGTCGAGCCGCAGGTTGCCCAGCGGCACCTTGGCGCCCTGCGGGCCCACGTGGACGCCCCCGGGCCTGGCCCAGGAGACCTTCACGCCCTCGACGAGCGGGTCCACGGTGACGGCGGACGGGTCGACGGCCACCTTGCCCTTGGCCTCGGAGTCCCCGAGCAGCGCGTCGAGGGTGGCCGGGGCGGTGTTGACCTCGGTGCCCCGCTCGGTCGTGCCGAGCACCTGGGTGACCTTGGCCAGGACACCGTGGGGAGCGCCGGGTGCGGGCGCGCTGGCGATCACGTCGCCGACGGTCACGTTCGTCTGCCGGTCGGAGGGGGCCGACGGGGAGCCGGACGGCCGGGGGGCGACGCCCTTGGGCTTCTTGGCCGCCGGGGCACCGGAGATGACGGCCCGTCCGCTGCGCTGGTCGAACGAGGCGACCTTCAGGGACGACTTGGCCGCCTTGGGACCCGTGCCCTTGGCCGGCGAGGCCACGGCGCTCGGGGCCGCCTGCCCGGCCGGGGCGGCCGCCACGGCGAGCTGGGGCGAGGCCCCGGCGGCGGAGCTGGCGGCCACGGGCTCGGCGTCCCCGGCCTTACCGGCGGCGGACGGGCTCCCACCGGCACACCCCGTGACGGCGAGCAGGGACGCGGCGGTCAGAGCAGGTAAAACGGCATACCTGGTGGTATTGCGCACAGTTGATCCTCGGGAGCGTGAGGTGGGGGCGCCCCGGGGGAGTTGACACCCCAAGGTCGCGTCACACGGCAACGGGAAGAGCGGCGATCGCGCCTCGCGGGATTACCCGAGGTAGACGATCGGCATGATCGTGTCATGGCCCCACATATCCGCAGAACCGTTTCACCGCCCCGGGAAACATGATCTGGATCACAAAATGATCATTGGTCCGCACCAGGACCGGCACGCAACCGCCCCGCCGGCACGGATGCCGGCGGGGCGGGACGGGACGGCGGCGCGGACGCGGACCACTACCGCTTGCGGCTGTACGTCCTGACCAGCACCCCGTTGTCGAACGAGCGGACGGACTCCAGCGTGAAGTCGGTGACCGCGAAGTGGGTGCCGAACATCGGCATGCCCGAGCCGTACACCTGCGGATAGGTCTTGATCACCAGCTCGTCGACCTCGTCGATCAGCTCACCCGCGAGCTGCGAGCCGCCGCAGAGCCAGATGCCGAGCTCGCTGTCCTCCGCCTTGAGCTCACGGACGGCGCCGACCAGGTCGCCGGAGACGAGCCGGACGTTCGCGTCGGGCGACTCCTCCAGGCTCCGCGACGCGACGTACTCGCGCAGATGCCCGTACGGGCTGGTGATGTTGACGTCCAGGGCGAGCTGATAACTGGCCCGCCCCTGGATCACCGTGTCGAAGTGCCGGCTTCCCAGGCCCTCACAGCCGAGGACCTTCCGCCCCTCGGCCGAGATGGTCTCCGGGTACTCCGTCTTCAGGAAGTCCAGAAACTCCTCGGTCACGAACTGGAACATGGACGATGCGTCACCACTCGGGTCGCCGATGAAGCCGTCGATCGAGCAGGCGACGAAGTAGGTGAGCTTGCGCAAGGTGGTCCTCGTTTCTTAGGCGGTCCGGGCGGTCACGCCCCCGGGGGCGAAACCACTTCGCACATAGTGCTCCGCCTGTAGTGGTTACGCAAGCCCCCGCATAGAAGTGAGAAGAGGGATTCCGGAAGAGGTCTCTGAGGGGGCTTCAGTTCGACGGGGCGCCCGACCCCGGGAAACACAAAGATCCCGCCCGATCTGATGATCGGACGGGATCTCGTCAACCATCCCTGAGCTGACTCAAGAACAGTTGTTGCGGTGGACCTGAGGGGATTTGAACCCCTGACCCCCTCGATGCGAACGAGGTGCGCTACCGGACTGCGCCACAGGCCCTTGCAACGAGTGAAACTCTAGCATCCCCATCGGGGTGCCCGGAAATCCGCTCCCCTGCCCCGCCGCTGGTCGACGCGGTGCGGGCAGGTGCGACCGGCGGGACCGGCCGGCTCACTCGTTGGCGGCGCGGGGGCGGTCGTCGTCGGCGTACTGGTCGAACAGCGGGGTGCGGCCGCGCTCGCGGGGGCGGCGGCGGTAGCGGCCCGCGCGGCGCTCCTCGGGGGCCGGCTGCCCGTGGTCGGCGGTCGGCTCGGCGGTGCTCGAGCGGGCGGAGCTCCAGGTGTCCGGGCCGCCCAGGTCGACGCCGGCACCGGCGCGGGGGGCGACCGGCGCCGAGACGTACGTCGGCAGCGGTACGGGCACGGGCTCCCAGCCCTCCCCCGCACCGCGGTCGCGCTGCTGGTCGACCCACTCCGCGTGGTCGGTCTGTTCCACCAGGGCGCGGCGGCCCGCGCTGTGCGGCGACGCGTCGCCGGGGCCGGGCGCCTGGCGGTGGATCACCGTGTCAGCGGCGGCCCCGCCCTCGCGCTCCTCCGGGGCCGCCGCGTGAGGGCGCGGCCGGCCCTCCCGCAGCCGCTGGGCCGCCAGCTCGGCGCGGCGCTGGTCCATGGTGAAGGCGAACCGGCGCCGCTCCTGGATGCGCAGGTAGCAGATGTAGGCGCTCAGGAGCGCCGCCGGGACGGCGGGCGCCCACAGGAAGGCCAGGCCGCCCACGCCCGCGACGATCGCGCCGACGGTGAAGGCGAGGAAGAGCAGCACGGTGGTCCGGCGCCTGCGGGCGAGGACCTTGGAGCGGCGGGCGCGCTCGGCGGCCGTCTGCGCGGACACCGACCCCGGCGCGGGGGCGGAGGCCGCCGCCGGGCCCTGCGCCGCCCCGGGGGCGGGCGCGCCGAAGGACCGGGCGTCGACCGTTTCGGTCGCGACGTCCGGCTCGGGCGCGCGGGGCTCCGGCTCCGGCTCCACGGATTCCGTGGAGGCCGGCGCCTCGGCGGGGGCGCGCCCCTCGAGGTCCTTGGCGTAACGGCGCTCCATGCCCGCCCGTCCGGACAGCAACCGGATGGCCGTGCTGAAGCGTTCCGTCGGACGGGCTTCATTGAGCTCGTCCTGCCTACGGAGCCACATCGGCACCAAGTAGGCGGCCCAGGCCCCGACGATGACTGCGTAGATCAGGCCGCTGCTGCTCACCCGTCCAACGGTAGAGGGGGACGCGCGGCGGATTCCGCCAATTGGCGCGGTGTGTCGCACGATCCGGCTGATATCTCGAACTTTTTTTGTGATTGTTGAGACCGGAAGTCAACGAATACCGTCAATTGACAGTCAAATTCGAACGTTTATTTTATTTCTGCGGAGCCGCCCGCCCCGGCCCCGCTTCCGTCGACCGGACGGGACCGCCGCCAGCGGCTCAGCAGCCCCTCGGGGACCTCCTCGGCGGTCAGCGCGTAGACCAGGTGATCGCGCCAGGCGCCGTCGATGTGCAGATAGCGCGGCCGCAGCCCCTCCTCGCGGAAACCGAGCTTTTCCACCACCCGGCGGCTGGGCAGATTCTCGGGCCGGATGCAGATCTCGACGCGGTGCAGCCCCACGGTGCGGAAGCAGTGGTCCACCACCAGCGCGACGGCCGTCGGCATCACGCCCCGGCCCGCGACCGCCTCGTCCACCCAATACCCGACGTGGGCCGAGCACATGGAGCCCCAGGTGATCCCGGCGACGGTCAGCTGGCCCACCAGCTCGCCCCGGTACTCGATCACGAACGGCAGCATCCGCCCGGCCTGCGCCTCCGCCCGCAGGTGGCGGACCATCTGCCGGTAGGTGGGGCGCTGGGCGGGCGGGCTGCCGGGCGGCGGCGGGGGGACGGTCGCCTCCCAGGGGCGCAGCCAGTCGCGGTTGCGCCGGTTGACCTCGCGCCAGGCGCGCTGGTCGCGCAGCCTTATCGGGCGCAGCCGGATGTCGCCGTCCGTCAGCTCGACGGGCCAGATGTTCATGCGGGGCTACGTGGGTGGTCGCCGCCGTGCACCTGGTCCACGGCGTGGACGAGCAGCCGCTCCAGGACGGCCAGGCCGTCGCGCACCCCGCCCGTCGAGCCGGGCAGGTTGACGATCAGCGTCCGTCCGGCCACTCCGGCCAGCCCCCGGGAGAGCGCCGCCGTGGGCACCTTGGCCGTGCCCTCGGCGCGGATGGCCTCGGGGATGCCGGGGATGTCGTGGTCCAGGACGCGGCGGGTGGCCTCCGGGGTGCGGTCGGTGGGCGAGATGCCGGTGCCGCCGGTGGTGACGACGGCGTCGTAACCGGCCGCGACCGCCTCCCGCAGGGCGGCCTCCACGGGGTCGCCGTCGGGGACGACGCGCGGGCCGTCCACGGTGAAGCCCATCCGGGTCAGGCCCTCGGCGAGGAGGGGGCCGCCCTTGTCCTCGTAGACCCCGGCGGCGGCCCGGTTGGAGGCCGTCACCACGAGCGCGCGGTAGGCCCTGGCCTGCGGTGCGGCGGCGGTGTCCGGGCGGGGGCTCACGCGGCGCCGCCCGCGGGCGCGGAGCGCACGTAGTCGCCGGACTTCCCGCCGGTCTTCTCCTCCACCCGGATGTCGGTGATGACGGCGCTCTTGTCGACGGCCTTGACCATGTCGACGACCGTCAGGGCGGCGACGCCGACGGCGGTCAGCGCCTCCATCTCCACGCCCGTACGGTCCGTGGTGCGCACGGTGGCCAGGATCTCGACGGCGTCGTCGGCGACGGTGAGGTCGACCGTGACCCCGGACAGGGCGAGGGGGTGGCAGAGCGGGATCAGCTCGGGGGTGCGCTTGGCGCCCATGATCCCGGCGATGCGGGCGGTGGCGAGGGCGTCGCCCTTGGGGACGCCCTCGCCGCGCAGGAGCTCCACGACGCGCGGCGCGACGAGCACCCGGCCGCTGGCCCGGGCGGTGCGGGCGGTGATCTCCTTGGCCGAGACGTCGACCATGCGGGCCGCGCCCGCGTCGTCGAGGTGGGTGAGATGCTCCTGCGCGCTGCTCATCGTTCTCCCGGTGCGGGGCCCCTGCGGTGGTTGTGGGCAGCCACCGTACCCGGCGGGGCGGCCGGTCAGTCGAGAAGCACCACGTCCAGTTCGGTGCCCGGCGCGACGGACGTGACGTCCTCGGGGACGACGATCAGTGCGTTGGCGTCGGCGAGTGCCTTGACCAGGTGTGATCCCGCGCCGCCGACCGTGGTGACGGTGCCGTCCGCGTAGTGGCCGCGCAGGTACTGGCGCCGCCCCTCGGGCGAGGACTCGACGCCCCCGGCGCACACCGCCCGCACGGTCTGGCGGTCGGCGAAGGGCTCGAGCCCCATCAGGGCGCGCAGGGCGGGCCGCACGAAGAGCTCGAAGGAGACGTAGGAGCTGACGGGGTTGCCCGGCAGGGCGAAGAGCGGGGTGCGGTCGGGGCCGATGCGGCCGAAGCCCTGGGGCTTGCCGGGCTGCATGGCCAGCCGCCGGAAGGCCACGCTGCCCTCCTCGCCGGTGAGGCCGGAGAGCGTCTCCTTGACCACGTCGTACGCCCCGACGCTGACGCCGCCGCTGGTGACGACCGCGTCGGCGCGGATGAGCTGGTCCTCGAGGGTGGCGCGCAGGGTGTGCGGGTCGTCCTCGACGGCTCCGACGCGGTAGGCGATGGCTCCGGCGTCGCGGGCGCAGGCGGTGAGCATAAAGCTGTTGGAGTCGTGGATCTGCCCGTCCGCGAGCTTCTCGCCGGGCGGGACGAGCTCGCTGCCGGTCGACAGGACGACCACGCGCGGGCGCGGGCGGACGGTGACGGTGGCGCGGCCGATGGCGGCCAGCAGGCCGATCCTGGCCGGGCCGAGGACCGTGCCGGCCCGTACGGCGATCTCGCCGGCGCCGACGTCGCTGCCGCGGGCGCGGATGTGGGCGCGGGGGGCGACGGGGCGGTGGACGCGGACCTCGCCGCCGGCGGCGTCGTCCGCGCCGGGCCCGGCGGCCATGGCGGTGACGGCGCCGCCGCCCGTGCCGCCGTCGGTCCACTCGACGGGGACGACGGCCTCGGCGCCGGGCGGCATCGGGGCGCCGGTCATGATGCGGACGGCTTCGCCCGGGCCGACGGCGGGCAGCTCGCCGCTGCCCGCCGCGATGTCGCCGACCACGGTGAGCACCGCCGGGAACTGCTCGCTGGCGCCCTCGACGTCGGCGACCCGGACGGCATAGCCGTCCATGGAGCTGTTGTCGAAGGGGGGCAGGGCGGCGGGGACGGTGACGTCCTCCACCAGCACACAGCCCTGGGCGTCCAGGAGTTGCAGCTCGATCGGCTCCAGCGGGCGGATCTTCCCGAGGATGTCGTCGAGGTGCTCGTCCACCGACCAGAGGCGGTCTCCCCTGGCGGCCGTGCCGGCGGTCCTGCTCAAAGCGCTACATCTCCTCGGTGACGTAACTTCGAAGCCAGGCCCGGAAGTCGGGGCCCAGGTCTTCACGTTCGCATGCCAGTCTGACAATGGCACGCAGATAGTCACCACGGTCCCCGGTGTCATAGCGGCGGCCCTTGAAGACCACGCCGTGCACGGGGCCGCCGAGGCCGGGTTCGGCGGCGAGGGCCTGGAGGGCGTCGGTGAGCTGGATCTCGCCGCCGCGGCCGGGCTCGGTCTCGCGCAGCACGTCGAAGATCGCCGGGTCGAGGACGTAGCGGCCGATCACGGCGTAGTTGCTGGGCGCCTCGTCGGGGTCGGGCTTCTCGACCAGGCCGGTGACCTGGACGACGCCGTCGGTGTCGGTGGGCTTGACCGCCGCGCAGCCGTAGAGGCCGATCTGGGCGTGCTCGACCTCCATGAGCGCGATCACGCTGCCGCCGTGCTTGCGCTGGATCTCGACCATGTGGGAGAGCAGCGGGTCGCGGGAGTCGATCAGGTCGTCGCCGAGCAGCACCGCGAAGGGTTCGTCGCCGACGTGCGGGGCCGCGCACAGCACGGCGTGGCCCAGGCCCCGGGGGTCGCCCTGGCGGACGTAGTGCATGGTGGCCAGGTCGCTGGACTCCTGGACCTTGGCCAGCCGGGAGTCGTCGCCCTTGCGGCGCAGGGCCTCTTCCAGCTCGTAATTGCGGTCGAAGTGATCCTCCAGCGGGCGCTTGTTGCGGCCGGTGATCATGAGGACGTCCGACAGCCCCGCGTGGGCCGCCTCCTCGACCACGTACTGGATCGCCGGCTTGTCGACGACCGGCAGCATCTCCTTGGGCGTGGCCTTGGTGGCGGGGAGAAAACGCGTTCCGAGCCCGGCGGCTGGGATGACAGCCTTGCTGATCCGAGGGCGGGATTGAGTCATGGGCCGAACACTATCCGTTGAGATTGAGCGGAAGATGTGACTCCGCCGAGTATGACCCGAGACAAGGAGTTTGTACGAACAATGATCCAGTCCGCCGGCGCACCCGGCCCCGCCGACCGTAGCAAAGCCGCCTTGCGGCGGGCCCTCCTGGCGGTGAGGGCGGGGTTGACCAAGGATGACATCCGGGCGGCGGAGGCCGCGCTGGGGCGGCGGGCGCTGGAGCTGCCGGAGCTGGCGGGGGCGGGGACGGTGGCCGCCTACGTCTCGGTCGGCGGCGAGCCGGGCACCCGCGCACTGCTGGACGCGCTGCGCGCGCGGGGCGTGCGGGTCCTGCTGCCGGTGCTGCTCCCCGACAACGATCTCGACTGGGGGCTCTACCGGGGCGCCGACCACCTCGTACGGGCCACCAAGGGCCTGCTGGAGCCCGACGGCGAGCGGCTGGGCCCCGACGCCGTGACGCGGGCCGACGCCGTCCTGCTGCCGGGGCTGGCCGTCGACGGGCGCGGGCTGCGGCTGGGGCGCGGGGGCGGCTCGTACGACCGGGTGCTGGCCCGCCTGGACCGGGCCGGGGCCGACCCGGCGCGGGTGGTGCTCCTCTACGACGACGAGGTGGTCGCGCGGGTCCCGGAGGAACCGCACGACCACCCCGTGCACGCGGTGGTCACCCCTGGCGGGGTGCGCCGCTTCCGGCCGTAGGGGCCGGTTACGGCTTGAGCGTCAGCGTCGCCTCCGCCGCCTTCTTGACCGCGTCCGCGCTGTAGGCCCAGGGGAGCAGCTCGCCCTTGGCCCACTTGTCGGTCTGGTCGTAGTAGTGGGCGTTGTAGGCGTGGCCCGAGGCGCCGGTGAGGTTGATCCAGCGGGACTTGTCGAGGTCGCCGAGGTTGACGACCATCCGCATGGACGGCACCCAGATCACGTCGTAGCCACCCGCCGCGTTCCAGCCGGCGGCGTTGACGGCCGCCTCGCCGCCGGCGAGGTTCCAGGGCCCGCGGTTGAGCATCCACTTGACGATGCCCGGGCCCTCCTTGCCGAGCGTCTGGTTCTTCAGCGTCAGCTGGTGCAGACGGCCCCAGCTCCACTGCGTGACGTCCTTGCCGAGCTTGGAGGTCAGCTCCCAGCGGGCGTCCTTCATCGCGCGGGCCAGCAGCTCGTCGCGGTTACGGGTGCGCTCGTCCGGGTTGGCGCGGGTGCCGTTGGTCTTCCACCACGCGTTCTCGGGCTTTTCGAGGATGCCGCGGACGACCTCGAACCAGCGGTCGCCACCGTCGGGCTGGGCGTTGTCGGGCTCGCGCTCGCCGCACTCCACGACCAGGCGGGTGGTGCCGTCCAGGTCCTCCTGGGGGCGGGAGCCGTCGGCCGGGCGCACCCGCAGGCACTGGTCCTTGACCCGCAGCTCCTTGGGGAGCTTGTTGCCGAAGGCCAGCTTGAGGGTGTTGCGCCAGACCGCGTTGAAGTACGCGGCGGCCGCCGAGTCGGCCTCCTGGTTGTAGTCCCAGTCCTCCAGCAGCTTCTGCGCCTCGCGGACGTACTTCGTCTCGCGCTCGTTGGCGCCCTTGACGTCGATCTTGAGCAGGTAGGGCGTGAGCAGCTTGGCGATCTCGCTGCTGTTGTCCAGCTGCATCTTCCGCATGTCGTCGGTCGAGATCTTCCCGCCGTCCTTGATCTTCGACTCGATGAGGTCGTTGATCCGCTGGCTGCGGGCGCCGTAGCCCCAGTCCTGCGTCAGGAGGTAGGGGTACTTCTTGTCGGCGACGGCCTGGTTGGCGGTGACGATGTAGCCGCGCTTGGGGTTGTAGTCCCAGGGCATCGCGGACTGCGGCACGAAGTCGGTCCACTGGTAGGCGGGGTCCCAGCCGGGGGCCGGGTAGCGGCCGTCTGCGACGGGGGCGGCCTCGTTCTTGCCGTCCGTCCTGCCGTCCGCCCTGGCCGCCTCGTCCTTGGCGTCGACCTTGCCGTCGCCGTTGACGTCGATCTTCGGGGTGTTGCCGGTGCCGGTCCGGCCGGCCGGCTCCTCGCCCTTGGCGGCCTTGCCGCGGACCGGGATGCGGCCGGGGGCCTGGTAGCCGATGTTGCCCTTGGTGTCGGCGTAGATCAGGTTCTGCGCGGGCACCTCGAAGTCGGCCGCGGCCTTGCGGAAGGAGCCGAAGTCGTTCGCCTGGTTCAGCGCGAAGAGGCCGTCCATGGTCTTGCCGGCGTCCAGCGCCGTCCAGCGCAGCGCGACCGCGTAGCCCTCGCCGCGGTCCGGCGCCGGGTCCTTCACGGGCGCCTTCTCGCCGACCTTGACGAGCTCGTCGTTGCGGTCGGAGACGATCGGGCCGTTGTTGGTCTCGCGGACGGTGATCTCACGGCTCTTCTCGCCCGCGACCTTGATGGTCTCCTTGCGGATGGTGAAGGGCTGCTGCTTGCCGTCGTAGAGGTAGGAGTCGGCGGTGACCTTCTCCAGGTACAGGTCGGAGACGTCGGCGCCGAGGTTGGTCATGCCCCAGGCGATGTCCTGGTTGTGGCCGATGACCACGCCCGGCATGCCGGAGAAGGTGTAGCCGGCCACGTCGAACGGGCACTGCGCGCTGGTCTTGTTGCAGTGCAGGCCCATCTGGTACCAGAGCGAGGGCATCTGCGGCGCGAGGTGCGGGTCGTTCGCCAGCAGCGGCTTGCCGGTGGTCGTGTACTGACCGGAGACGACCCAGGAGTTGGATCCGATGCCGTTGCCGCTGGGGCCCAGCAGCGCCGGGACCTTCTCCAGGGTGCTCGAGAGCGAGGCCAGGCTGGTGCGCAGGCCGCCGGCGGCTCCCGCGCCGCCCGTCGCGGGGCCCGCGGCGGTGCCGGTGCCCGGCTGGGCGGCTCCCGCGGCGCCCTTGGGGTCGTAGGTCTTGCCGGTGGAGTCGACGGCGCCGCCCTCGACGATCGGCTTGTTCCGGTCGTACGGGTACGCCGGGTAGAGCTCCTCGATCTGCTGGGGGCTCAGGCGGGAGGCGGCGAGCGACCGGTCGATCTCGTCCTGCAGGTTGCCGCGCAGGTCCCAGGCCATGGCCTTGAGCCAGGCGACGGAGTCGACCGGGCTCCAGGGCTCGGGCGTGTAGTCGTTCTCGAACTCCAGGGCCGCGTACTCGACGGACAGCTTCTTGCCCTTGTGGTCCTTCAGGTAGGCGTTGACTCCGTCGGAGTACGCCTGCAGGTACTTCTTGGTGGTCGCCGACAGCTTGGAGTCGTACTCCTGCTGTGCGACCTTGCGCCAGCCCATGGTCCGCAGGAACGCGTCGGTCTCCACCTGGCCGGAGCCGAACATCTCGGAGAGCCGTCCGGCCGTCAGGTGCCTGCGGACGTCCATCTCCCAGAACCGGTCCTGCGCCTGCACGAAGCCCTGGGCGCGGAAGAGGTCCTCGGCACTGTCCGCGTACACCTGCGGAATGCCGTTCTTGTCACGCGCGACCTTCACCTCTCCGGAGAGGCCCTTGAGCTGCAGGGTGCCTTCCGTCTCCGGGAAGGAGGCGCGGACGGTGCTGACGCTCCAGTACGAGCCGTAGGCGACGCCCGCCACGAGCAGCAGCACGAGGGTGATCACGAGCAGGCGGGCGCGTCGCCCCTTCTTCTTCTTGGCGGGGCCGGTCTTGTTGGCGGGCATCGCTGTCCTTAGAGGGGCAGGGTGGTCCTGGAATGCTGGAAGCAACCATAGGCGCAGGGCGGCGGGCGCCCGGACGCGGTGCCGTGCAGAGCCACCGGCGCGACGATGCGGCGTCAAGAACCCGTAAAATATTAGATGAGGAAATTAACTTCTCGTCGGCTGACCGGCCGTCCGGCCGTGCCCGCAGGGCTGCCGCCGGAGCCGCCGGCCTCTCGCCATAAGTCAGGAGGAACGTTTCGGTCATACCGTGAAGACACCGACGCACGACGCCCGTGGAAGACCTCGTGAAGGGACCGCCCCCTGACTGTCCACCACCTCAACGAACTCCTGCTGATCTGCTCGCTCGTTCTTCTCGTCGCGGTGGCGGCGGTACGGGTCTCCTCGCGCAGCGGGCTCCCCAGCCTGCTCATCTATCTGGGCATCGGCGTCGCCATCGGCCAGGACGGCATCGGCGTCTCCTTCAATGACGTCGGGCTCACCCAGGTCATCGGTTACGCCGCACTGGTCGTCATCCTCGCCGAGGGCGGTCTCGGCACGAAGTGGCAGGAAATCAAACCGGCCCTGCCGGCCGCCGCCGTGCTCTCCACCTTCGGTGTCGCGGTCAGCGTGGGCGTCACCGCCGCCGCCGCGCACTATCTGGCCGGCGTCGAGTGGCGGCACGCCCTGATCATCGGCGCCGTGGTCTCCTCCACGGACGCGGCGGCCGTCTTCTCCGTCCTGCGCAACATTCCGCTGCCCAGCCGGCTCACCGGTGTCCTGGAGGCCGAGTCCGGCTTCAACGACGCCCCCGTCGTCATCCTCGTCGTCGCCTTCTCGGCCGCGGGCCCGGTCGACGACTGGTACATGCTGCTGGGCAGGATCGCGCTGGAGCTGGCCATCGGCGCCGCCTGCGGCCTCGCGATCGGCTGGCTGGGCGCCTACGGGCTGCGGCACGTGGCCCTGCCCGCCTCCGGCCTGTACCCGATCGCCGTGATGGCCATCGCCGTCACCGCCTACGCGGCCGGCGCGCTGGCCCACGGCTCCGGCTTCCTGGCCGTCTACCTCGCCTCGCTCATCCTCGGCAACGCCAAGCTGCCGCACTGGCCGGCCACCCGCGGCTTCGCGGAGGGGCTGGGCTGGATCGCGCAGATCGGCATGTTCGTCCTGCTCGGCCTGCTGGTCACCCCGCACGAGCTGGGCGACGACATCATGCCGGCGCTGGTGGTGGGGCTGGTGCTGACCATGATCGCCCGGCCGGTGTCGGTGTTCCTGAGCCTGGCGCCCTTCCGGACGTCCTGGCAGGCGAAGACGCTGCTGTCCTGGGCCGGGCTGCGCGGCGCGGTGCCCATCGTGCTCGCCACCATCCCCATGGTGGCCGGAGTCTCCGACAGCCGCCGCATCTTCAACGTCGTCTTCATCCTGGTGATCGTCTACACCCTGGTGCAGGGCCCGACCCTGCCCTGGCTGGCCCGGCATCTGCGGCTGGGCGAGAACGAGCCGGAGGACCTGGGCATCGAGTCGGCGCCGCTGGAGCGGCTGCGCGGGCACCTGCTGTCCGTCGCGATCCCCGACGGCTCGAAGATGCACGGCGTGGAGGTCTCCGAGCTGCGGCTGCCCGCGGGGGCCGCCGTCACCCTGGTCGTCCGGGACGGCACCAGCTTCGTACCGGGGCCCACGACCGTCCTGCGCCGCGGCGACGAGCTGCTGGTGGTGGCCACCGATCCGGTGCGCGACGCCACCGAGCGGCGGCTGCGCTCGGTGGGCGAGGGCGGCAAGCTCGCGGGCTGGCTGGGCACGGGCACGGCCGGAGCCGGGGCAGCTTTGGATGCTTCCGCAAAGCGGAAGGCAAAGTGGGGTCTGGTAAAGAGGAAGTAGGTTAAGTAAGCTATTCGCTCATGTAGTGAGGATTTCCGCTACGTAGCGTTCGTTTACGCACCCTTACCGAACAAACCGAACCAACTCTGCCTGATGCAGGGCTGGCGCGACCGCACGGCGGCCGCGGTCGCGCGTCACAAGGCGGCCGGATAGGCATCTACCACGGTCCTGCGCGAGAGGACAGCTCTCGGCGCGCTCCGTGCGGCGATCCCGTCGGGGCGTGCTACCAGGCGGCGGAAAGGCCCGGCCGTGGCATCCACGGTCAACGACACCGCCGGGGCACGCCCCGGGTACGGCAGCCTGCTGCGCACGCGCGGCGCGCTGTCGTTCCTGCTCCCCGGCTTCCTGGCCCGGCAGCCCTTCGCGATGCTGACCATCGGCATCCTGCTGCTGGTCAACCACACCACCGGCTCGTACGGCACCGCCGGCACCGTCTCCGCGACGGCGGGCGTGGCCATGGCCCTGTTCGCCCCGCAGAGCGGCAAGCTCGCGGACCGCTTCGGGCAGGCCGCGGTGCTGATCCCCGGCGTCGTCGTGCACGCCGCCGCGATCTCGCTGCTGACGGTGCTCGCCCTGTCGGACGCGCCCCTGTGGGCGCTGCTCGCGGCGGCCGTGCCGGCCGGCGCGTCGACCCCGCAGATCGGCCCGATGGTGCGGGCCCGCTGGGCGAACAAGCTCGAGGGCTCGCCGCTGATGTCCACGGCGGCGGCCTTCGAGTCCGTCACCGACGAGTTCACGTTCGTGATCGGCCCGGTGCTGGCCACCGCGCTGTGCGCCGGCGTCCACCCGGCCGCCGGTCTGATCGCGGAGGCCGCGCTGACCCTGGTCGGCGGTCTGGTCTTCGCCGCCCAGCGGCGCACCCAGCCCGAACCCAGCCGGGGCGCGGCGGGCGCCGCGGCCGACGGCGGCAAGCGCGTCTCGGCGCTGTCCGTGCCGGGCGTGCGCGTCCTGGCGATCTCCATGCTCGGCATCGGCACGGTCTTCGGCGGCATGCAGGTGTCGATGACCGCCTTCACCAAGGAACTGGGCGAGCCGGGCCTGAACGGTCTGATGTACGGCGTCTTCGCGGCCGGAAACATGATCGCGGGCATCGTCTGCGGTGCCGTCGCCTGGCGCAGCAGCCCGCAGCGCCGGCTGCTGATCGCCTACCCGCTGTTGGCCCTGGCCACCACCCCGCTGTGGGCGGCGCACGCGCTGCCGCTGCTGGGCGGCCTGGGCCTGATCGTCGGCCTGTGCATCGCGCCCGCCCTGATCACCGGCTACACGCTGGTCGAGAAGCTGGTCCCGGCGGGCGCCCGTACGGAGGCGTTCACCTGGCTGACCGGCGCGGTCGGCCTGGGCCAGGCGGCCGGCGCCACCGTGGGCGGCCGGCTGATCGACGCCCACAGCGCGAGCACCGGTTTCCTGGTGCCGATGGGCGGTACGGTCCTGGCCCTGGTGGTCCTGCTGGCACTGCGACGGGCACTCACCCCGAAGGGCGAATCGGTCGTCGCGGCACGTGGGGTGGGTCACCGTGAGCCCGTCTCGGTGGACTGACGGACCGGAATACTGCACTATGGATCGTCGTTAGCACTCAACGAGTGAGAGTGCCAGGAGGAGCAAGTGCCGACTTACCAGTACCAGTGCACCGAGTGCGGCGAAGGCCTCGAGGCGGTGCAGAAGTTCACCGATGACGCCTTGACCGTATGCCCGCAGTGCGACGGACGCCTGAAGAAGGTGTTCTCTGCGGTCGGCATCGTCTTCAAGGGCTCCGGCTTCTACCGGAACGACAGCCGCGGCTCGTCGTCCAGCAGCAGCCCGGCGGCGAAGTCGACGTCTTCCACGTCGGCCGCCTCGTCCTCGACGTCGTCCGCCTCCAGCGGCTCCTCCAGCACCGCGAGCTCCGCGAGCACGTCGTCGTCGAGCACGAGCAGCAGCTCGGCCGCCTGACGCGCCCCCGTACGCACTGAAGCCCGCCACCTCCCCGCGAGGCGGCGGGCTTCGTCGTGCGGGCCCTCCGCCGGACCCTCCGCCTGCCGGAGCGCGGCGGTTAGGGTGACACGCATGGCCGACATGATCAGCGCAGCAGCGCCAGCGGAAACGGCAGGAATGGCGGAGATAGGCGTCATCGGCGGGTCGGGGTTCTACTCCTTCCTCGACGATGTGAGCGAGATCACCGTGAAGACTCCCTACGGTTCACCGAGCGACTCGCTCTTCCTCGGCGAACTGGCCGGCCGCAAGGTCGCCTTCCTGCCGCGCCACGGCCGCGACCACCGGCTGCCGCCGCACCGCATCAACTACCGGGCCAATCTCTGGGCGCTGCGCTCGGTCGGCGTGCGGCAGGTGCTGGGCCCGTGCGCCGTGGGCGGTCTGCGGGAGGAGTACGGGCCGGGGACGCTGCTCGTCCCGGACCAGCTGGTGGACCGCACGAAGTCCCGCGCGCAGACTTTCTTCGACGGGGAGCCCCTGGCGGACGGCACCGTGCCGAAGGTCGTGCACATGACCTTCGCCGACCCGTACTGCCCCGCCGGGCGCGCGGTGGCCGTGGCGGCGGCGCGCGGGCGCGGCTGGGAGCCGGTGGACGGCGGCACGATGGTCGTCATCGAGGGGCCCCGCTTCTCGACCCGGGCCGAGTCGCGGTGGCACGCGGCCCAGGGCTGGTCGGTGGTCGGCATGACCGGGCACCCGGAAGCCGTGCTGGCCCGCGAGCTGGGGCTCTGCTACACCTCGATGTCGCTGGTCACGGACCTCGACGCGGGGGCCGAGACGGGCGAGGGTGTCTCGCACGAGGATGTCCTGCGGGTCTTCGGGGAGAACGTGGACCGGCTGCGCGAGGTGCTCTTCGACGCCGTGGGCGCGCTGCCGAAGACGGCGGACCGGTCCTGTCTGTGCACGCGTGCCCATGACGGCTGGGACCTGGGGATCACGCTGCCGTAGCCGGCATCTGCCGTAGCAACACCGACGCTGTCGTGCCCCGTCGCTGACGCATCACCCGTGCGGGCGACGGGGTTTTCCACATTGCGGGGTTCGTCCACAGGGCCCGGCGAGATGCGGCCGAAGCGGGGATCGTGAGGGGCGTCCGGATCGGGCTTCCTCACGACAGGCGGTGGTTGCTGTGCCTTTCCCTACGACGTCCCCGGCCCCCTTCTCCGCGCACTCCGGTGGCTCTTCCTCGCCCTCCTGGGCTCCTCCGGGGTGCCGGGTGCCGATGTTCGCGCCGGTGCGGGTGGGGCGGCGCGGGCGCTACGGTCGCAGGCGGTGGGGGCCCGCCGCGGCCGGGGTGGTGGCGGTGGCGGTCGCCGGGGTGGCGGCGCTGGGCTCGTCCGTACTGGCCCACTGGCAGGTGGGCTGATCGTGTCTCGCGAGTGGACAGGGCGGCCGGATTCTCTCGTATGTTATGGAATCAACCATTCCGTCACAGGTGCGCACAGAGAGAGGCTGTTCGGTGAGCGAGAAGAAGACGGGGGTCCTTGGAGGCTTCAAGGCATTCCTGATGCGGGGCAACGTGGTAGACCTCGCGGTCGCCGTCGTCATCGGTGCGGCGTTCACCAACATCGTGAACTCTGTGGTCAAGGGAGTCATCAACCCCTTGGTCGGCGCCTTCGGCACGAAGGACCTCGACCACTACGCGGCCTGCCTCAAGGGCCCCTGCGCCCGCGCCGCGACGGGCGAGGTGACCAAGGGCGTCTACATCCAGTGGGGCGCGGTGCTCAGCGCCACGCTCACCTTCGTGATCACGGCGGCGGTCGTGTACTTCCTGATGCTGCTGCCGATGAAGCGCTGGCAGGACCGCCAGGCGGCCAAGGCGCCGGCGGAGAACAAGCCCGCCGAGCCGACCGAGATCGAGCTGCTGGCCCAGATCCGGGACACCTTGATCGAGCAGCGCCGCGGCCCCGGCTCGGATTCCGTGCCGGCGCCGCGCTAGCCCGCCTCAGAGGTGGTGGGGCGGCTTCTCGTCCAGGAACCGGGCCAGGTCGGCGGCGCCGTCGCCGTCGCTCCGGCCCGGGCGGTCGCCCCAGCCGCGGTCCGTGTCGTCCGAGGACTGCTGCGACAGCGGATCGTCGAAGATCAGTGCGGCGGCCGGGGTGGGCCGGGGCGCGCGGGGTTCGGGGGCGGTACTCATGCCTCCAGGGTACGGGCGCGCCGGGACCCACGGCCTTCGCCGCGGCCCTGGGGCCGGCCTTGGGCCGGGCCCTGGGGCCGACCCTGGGCCCGGCCCGCGCATCCACCCTTGCTTCCGTCCTCGCTTCCGCTCTGGCTTCCGCCCTCGTCTTCCTCCGCGGCTCAGTCCTCGTAAAGCTCCCGGTAGGAGGGGAAGACGCCGCCGGGGCCGTCGACGCTCCGGGCTGCCAGCAGCGCCTTGACCACCGAGCGGGTCAGCACGTCCGCGCCGGCGGCCAGGATCTCGTTGACGGCTCCCGCCGCGAAGTCGGCACTGCCGGGGAGGTGGTCCTCCTCCGGCAGCGGGTGCTGGCCCGTGGTCAGCGCGAAGACGGTGTCGCCGTCGGTCAGCAGGTGGACGGGGCGGACCGCGCGGGCCAGGCCGTCGTGGGCGGTGCCGGCGAGCTTGTGCGCCTGGGCGCGGGTGAGGGCGGCGTCGGTGGCGACGACGGCGATGGTGGTGTTCAGCGGAGGCCGCACGGATCCGGCCCAGCGCTCGGCCGACTCCTGGCGGGCGGCGTCGAGGGCCTGCCGGGCCGCATGGTGACGTTCCGGGTCCGGGTAGGCGACGGGGCCGCCCTCGTACAGGCGCCCGTAGAGCACGCCCGTCGCCGGGTCGGCCACGGCACCGGCCGCGTTGACGGCGGCCAGAGCCGCGACGGTCACGCCCGAGGGCAGCACGACGCTGGCGGTGCCGATGCCTCCCTTGAGGCCGCCGGCCACCGCTCCCGTGCCGGCGCCGACGTTGCCCTGGGCCACGGGGGCGCCGGAGGGCGTACGGGCCGCCGCTTCGGCCGCCTCGCGGCCGAGCGCGGCGTCCGGACGGGCCCGCCAGTCGCCGCCACGGCCCAGGTCGAACAGCGCGGCCGCCGGTACGACGGGCACCACCTGCGCGGGGTCCGGGCCCACCCGGAAGCCGCGGCCCCCGTCCTCCAGCCAGGCCATCACGCCGGACGCGGCATCCAGCCCGAAGGCGCTGCCGCCGGTGAGCACGATCGCCTCGACGCGCTGCACGAGGTTGCGCGGGTCCAGCGCGTCCGTCTCGCGCGTGCCGGGTCCGCCGCCCCGTACGTCCACGGCCGCGACCGCCCCGCCGGGCTCGGTGAGCACCACGGTGGTCCCGGTCAGCGCCCCTCCCCCGATCCGCTGCGCATGCCCCACCCGCAGTCCGGCCACATCCGTCAGCGCATCCATCGGCTTACGAGCATCAGTCATCCGTCATGCGTATCACGCACCGCCGCCCGCCTGTTGAGACCCTTCTCCGCCTTCCTGGCGTCTCGCCGCGAGCGTGACGCCCACGGCCACCGTCAGCGCCCCCACCAGCCCGGCCAGCAGCACCGCCGCCGCACCGCCCGCGAAGGTGCAGGCGAGCACGGCCACGGCGGCGAGCGGCAGGACCGACTGCTGGGCCGGGCCCCGCTTGTGGTGGCGGGAGTGGATGAGCCAGACGCAGAACATGAACAGCGCGGCGGGGACGGTGACACAGGCCGCCGCGGCGAAGGAGTTGATGTGGGCCTTACCGATGGCCTGCTCGACCGCCACCTCGATGCCCGCGCCGATGGCGGCGGCCGAACCGTAGATCAGGTAGTGGCCGTAACCCCACAGGAACGCCTGGCGGTTGGAGGCGAGGTGGAGGTGGATGGGCACGGCGAAGTAGATCCAGTAGGCGGCGAAGATGAGCAGCAGACCGCCCGCGGCGATCGGCAGCAGGGCGTCCAGTGCCTCCTGCTCGTCGCCCGCCGACTGGACGGCCGCCGTGGCGGCCGCGACCGTCTCGCCGAGCACGATGATGGTGAACAGGCCGTAGCGCTCGGCGATGTGGTGCGGGTGCCAGGCGGTCGGCCGGCTGTGCTCGGCGACCGCGGGCACCGCCATCTCCACCAGCGCCATCGTGAGGAAGACCCATGGCTTGGCGTGGTCGGGCAGCAGGAGCAGACCCAGCCAGCCGACCTGGCAGAGGCCGACGCCGATGGCGTACCGCGACGCGGTTCTTCGCTCCGCGCCGGTGGAGGCGTGCGCGGCGCGCAGCCACTGGGAGACCAGCGCCAGCCGCATGACCAGATAGCCGAACCAGACCAGGGAGAAGTCGCTGTCGTTGAACGCCCGGGGGATGCCCGCCGCCAGGATCAGCACGCCGGCGATCTGCACCAGCGTCACCCCGCGGTACAGCACGTCGTCCGTGTCGTAGGCGGAGGAGAACCAGGTGAAGTTGACCCAGGCCCACCAGATGGCGAAGAACATCATCAGATAGCCGGGGATGCCATGGCCCGGATGTCCCTCGGCCAGCGCGTGCACCAGCTGCCTGCCCGCCTGCGCCACCGCGACCACGAAACACAGGTCGAAGAAGAGCTCCAGCGGTGTCGCCGCCCGGTGCTCCTCGTCGCGGCCGCGCTCGGTCATCCGGCGCAGCAGGCCGGAGGGTGGCCGGGCGGGGGACGAGTCCTCGCTCATAGGGCGATTGTCACCGCTGCCCCCGTACGCCGCGCGTCGTGGGCGGCGGACGCGAGGTGCCGCACACGGCCGTCGGCCCCCGCCTGGAGTACAGGCGGGGGCCGACGGGAGAGAGGTGAGGACCGGGGCGGGTCAGTGCGCGGCGGCGGGCTCCGCGGGCTCCTTGGCCGGCTCCGAGGGCGCGTCGGTCTCGGCGGCCGGGGCCGGGGCGGCGGAGGTGCGCGGCAGGGCGAACATCAGCGCCAGCACCACGGCGAGCACTCCGGCGACCCACCACATGCCGTGGCGGAACGCTTCTCCGAATGCCTCTCCGGCGCGGCCCTGGGCGACGGCGCGCTCGTCCAGCACGTTGAAGAAGGCGACCGACACCAGGCCGAGGCCGACCGCGTTGCCGAGCTGCTGCGTGGTGTTTATGAGCCCGGAGGCGGAACCGGAGTGCTCGTGGGGCACCTTGGCGATGACCGTCTCGGTCAGCGGCGCGACGATCAGGCCCATGCCGATGCCCATGACGGTCAGCGGAAGCGCCATCTGCCAGGGCTGGATGTCCGTGCCGAAGTGGTGGGACTCCCAGATGTAGAGCATGACGCCGGCCATCATCGCGACCGCACCCGCCTGCAGGACCTTGCGCCCGAAGCGCGGTACGAGCTTCTGCACCGAGATGCCGGCGGCCACCGACACTCCGATGGAGAACGGGATACCGGTCAGGCCGGCGCGCAGCGGGCTCCAGCCCAGACCGATCTGCATGTAGAGGGTCCAGATCAGGAAGAAGATGCCGCAGGCGATGCCGAAGGCGACCTCCACGCCGATACCGGCGGCGAAGCTCTTGACCCGGAACAGCGACAGCTCGACCAGCGGCGAGCCGTCCTTGCGGGTCTTGTGGCGCTCGTAGAGGACGAAGAGGGCGAAGACGAGCACGCTGCCCGCCATGCACAGGTTGCCCCACAGCGGCCAGCCGTGCTCGCGGCCCTGCGTCAGCGGGTAGAGCAGCATCAGCACGCCGCCCGTCGCCAGCACGACGCCCACCAGGTCCAGCTTCAGGGCCTGCGGCGCCTTGGACTCGGAGATGTACCTGCGTCCGAGGATCAGGCCCGCGATGCCCACCGGCAGGTTGACCAGGAAGATGGGCCGCCACTCCAGCCCGAAGAGGTTCCACTGCGTGAGCAGGGCGCCCAGGATCGGTCCCGAGACGGCCCCCAGGCCCACGATCGCGCCGAACATGCCGAAGACCTTGCCGCGCTCGTGCGCGGGGAAGGTGGCGTGGACGATGGCCAGGACCTGCGGCACCATCAGGGCCGCCGTCGCGCCCTGCAGGACGCGGGCGGCGACGAGCAGGTGCGGGTCGCCGGCGATGCCGCAGAGCATCGAGGCGAGGGTGAAGCCGCTCATGCCCAGGAGGAAGACCCGTCTGCGCCCGTATATGTCACCGAGCCGCCCGCCCGTGATCAGTCCGGCCGCGAACGCGAGCGCGTAGCCCTCGGTGATCCACTGCAGGACGCTGAAGGAGGCGCCGATGTCCTTCTGGATGCTCGGCATGGCGATGTTGACGATGGTGACGTCGACGAGGTCCATGAACGACGCGGTCATCACCACGGCGAGCGCCAGCCAGCGGCGGCGGTCGGCGGCGCCCTCGAGGGGCGGATCGGTGGTCGCTGTGGTGGTCACAGGGGTACTGCCTTCCTGACGGTTCGCCGGGGTCGTCCCAGAAGCTAACCCGCGTATAGGTCAGGATGTGTCCTAGATCGCTGGCAATCTGAGGTCATGACCGACACCCCGGCACGGCTGCTGAATCTTCTGTCGCTCCTCCAGACACCTCGCGAATGGCCCGGCAGCGAGCTCGCCGAGCGGCTCGGTGTCAGTCCGCGCACGATCCGGCGGGACATCGAGCGGCTCCGCGACCTCGGCTACCCCGTACAGGCAACGATGGGAGCGGACGGTGGGTACCGGCTGGCGGCCGGAGCCGCCCTGCCCCCGCTCGTCCTGGACGACGAGGAGGCGGTCGCCATCGCGGTCGGCCTGCGGGCGGGCGCGGGCCATGCCGTGGAGGGCATCGAGGAGGCGTCCGTACGGGCCCTGGCCAAGCTGGAGCAGGTGCTTCCGTCCCGGCTGCGGCACCGGGTCTCCGCGCTGCAGACGGCGATGGTGCCCCTGGCCGGCGGCGACGGCGCGACCGTCGACCCCCACACCCTGACCGTCATGGCCTCGGCCGCCACGGGCAACGAGCGGCTGCGGTTCGCCTACCGCAAGGGCGACGGCACGCGGATGAAGCGCCTGGTGGAGCCGCACCGGCTGATCAGCACCGGGCGCCGCTGGTACCTGGTCGCCTATGACATCGACCGTGGCGACTGGCGCACGTTCCGCGTCGACCGGGTGAGCGAGCCGTTCGCCACGGGCGCGCGCTTCACCCCGCGCGAGCTGCCGGTGGCGGACGCGAGGGAGTTCCTGAAGGGGTCCATGGCCCGGCTCCAGCCCACGTACCGGGTCGTGACGACGTTCCGGGCCCCGGCGGAGTTCGTCGCCTCCCGGCTGCCGCACTGGCTCGGCACGCCGGCGCGGATCGACGACGACACCTGCCGGCTGGACGTCACCACGTCCGACTCGCTGGAGTGGGTGGCCTTCCGGCTGGCACTCGTGGACTGCGAGTTCGAGGCGCACGAGCCGCCGGAGCTGGTCGAGCACCTGGTCGAGCTGGGCGCCCGCATCAGCCGCGCCGCAGGGCCGGGAAAGGGGAAGGGCCCCGGCGCAAGGGGGGGAGTGCGCCGGGGCCCGCTCTAGGGGGTTATGACTAGGTTATGCCCAATTGAGGCGCCGCGTCTAAGCCTGAGGCGCCGCGTCTAAGCCGCTGCGTCGAATCCGGTGTCGTGGGCCATCTTCTTCAGCTCCAGCAGCGCGTGCTTCTCGATCTGCCGGATGCGCTCGCGCGTGAGGCCGTGCTGCTTGCCGACCTCGGTGAGCGTGCGCTCGCGCCCGTCCTCGATGCCGTAGCGCGCCTTGATGATCGAGGCGGTGCGGTGGTCCAGGCGCCCGATGAGCCCCTCCAGCTCCTCGCTGCGCAGCAGCGCGATGACCGACTGCTCCGGCGACACGGCGGAGGTGTCCTCCAGCAGGTCACCGAACTGGGTCTCGCCCTCGTCGTCCACGTGCATGTTCAGGCTCACCGGGTCACGGGCCCAGTCGAGCACGTCACCGACGCGCTCGGGCGTGGTGTCCAGCTCGGCGGCGATCTCCGCGTGCTCGGGCTCGCGGCCGTGCTCCCGGTTGAACTCGCGCTGCACCCGCCGGATGCGGCCGAGCTCCTCCACCAGGTGGACGGGGAGCCGGATCGTCCGGGACTGGTCGGCGATCGAGCGCGTGATGGCCTGGCGGATCCACCACGTCGCGTACGTGGAGAACTTGAATCCCTTGGTGTAGTCGAACTTCTCCACCGCGCGCACCAGGCCCGCGTTGCCCTCCTGGATCAGGTCCAGAAGCGGCAGGCCGCTGCGCGGGTAGCGGCGGGCGACGGCGACGACCAGGCGCAGGTTGGACTTGATGAAGACGTCCTTGGCCCGGGCGCCTTCGGCGGCTATCGCCTCGAGCTCCTCGCGGGAGGCCTCGCCGGCCTTGGCGCCACCGTCCTCGAGACCGTCGAGTATCTGCTGGGCGTAGACGCCCGCCTCGATGGTCTGCGACAGCTCGACTTCCTTGGCGGCGTCGAGCAGGGGCGTGCGCGCGATCTCGTCGAGGTACATGCCGACCAGGTCGCGATCGGCGATCTCCCCGCCTGTGGCGCGAACACTGCTTGCCTCGTCAGCGCCCTTGGTGGAGGAGGTCTGACGACGGGCGACGGCACGGGTTGCCATGCGTGCTCCCTTGCGATGAGACGGTCGCGGGACGGACCGGACACCCGGGCGGGCGCCCCATCCGAAGTAAAGAACGGCCGGAATCCGGACAGAATTCCCCTGATGCGTCTTCTTTTTTGTGATCATGCAGTACCCTGTCCGGCCACAGAGGAGGGCCGTATGCCGTCACAGCCAGGGGAAGTGCAGGTCAGGCCGGGTACCGAAGCCGACCTCGGGGCCCTCACGGAGCTCTACAACCACTACGTCCGTGAGACGGCCATCACATTCGACGTCACCCCGTTCACCCCGCAGGAGCGCCGCCGGTGGCTGCTCTCCTACTCCGAAGACGGCCCGCACCGGCTTCTGGTTGCCACGGAAGGCCCGGAAAGCCGGATTCTGGGGTACGCCACCAGCAGCCCCTTTCAGGCCAAGGCCGCCTACAGCACCTCCGTCGAGGTCAGCGTGTACTGCGCGCCCGGGGCGGCCGGACGGGGCATCGGCACGCTGCTGTACGAGGCGCTCTTCGAGGCGCTGGCCACCGAGGACGTCCACCGCGCGTACGCGGGCGTGACCGAGCCGAACCCGGCCTCGGACCGGCTGCACCGGCGCTTCGGCTTCTCGGTCGTGGGGACGTACCGCGAGGTGGGGCGGAAGTTCGGCCGGTACTGGGACGTGACGCGCTACGAGCGCAGGCTCGGCCAGGCATGAGTGGGCGGGCCGCCGCCCGGTCCGCTGATCGAGTTGCCCGGGGTCCGGGGTGGGTGTGACCTGGTGGGACGGGGGGTGAGTGAGAGGAGCCTCGCCATGCCCACGCACTCGATCCTGCCCGGGCGGCACCACGCCCACGAGGGCCCCGGCCCCGTCCCCCGTACCGGCCACGTCCACGTCGGCGAGCGCGCCGAGCGCTGGACCTGGGCCGTCCCCGTCACCGGCGGCGTCGTCCTCGGCCTGTACACCGTCTTCCTCTCCCACGACAACGGCTTCTCCCAGCTGCACGGCTGGCTGCTGGGGCTCGCGGCGGCCGTCGTCTCCATGGGCCTGGGCTACGCGCTGATCCGCGGGCGCGACAGGATGATCACGGAGGTGCGGGCGGTCGCGTACGGTGCGCTCTTCGGCGCGAGCATCGGCTTCCTGCGCAGCCTGACGGAGGTCTCGGTGCTGCGCTCTGCCGGGATGGGGCTCGTCTTCGGCCTGTGCATGGGCCTGGTGGCGTACTACGTCTTCTACTGGCACGAACACTGACCCCCGCGCCCGGGACCGGTCGTAGGACCATGGACGGTTCCGCATGCGCGCCCACCCGCCTAGCGTGAACTGCATGGCAGATGCAGGCACTTGCGAAAGAGGCGGGAGAGGCCCCTACCCGAACTGCACCGAGCGCTTCGCCAGACCGCCCCAGAAGCCGTCGATGACGCTGCGCCGGCTGCCCAGCTCTCCCTCGGCCGCCCCCAGGGTGACGAAGAGCGGCGCGAAGTGCTCGGTGCGGGGGTGAGCCAGGTGGGCCGCCGGGGCCTTGTTCCCGAAGTCCAGCAGCGCGTCGACGTCCTGTCCCTCGAGCGCCTCGCGCCCCCAGGCGTCGAACTCGGCCGACCAGGCGGGCGGCTGGGGCCCCGTGTGGCGCAGGGCGGCCAGGTTGTGGGTGAAGAAGCCGCTGCCGACGATCAGCACGCCCTCGTCCCGCAGCGGCGCGAGCTTGCGCCCGATCTCCAGCAGCCGCCGCGGGTCGAGGGTGGGCAGCGACATCTGCAGGACGGGGATGTCCGCCCCGGGGTACATCTCCGCGAGGGGCACGTACGCGCCGTGGTCGAGCCCCCGGCCGGGCATGTCCTGCACGGGCGTGCCCGCGCCCCGCAGCGTCTTGCGCACCCGTTCGGCCAGGCCGGGGGCGCCCGGGGCCGGGTACCGCACCTGGTAGTAGCGCTCGGGGAAGCCCCAGAAGTCGTACACGAGCGGGACCGCCTCGGTGGCGCCCAGGGCGAGCGGGACCTCCTCCCAGTGGGCGGAGACCATCAGGATCGCGGAGGGGCGGGGCAGGTCCGCGGCCCAGGCGGCGAGCTGGCCGGGCCACAGGGGATCGTCCGCCAGCGGCGGAGCGCCGTGCGAGAGGTAGAGGGCGGGCATGCGCCCGTCGGCCGGGGCGCCGGTGACCTGCATCGGGGGCCTCCTCGAGGTACGGGGTATCGCGCATTGCTTGAACTCTCAAGCTTTATGCTCGACACCGACCTTAACCGCGACTTATTTAGACTTCAAGCATTGGCCTTGTGGACGTGCGAGAACCGACGGGTGGAACAGTGGATGTCATGACGAACCGACCCGCGGAGAGCGCGGTAGCCGCGGAGGCCCGGGAGGCCGCTGCCGAACCCCGCTGGCTCACCGAGAGCGAACAGGACACCTGGCAGGCATACCTGCACGCCTACACCCTCCTGGAGGACCATCTCGACCGGCAGTTGCAACGCGACGCCGGCATGCCGCACATCTACTACGGGCTGCTGGTGCAGCTCTCCGAGGCGCCGCGCCGCCGGCTGCGGATGACCGAGCTCGCCCAGCACGTGAAGATCACCCGGTCCCGGCTCTCCCACGCCATCGCCCGGCTGGAGAAGAACGGCTGGGTGCGGCGCGAGGAGTGCCCCTCCGACAAGCGCGGACAGCTGGCCGTCCTCACGGACGAGGGATTCGAGATGCTGCGCAGGTCCGCGCCGGGCCATGTGGCGGCCGTCCGCGCGGCGATCTTCGACCGTCTCACCCCGGAGCAGGCCGCCCAGTTCGGCGAGGCCTGCCGCATCATCGCGACGGGCCTGCAGCCGGCCGGCGCGGACCTGCCCTGGCTGCGCTGAGCGCCGGGCCGCCCGCCCACGGACGCGCGAAGGCCCCCGCCGTCACCGGCGGGGGCCTTCGGGGAACGGACCGGCACCCCTACGGGTGATCCGGCCGCGGCCGCTGCCTCAGTGGGCCATCACCGGGACGAAGTCCTCGGCGCTCTCGCCGTCGCCGGAGGCGGCGGCCGGGCCGCCCTGGTGACCGGCGTTGACGAAGACGACCGCGATCAGCGCGGCCAGCGCCAGGATGCCGACCGCCCACCACACGGCGGTGGAGTAGCCGTGCACCATCGACTGGAAGGTGAGCACCTTCTGGTTGGCACCGGGCGCCATGTGGGACTTGAAGTAGTCCGTGGTGGCGCTGGCGGCGATGGTGTTGAGCAGCGCGGTGCCGATGGCGCCGCCGACCTGCTGCGAGGTGTTGACCATCGCCGAGGCGACACCGGCGTCACGGGCCTGGACGCCGTAGGTGGACAGGCTCATGGCCGGCATGAAGGCCGTACCCATGCCGAGGCCCATCAGCAGCAGACCGGGCAGCACCACGAAGGTGTACGAGGTGTCCAGGTCGATCTGGGTGAGCAGCACCATGCCGACGGCGGCGAGCAGGAAGCCGGGGCCCATCAGCCAGCGCGCCGGGACGCGCGTCATCAGCCGGGTGCCGATCTGCGTGGAACCGGCGATCATCGTGGCGATCATCGGCAGGAACGCCAGACCGGTCTTGACCGGCGAGTAGCCGCGGACGACCTGCAGGTAGAAGGTCAGGAAGAGGAACAGGCCGAACATCGCGATGGCGGCCAGGCCCAGGGAGACGTAGACGCCGCCGCGGTTGCGGTCGGTGAGCACGCGCAGCGGCAGCAGCGGGGCCTTGACCTTCTTCTCGACGACCACGAACGCGGCCAGCAGCACGGCCGAGGCGATGAACAGGCCGATGGTGGCGCCCGCCGTCCAGCCGTCGGACTCGGCGCGGGTGAAGCCGTAGACGAGCGAGACCAGGCCGAGGGTGGCCAGGATGACGCCGGGGACGTCCAGCTTCGAGGGGTTGCGGCCCTCGGCCGGCTCGTGGATCACGGCGATGGCGCCGATCGCGGCGACGACGGCGAAGGGGATGTTCACGAAGAACGTCCAGCGCCAGTTGAGGTACTCGGTGAACAGGCCGCCGAGGATGAGGCCGACGCCACCGCCGGCACCGGCGATCGCACCGAAGATGCCGAACGCCTTGGCGCGCTCCTTGGCCTCGGTGAACAGCACGGCGAGCAGCGAGAGCGCCGCCGGCGCGAGCAGCGCGCCGAAGACGCCCTGCAGGGCGCGGGCGCCCAGCAGCATGCCGGTGTTGACCGCGGCGCCGCCGAGGGCGGAGGCGGCCGCGAAGCCGATCAGGCCGATGACGAACGCGCGCTTGCGGCCCCACAGGTCGGACACGCGGCCGCCGAAGAGCAGCAGGCCGCCGAAGGCGAGGGCGTAGGCCGTGATGACCCACTGCCGGTTGCCGTCCGAGATGCCGAGGTCGGTCTGGGCCGAGGGGAGCGCGATGTTCACGATGGTCGCGTCGAGCACGACCATGAGCTGGGCCAGGGCGATGAATATGAGCGCTTTCCAGCGCCTGGGGTCGGGTTGCGTGGTCAGATCGGGCATGCGTGGGCCTACCTAGCGAAGGGCGGTGGAACTACCGGTGGGACAAGTCGTGGGTGGAGGACGGGAACTTGCGGCGCAGGTCCTCCAAAGTCGCGGGCGATCCGGGAAGTTGTGACCGGGCGGGCGTCATCAGGCCGTCCAGGAACAGCTGGAGGTGCCGGTGCACGAACTGGTCGAAGTCCATGCAGCCGGTGTCCGGCAGCGGCCTGGTGAGCTGGGTGATGGCCACCATCAGGTCACCGATGGCGATGTCGGAGCGCAGTTGTCCGGCATCACGGGCGGCGGCCATCAACGCCTCGATCGCGCTTTCCAGCCGGTCGCGTGCCTCGACATGGTCGGGGTGGTCCTTGTCGATGCCGTCGGCGAGCAGGGGGCAGAGCGCCCCGATCCGCTCGTCCGCCGCGGCATGGACAAAGCGCCTCAGCGCCAGGAAAGCATCGTGCTCCTCGGCTCGTGCCGTCTCGGCCCGGTCCGCGATGCGGGCCATGACGGAGAGGGTGACGTGATGGATCAGCTCGCGGCGGTCCGCGAAGTGCCGGTACAGCGTGGCATTGCCGACCCCGGCGCGTCGAGCGATTTCATCGAGCGAGGATTCGGCCCCGTGTTCGACCAACGCCTCACGGGCAGCCGCGACGATCCGCTCGCGGTTGCGCAGGGCGTCGGCGCGGAGGCGGGGCTGCGGCGCGTCTGGCATGGCCGGCGCTCCTTTCCCTGAGGAAGGGATAAGCGGGGATCCGCTCCCCGTTTGACAGCGACGCTCAGTTAAACGGGGAGAACCTCCCCGGAAATTTCGCGTCCGCGTGTGAACCGACTCACACCGCCGGACGTGGGAGCCGACGCCTCCATCTGCCGCAGTCCAGGGCGCGTACCCGCGCCGGCCGGGAACAGGGTGAACACAACGCGCGGCCCGGGGCAGGCGGCCGCCCGCCCTGGAGGTGACCGGCATGAAACCCCTGGCCATCGCGGCCGTGGCGGCCACGGCACTGGTGCTCACCTCGCCCGCGCCGCCCTCGCAGGCCGGGGACGCCGAGGCCGCCCACGCCGCCGGGCCGCCCCCGGACCTCCGCCTCGCCGGCCGGGCCCCCTCCGGCCCCTGCGCCCTGCGCACCCTGACCGCCAACGTCTCCGAGGGCGCCCGCACCCCGCGCGGCTACGCCCGGTCCAGCGGCACGGTACGGGCGGTCACCTTCTTCATCGACTTCCCCGACGCCCCCGCCCGCATCTCCACGCGCCAGCGCTACGCCGAGTTCTTCCCGGCCGTCCCCAACTACTACCGCGCCAGTTCCTACGGGCGCCTCGACTACCGCTCCACTCCCCTGCACCGCTGGATCCGCATGGCGCGCCCGTACCGCTCGTACGGCATCCGGCGCGGCGCCGCCTTCGACCCGCGGGGCGACGGCTACCACGCCATCACCCGGGAGATCCTCGACGCCGCCGACCACCTGGTCGACTTCCGCCGCTACGACCTCATCAACGTCCTGGCCACCCCCAACGCGGGCCCGCCCGCGACCCAGGACGTCCGCTCGGTCACCTTCGCCGGCGCGTCCACGGGCCTGAACACCGGCGACGGCGTCCCCGTCAAGAACGTCTCCTTCATCTGGAGCCGCCAGACCGGCGACAGCCCCTTCCGCGTCCTCAGCCACGAGAACGCCCACAGCTTCGGCCTGCCCGACCTCTACTACGCGGGCCGCGGCCGTGCGGTGACCACGCCCGTGGGCCACTGGGACCCGATGGACGAGGACTGGGGCCCCTCCAACGACTTCCTCGCCTGGCACAAGTGGAAGCTGGGCTGGCTGGCCCCCTCCCAGGTCCGCTGCCTGCCCGGCCTGGGCGTGCGCACCTTCACCCTGACGCCCACCTCGGTCCCGGGCGGCGTGAAGCTGGTCGTCGTCCCGCTCTCGCGCACCCGCGCCATCACCCTCGAGGCCCGCGCCCCGGGCCGCCTCGACCACGCCGTCTGCCGCCCCGGCGTCCTGGTCACCTCCGTCGCCACCGACCTCCCCTCGGGCTCCGGCCCCGTCCGCGCCTCCGACGCCACTCCCGCCAGCGCCGGCTGCTACACCAAGGACCCCAACGTCACCGCCTCCCTCACCGACGCCCCCTACCGCACCGGCCAGCGCTGCACCGCCGCGGGCGTCACCATCGACGTCCTGCACCGCACCCCGACCGGCGCCTGGCGTGTCACCGTCACCCGCCGCCCTGCCCCCGCGGGCAGGGCACCCGCTACACTGACGGCTGCCCCGCCTCCGTAGCTCAGGGGATAGAGCACCGCTCTCCTAAAGCGGGTGTCGGCAGTTCGAATCTGCCCGGGGGCACAGCCGAGAGAGCCCCTCCGTGAACCCGCGGAGGGGCTCTTCCGCATGGGGGGACATTTGCGATGCGGTGATCGTTTTGTCGTACGGGCGGCTAAAGTCGGCAGGGCAGCGGAAGTCGTCGGGGGAGGAACGCATCCATGAGTCGCCGCTCCAGCGGACTGATGGGGATCTGGGCCGAGGCGCAGCGGCAGCAGCAGCGGCAGCACGAGGCCCGGCAGCGGGCGGCGGCGGCCGAGCAGCGCGAGCTGGAGCGGCGACAGCGGGCGCACGAGCGGGACTTGGCGCGGCAGGACCGGGAGCGTCAGCGGGCGTACCGGCAGGCCCGGGAGGCCGAGGCGCGACAGCGGACGGAGGAGCTGGAGGCCCGGGTCGGGGCGCTGGAGGGGCTGCTGGTGGCGGGCTGCGGGGCGCCCGCGTTCAGTACGGGCGCGCTGGCGCGGTCCGAGCGGCTGGAGCCGTTCAGTCCGGGGCACCTGGGGCAGCCCGTGGCCATGCCGGACCCCTATGACTTCCGCTACCGCGGCAACCGGCCGCAGTTCGAGAGCGACTGGCACGCGGCGCAGGCCGCCGAGGAGCGGCGGCTGCGGCAGTTGGCCGCCTACCGGCAGCAGTACGACCAGTGGGCCGCGGCCACGCTGGCGCAGACCCGGGAGTACAACGCCGGCATCGCGGACATGGCGGCGGCCTTGCGGGAGGCGGACCCCGAGGCGGTGGTGGAGTACTTCTCCGCGGCCCTGTACGCCTCCGGGGCCTGGCCCGACGACTTCCCGCACCAGATATCCGCCGCCTACGACCCGGCGGCCCGGCAGCTGGTGCTGAACTGGGAGCTGCCGGGCTTCGGCATCGTCCCGGAGACGAAGTCGGTGCGGTACATGGTCACCGCGGACGAGCACAAGGAGATCGCCCGGCCCGTCACCCAGCGGCGGTCCGTCTACCGCGACGTGCTGGCGCAGTGCGTGCTGCTGGCGTTGCGCGAGCTCTTCGCGGCGGACGAGTTCGGGACGCTGGAGTCCGTGGTCCTCAACGGGTTCGTCGACGACCACGATCCGGCGACCGGGCGGCCCGCCCGGATCGTCCTGGCCGCCGTCACCGTCTCCCGCGCGGTCTTCGCACAGCTGCGCCTGGAGCAGGTCAGCGCCGTGGAGTGCCTCACCGAGGGGCTCGGCGGGCTGTTGTCCGCCCGTCCGGACCAACTGGCCGCCGTACGGCCGGGTCGGCAGCCCGACGACGTGGGCCGGGGGGTCGTCTCGCACGGCGGGGGCGACGACCCGGACCTCTTCGAGATGGACCCCGTCGCCTTCGAGGCGCTGGTCGCCGAGCTCTTCCGGGCCCGCGGCATGCAGGCCGTGATGACGCAGCGCTCCAACGACGGCGGCGTGGACGTCGAGGCGCTGGACCCCGACCCGATCAGCGGCGGCCGGATCATCGTGCAGGTCAAGCGGTACCGCAAGACGGTGCCGCCGACCGCCGTGCGCGATCTGTACGGGACGGTGCAGGGCGCCGGGGCCAACAAGGGCGTGCTGGTGACGACTTCGGGGTTCGGGCCCGGTTCGTACGCCTTCGCCAACGGCAAGCCGCTGACGCTGGTCTCCGGCGAGGAGCTGGTGGAGCTGCTGGCGCGGCACGGGCTGCGGGGGCGGCTGGGCGGGGGCGCCCGTACGGCTCCCGCGGCCCGGCAGGAGCCCGGGCCGGCCGGGAACCACAACGTGCTGGGCATGTCCTGGTCCGGTGGCGTCGCCCTGGACGTGTGCGCGCTCGTCTGCGAGGGGTCGCGCGTCCTCAGCGACGATCACTTCGTCTTCTACAACAACCGGCAGACCCCCGACGGAGCCGTGCGGTCCGTCGACCCCTCCCCCGCCGACAAGGCCGCCCTCCACGTCGCCTTCGAGGCGCTGCCCTCCCCCGCCGACCGGCTCGTGCTCGTCGCGGCCATAGACCCGGCCGTCGATCCGCACGCCGACCTCTCGGAGTTCACCGGTGCCCGCATCCGGCTCGCGGACGCCTCGGGCGGCGAGCTCGGACAGCTGGAGGTCTCCGACGGGCGGCCGGGCGAGACCGCGCTGGTGCTCGGTTCGTTCCGCAGGAGGGCGAGCGGCGACTGGGACTTCGTGATCGGCGGCAAGGGGTACACGGGCGGGCTGGAGGCGCTGGTGCGGGAGTACGGCATCGAGGTGGCGTGATCCGCCGGGCGCCGGCCGGTCCGGCCGGCTTTCTTGATCCACCCGGCTTTGTCGGTGGCGGCTCGTAGACTTCTCGAATGGCCGACACCACAGTGATCAGCGAGGCCGGCGACGACGCCGGTGAGGCTCTGCGCTGCCTGCGCCGCGTCTTCGGGTACGACGCGTTCCGCGGCGAGCAGGAAGAGATCATCGAGCACGTCGTCTCCGGCGGTGACGCGCTCGTGCTGATGCCCACCGGTGGCGGCAAGTCGCTGTGCTACCAGATTCCGGCGCTGGTCCGGCCGGGCGTCGGGGTCGTGGTGTCGCCGCTGATCGCGCTCATGCAGGACCAGGTCGACGCGCTGCGCGCGCTCGGCGTGCGGGCCGGCTTCCTGAACTCCACGCAGGACCTCGACGAACGCCGCATGGTGGAGGCCGAGTTCCTCGCGGGCGAGCTGGACCTGCTCTACCTGGCGCCGGAGCGGCTGCGCGTGGAGGCCACGCTGCGGCTGCTCGACCGGGGCAAGATCTCCCTCTTCGCCATCGACGAGGCGCACTGTGTGGCCCAGTGGGGCCACGACTTCCGCCCCGACTACCTGGCCCTGTCCGCGCTGCACGAGCGCTGGCCGGACGTGCCGCGCATCGCCCTGACCGCGACCGCCACCGACGCGACGCGCACCGAGATCGCGGCCCGGCTGAACCTGCGCGAGGCCCGGCACTTCGTCGCCAGCTTCGACCGCCCCAACATCCAGTACCGCATCGCGCCGAAGAACGACCCGAAGAAGCAGCTGCTGGAGCTGGTGCGCACCGAGCACGCGGGCGACGCGGGCGTCGTCTACTGCCTGTCCCGCAGGGGCGTGGAGGACACCGCCGCGTTCCTGGCGCAGAACGGCATCGAGGCGCTTCCGTACCACGCGGGCCTCGACGCCCGTACGCGCGCCGCCAACCAGGCCCGCTTCCTGCGCGAGGACGGCGTCGTCATGGTCGCCACGATCGCCTTCGGCATGGGCATCGACAAGCCGGACGTGCGCTTCGTGGCCCACCTGGACCTGCCGAAGTCCGTGGAGGGCTACTACCAGGAGACCGGCCGCGCCGGGCGTGACGGGCTGCCGTCGACGGCCTGGCTGGCGTACGGGCTGCAGGACGTGGTCCAGCAGCGCAAGATGATCGACGGCTCGGAGGGCGACGACGCGCACCGCCGCCGGCTCGCCACCCACCTCGAGGCGATGCTGGCCCTGTGCGAGACGGTGGAGTGCCGCCGGGGACAGCTGCTCGCCTACTTCGGTCAGCGGCAGGACGCCGCCTGCGGCAACTGCGACACGTGCCTGACGCCACCGGTCACCTGGGACGGCACGATCGCCGCGCAGAAGTTCCTGTCCACCGTCTTCCGGCTGGCCCGGGAGCGGCGGCAGAAGTTCGGCGCGGGCCAGATCATCGACATCCTGCTGGGCAAGAAGACCGCGAAGGTCATCCAGCACGACCACGACGGCCTCTCCGTCTTCGGCATCGGCACGGAGCTGAGCGTCGCGGAATGGCGGGGCGTGGTGCGGCAGTTGCTGGCGCAAGGGCTGCTGGCCGTGGAGGGCGAGTACGGCACGCTGGTGCTCACCGACGCCAGCGCCGACGTGCTGGGCTCGCGGCGGCAGGTGCTGCTGCGCCGCGAGCCGGAGAAGCCGGCCCGCGCCGCGCGGGCCGCCAAGGCGGGCGGGGCCGGTGCGGCCAGGCGTGGCGCCCCCGCCGATCTGCCCGCGTCCGCGGTGCCGGTCTTCGAGGAGCTGCGCGCCTGGCGGGCGGCGACCGCGAAGGAGCAGGGCGTGCCCGCGTACGTCATCTTCCACGACGCGACGCTGCGCGAGATCGCCACCGCCCTGCCGGGCTCGCTGGAGCAGCTGTCCTCGGTCAGCGGCGTCGGCGAGAACAAGCTGGCCAAGTACGGGCAGCCCATCCTCGACGTGCTCGCGAAGCTGCCCGCTCCCCAGCCGGAGGAGCCGCCCGCGCCGGCGGCCGTTCCGGCGCCCAGGGCGGCGGCGCGGCAGGGCGCCCCCGCGGCGTCCCGGGCCGGGGACGAGGCGCCGTGGCCCGAGGAGGAGCCGTCCTGGGACGAGGAACCGCCCTGGGAGGAGCACTAGAAGCGGGGCCGGGGCCTAACCGCGCATCAGCTGGGGCGTGTTGCGTACGGACGTCAGGTGCGCGTAGACCACGACGTTGCCCAGGTAGGCGTCCGCCTCCTGGGAGAAGCCGCCGCCACAGGTGATCAGCCGTAGCTCGGCCCGTCCGGTGGTGCCGTAGACCTTCGCGGACGGGAAGCGGTCGCGTTCGTACACCTCGATGGCATCGATCGTGAAGACGGCGGTGCGGGCGTCCGCGCGTGCCATCTCCACCGTGTCGCCCTTCTTCAGGGCGCCCAGGTTGTAGAAGACCGCGGGCCCGTTCTCGGTGTCGACGTGGCCGGCCACGACGGCGGTGCCGGCCGCGCCGGGCGGGGTGCCACCCGCGTACCAGCCGGCGAGGTTCTTGTCCGCGTCCGGCGGGCTGGCCAGGGTGCGGTCCGGCAGCAGCCCGAGCGGCATCAGCGGGGCGTCGACCTGGATGGCGGGGACGCGCACGCGCGTGGGGGCGGCCGGCGGCAGGGGCGGAATGGACCGTTCCCGGCGCGGCGGGGACAACAGGGGCTCGCCGGGCGTCGGGAACGCCTCGGCCTTGGAGGGCTGCGGTGGCGGCGCCTGGTCCTTGGCGCCGTGCTCGATGAGCCAGCTGCCCGTCAGCACCGCGACCGCGAGGACCGCGGCGAGCACGCTCTTGCGCCGCGATTCGCGCGCCTGACGCACCACGTGTGCCGGGCCCGCCGGGTGCCCCCACCGGCCCACGGCGGCGCCCCCCAGGTAGGCGCTGCGCAGGCGGGCACCCACGGGCTCCGGCGGGCCCGGCCATCGCTCGCGCCCCCGGCCGTCCCCGGCCCCCGGGCGCAGGGCGCGCGTCCGGGGGCCGAGGGGCGGACCGGCCGGCACGGGGACGGCCCCCGGTCAGGCCCGGTGGCCGCCGCCGCGGCGGCGCAGGAACACGGTGCCGGCGACCGCGACGGTGGCCAGGACGGCGGCGCCGGCCACGATCTCGACCGTGCCCGAGCTCGCGCTCGTCCCGCCGGCTCCCGTCTTCACGCCGCCCATGGGGGGCGAGGCCGGGGTGCTCGGCATGACGGAGGCCGCGGCCGAGGCGGGTGCCGAGGCCGGGGCCGAGCCGGAGGTGACGACCACGTCGCCGGTGGCTTCCTTGCCGTTGTCGCACTTGGCGCCGATGCCGTAGGTGCCGGGCCTGGCCGAGTCGGGCACCTTGAACTCGCCGACGACGACGTCCTTGTGGGTGCCCGGGCCGAGCTCGAACGACGAGGGGCCGCCGACGGCGCTGGCGTCACCCGTGCCGCGGCCGTCGGGGCCGCAGGCGGTGGTGCTCACCGTGACCACGGCGCCCGGCCGGACGGTGCTCGGGCTGACCTCCAGCTTCCCGAAGGTGTCGGCGAGCGCGGGGACGTACGGCAGCCCCAGCGCGGCTATGGTCAGGGCGGCCCCGGTGAGCACTCGTGCAGTACGCATGCTTCCTCCGTGAGCGCGGACGCGGCACGCCGATGCGCCGCAGCAGGAGTCGGAATTCCGCGCTCCTCTCCTGCCGAGCGAAACCGCGTTGCGCGGCGTCCGCACCCCGGCGGCCCTGCGCCATCGCCGCTCGTCACAGCCCGGCGCGGGGCCGAACGGGCAGGTCATCGGGGTGGCGCGAGATCATCCGGACGGACCCGCCGGAAGACGGCGAACGGGTGACCGGACGCTACGTTCGGTCACCCGCCTCGCTGTGGCGCCAGGGTCTAGCGCGCCAGGTCGTCCGGGCAGCCCGTGCCGCGCGGCAGCTTGTAGGGCGCCGCGATCCGGTACGTACCGGGGTGCGGGGCGCGCAGCAGGGTCCAGTCGTCCTCCGGCTCGCCCTTCTGCGACGGCTGGACCTGCTTGGTCAGGCATCCGTTGACGTTGACGGGCGGCTCTCCGCCCGGCCCGGCCTTCGGCGGCTGCACGGCCTTGCCGGACTTGTCGATCAGACCCAGCCACGGCGAGTAGGGGATGCGGATCAGCACCGGCCCCGCCTGGTGCACCGTGATCGTCAGCTCGCCGGCGTCCGCGTGGTCCACGATCGCCGGGGGCTCGGCCAGCGGGGTGGGGTTCTGCACCTCGTACAGCCGCCAGTTCTTGTCCGACCAGATCTCGCGCAGGTACGGCAGGCCCTGGCGGACCAGCTTGGCCTCCTCGACGGCGGCGTTGTCCGGCTCACCGGTGGGCAGCACCACGTGGTGCACCGCCCAGCGGCTCAGCCAGGCGCGGTAGCTGTCCGGGGTGAGCCTGCCCTCCTCGTAGAAGAGCGGGTTGCGCTTGAGGTCCGCCTGCCGGTTCCAGCCGCGCGCGAGGTTGACGTACGGGGCCAGGGCGGACGCCTCGCGGTGGCTGCGCGCGGGAACGACCTCGACCCGGCCGCGCGCGGCGTCGACCCGCTGCAGCCGGTCCACCAGGGGCGCCAGCGCGCGGGCCCAGGAGGCGGCCGGGGTGGTGTGCACGATGTCGCTGATGGAGTTGGCCAGCTGCCAGACCGTGCAGGTCAGCACGGCGAGCACCATCGCGGTCCAGACCCGGCCGCGCCGGAGCAGCTCGGCGCGGGGCGGCATCTTCTTGTCGGTCAGCGCGGCGACCACCACCACACCGCCGAAGATCATGCCGAGCCGGGAGATGTTCGTACCGATCTGCGAGGGGATCAGCCAGACCAGCACCACCCCGAGCGCGTAGAGGGCGGAGCAGATCCGCACCGTGCGCCAGGAGGAGGGCGTCATCGTCATCCCGAAGACGCCCGCGAGCAGGGGCAGGATCATCGAGAGCCAGCCCATCGGCTGCTGCCCGGAGAACGGGAACAGCCACGCCGACAGCGCCACGACCAGCACCGGGGTCACCCCCAGCGCGTACGCCGCCGGGCGCCGCCTGCTCAGCCACAGCGCCGCGGCCACGACGCCCACGTACAGGCCCGCCACCGGGCTCGACGCCGTCGCCAGCGCCGCCATGAGCCCGGCCAGCGCGGCCCGCGCCCAGCGGTAGCGGCCGTCCGAGCGCCAGCGCACCGGCCACGCGAAGATCGTGGCCACCGCCGCCAGCCCGAACATCATGCCGAGCCCGAACGTCACCCGCCCCGAGATGGCGTTGCAGGTGAGCGCGAAGACGCCGTACAGGGCGGGCCACAGCGGCCGCCGCACGGCGCGGCTGCGCACCAGCAGCAGGGCGATCAGCCCGGCCGACAGCGTGCCCGCGATCATCATCGTGGTGCGCACGCCGAGCAGGGCCATCAGATACGGGGAGATCGCGCTGTACGAGACGGGGTGCATCCCGCCGTACCAGGCGAGGTTGTACGCCGACGCCGGGTGCTGGAGCGCGAACTCCGTCCAGGCGTCCTGAGCGGCCAGGTCACCGCCGCTGTTCGCGAACAGGCACACCCACACCACGTGCAGCACGGCCGCGACGAAGAGGGTGACGGGCACGGTCCCGGTGAGCGCCTGGAGCCGGCCACCGCGCCGGTGCCCCGGCACGACCGCCCAGGAGGGCCGCCGCCACGCCGGTCTCCCGGCGGCGGATGCTCCGGGCACGCCGGACGCACCGGTCGTCCCGGACGCATGAGAAGGCACGGAGCCGTCCGGCGCACCGGACCTGGCGTCGTCGCCTTCGCTGCCGGGCTCTCCCGGCTTTCCGGCCCGCGCCGGCCCCACGGTGGTCACTGCGGCTCTCCCCGTCTTCCCCCTGGTCCATCTCCCCCATCTTCACGCATGCTCGAGCTGAGGCGAGCAAACCCCGCGACGCTAACACGCCGCCCACCCGCCACCGCGGCCGCGAAGCGGCTCCCGGACCGTACCCACTCGTACGGTCCAGAAGCCGTCGACGACGGCCGGCCGGCGGCCGTGGATCAGCCCAGGCGGCCCAGCTTCGCACCGAAGGAGGGCTCCGCGAGCGCCGTCTTCAGCGCCACGGGCACCTTGACCGCGTCCACGCCGGTGCCCACGGTCAGCTCGCCGACCTCGGTGCCGGCCTTCGCCGTGTGCGGGATCTTGTGGCCGTTGGCGGAGAGCGTGAACTTCGTCGCGAAGCCCGCCCAGCCGATCGCCTTGACGTCCTTGGTCGCGACGACCGGCGTCTTCCCGCCCAGACCGTCGTCGACGGAGCCGACGACGTCGCCCTTCTTCACCACGACGGCCGAGATCAGGGCGTCCTGGATGGCGCGGGTCTGCTTGTAGCTGTTGTCCAGCACCATCTTCAGGCTGTTCTCGGCGTTGATGTCGGGGCCGCCCTTGAAGTGCTGGTCCATGGTCGCGCCGACGATCAGCCGCTCCTTGCCGTCGATCGTCCGCTTCGCCGCCCACATCAGCGCACCGCCGGCCGGACCGCTGGAGCCGGTCTTCACGCCGAGGACGCCGGTGCCCTTGGTCAGCAGCTTGTCGTTGTTGTTGTAGATCGGCTCCGCGAGCCCGGGGATCTTGGCGTTGGGCTTGCCGACGATCTCACGGATGACGTCGTTCTTGATCACGACCTCGGCCAGCTTCACCTGGTCACTGGCGGTGCTCTTGGTCGTCTCCATCAGACCGCTGGGGTCGGTGTACGTCGTGTTCTTCATGCCGAGGTCCTTGGCGGCCGCGTTCATCTTCTTGACGAACTCGTCCTCGGACTTGGCGTCCCAGCGCGCCAGCTGCCGGGCGATGTTGTTGCCGGAGGGGATCAGCAGCATCTGCAGCATGTCGTACTGCGAGAACGTCTGGCCCTCGGTCACGGTCAGCCGCGACTCGTCCTTCGACTGCGACTCCTTCGCCGCCTGCGCGTCGATGACGAGGTCCGCGCCCTTCTCGCCCTTCTTGAGGGGGTGGTCCTTGAGGATCACGTACGCGGTCATCACCTTGGCGACGCTCGCCGTGGGCACGGCCTTCTGCGCCCCGGACGTCCCGACCTCTCCCGCGCCCAGCACCTTGGCCGCGGACTGGCCCTCGGCGGGCCAGGCGAAGTCCGGCTGAGCGCCGGTGAAGGTGAACGCCTTCTTCGCGCCGAGCGCCAGCTTCGGCTCGGGCAGCGGCCGGAAGGACTGGACGACCACGAAGATGATCCCGAGCAGCACGACGAGCGGCGTCCAGATCTTCACGCGGCGCATCGCCGTGCGCACCGGGGTCTCCGGCGGCGGCGGGGTGTTCGTCAGCTGCGCGAGCAGGTCGAGCGGTGCCGCGGGACGCCCGGCCTCCGCGTCGGTGCCGGTCCCCGGTGCGGCGCCCGCCGGCTTGCCGGGGAAGGGCGCCTGCTTGGCCCGCTCGGCTTCGGCCGGCGCCGCGGGCGCCTTGGGGGGCGTGACCGAGACCGGAATCCCGGGCTTGGCGGGAGCGGCACCGGGCTTGGCACCCGGCTTGGCGTCGGGCTTGGCCGGGGCGTCGTCCTTCAGCGGGACGAACTGGCTCTTGCGCTCCTGCCCGGCCTTGGGCGCGGGGGCCGGGGCCGGAGCCGGGGCCGGGGCCTTGAGCAGCTCGGTCGGCTGATCACCGGCGTCGGCCTTGGGCTCGCCCTTGGCGCCGGCCTTGGGGCGTACGGCACCGAAAACGGCGGTCGGCTGATCGGCGCCGGCCTTGCGGTCAGCCTTGGGCTCGTCCTTGGGGCGTACGGCGCCGAAAGCGGCCGTCGGCTGGTCGCCGGCGTCGGCCTTGGGCTCAGCCTTAGGGGCGTCAGCCTTCACGTCAGCCTTGGGCTCGGGCTTCGGCTCGTCTTTGGGGCGCACCGTCTTGAAGACGGCCGTCGGCTGGTCGGCACCGGCCTTGGGGTCGGCCTTGGCGTCAGCCTTAGGGGCGTCAGCCTTGGGCTCATCCTTGGAGCGCACCGTCTTGAAGACGGCCGTCGGCTGATCGCCGGCGCCGGCCTCGGGCTCAGCCTTGGCGTCAGCCTTCGGCTCGTCCTTGGGACGCACCGTCTTGAACACCGCCGTCGGCTGGTCCGCGGCAGCGGGCTTGCCGGCCGCGGCGGGCTTGCCGGCCTCGTCAGCCTTCTGGCCCGCGTCGGACTTCTCGTCCGCCGTCCCGGCCTTCCGGCCAGCGGCGTCGGCGGAGGCGTCCGCCTCGTCCGCGTCATCGGTCTTCGGACGCGCCGTCTTGAAGACGGCCGTCGGCCGGTCGGCGGCGGGCTTCGTGGCCGCGTCACCGGTCTGACCGGCCGTCTGATCGGTCGGCTCAGCGGTCGCCTGACCCGCCGTCCGGGCGGCAGGCTTCTCGCCGTCCTCGTCGTCGGCCCGGGCCGCCTCGTTCGCGTTCGCGTCCACGTCCGTGTCGGCGTCCGCGTCCTCGTCCGCGCTCGCCACCCAGGCCGCCACGGCGGCCTTCAGCCGTGCGTCACCCTTGACCGCGCCGGCGCCGCCGACGGGCTCGGCCTTTGCATCCGCATCGACTTCCGGGGCAGAGCTGCCGCCGTCGCCGTCACCGCCGGCGGCAGCCTTCGCCTCGCCGTCCTTCGGACGCACGGTGCGGAAGACGGCCGTCGCGCGGTCGCCCTCGCGGCTTTCGGCCGTCCCGGCCGCCGACGCCGCCGGTTCCCGGATGACCCCAAGTCGCGGGTCGCGTTCACTGCCAGTCGTGCCGGTCGTCTCCCCCGACGACTTCAGCTGCTCCGACTTGTCGGGGGACTCGCCCGCCACCGATGCCTCCTCGAATTACCGCGCCATACGCCGAGGCGGGGCGACAAGCCGCCCCGCTGCCCGATTCTCTCAACGTCTTACCAGTGTCCTCTGCCGCCGCCGCGCCGGGGCACGGCCAGAGGGCGAGAGGGCGTTGTGTGCCTTCACCCACGTGCAAGACGAGACGACATACCTACCGGTTCCCACCCGAAGCCACCACGCACTCTCGACAGACCAATGTGAGAGGGGTCACCCTGTCACTCATCCACGCGGGGAGGCATGGATGGGCAGGAGCCGCAGAACAATTCCGGAGGAGCTTCTGCTGCTCGCCCTGGACCCGGCCACGGGTACCACGGCGCAGCCGCAGTCGCTCGACCTCGGTCTTGCCGGAGCCCAGCTAGTAGAGCTGGCTCTGGCCGGACGGATAGCCCCAGACGGGGATCGTATCGCCGTGGTGCACCCACGGCCCACAGGAGATCCGACCCTGGACTCCGCGCTCGAACTGCTGCGCCGCCGCGGCAGCCCGGTGCGCGCCGTCCACTGGATCGGCGGGCCCCGGCTGGGGCTGCGCCAGACGTATCTCACGCACCTGGAGCGGTGCGGCATGGTGCATGCCGTGGCGGGCCAGATGTGCGGGGTGCTGCCGACGACGCGCTACCAGGCGACGGACACCGCCATCAGCCGGGAGATCAGAACCCGGCTGGACAGCGCGATCCGCACCGGCGTGCCGCCGGACCCGCGGACCGCGGCGCTCGCCGCCCTGGCGCATGCCGTCGGGCTGGGAAAGCACCTGTACCCGGGCAATGAGGGACGCTCTTCGCGGTCCCGGCTCCGGGACTTGATCAGGCACGACCCGATGGGCGGGCTCGTGGCGCACGCGGTGATGGACGTGCAGAACGGCGTCGGCGCGCAGCCGCGCCGGGCACCGGCCACGGCCGGCTCCGCGGGCAACGGCGGCGGAGCGGGGCGCAGGGCGGCGGCGCGGCCTCCGGCCGAGTCCGCCGGGGTCGCCGCCGCGCGGCCGACGACGCACCACGGCGGCGTGATGGCCCGCGCGGGCGCTTCGTGAAACGGTTCGGCACGCGCGTCGCCGACCACGCCCGTTAGTCGCGGACGGCTCCCCGGAAGCACGAATCACCGCCGGGAGCGTCCGCATCCCTTGAAGCACCACACGCATCACCTTCCGCTCCACAGACCGCACCGCAGTCCCCACTGAACCGGTTCGGGAGCCGCAGCAGCGCGCGGGGTGGTGGGCCGGCCCGTCCCGGACGGCGTTCGGCCCACCGCCCCGCGCGTGCGTGTGCGCGAGCGCCGGGCGGTGCGCGGCCCGCGCGCGGACGTACGTACAAGGGCTACGCCAGTCGTGCCCAAGTGGCGGGCGCCGGAAGCCGACTTGGTGTAAGCATTTTCCAGCGGCGCCCCGGCCAGTGGTGGCAGGCTGCGGAGCAGGAGAGAAGCAGCATGACGGAGCCGGAGGTGCGTCCCGTGGCGTCCAGTGTCAACCCCACCGTAAGGCGGCGCCGATTGGGGCAGGAGCTGCGCAAGCTCCGTGAACTCAAAGGCATGACCGCCGAGGAGGTAGCCGAGCGGCTACTGGTCTCGCAATCGAAGATCAGCCGCTTGGAGAACGGCCGCCGCAGCATCAGCCAACGCGATGTCCGCGACCTGTGCGGGGTGTACGGCGTCGAGGACCATCGCATCGTCGATTCGCTGATGCAGATGGCCAAGGAGTCACGACAGCAAGGCTGGTGGCATGCCTTCGGCGACATTCCCTACAGCGTCTACATCGGTCTGGAAACCGACGCGGCGTCCCTGCGCGTGTACGAGGCTTCGCTGGTTCCCGGGCTGCTGCAGACGCCGAACTACGCCAGCGCCGTGACGGAGGGTTCCTGGCCGGAGGCCACCGCGGCGGACGTGGAGCGGCGGGTACAGGTGCGCATGCGGCGCCAGGAGCGGATCACGGACCCGGAGAATCCGCTGCGCCTGTGGGCGGTTATCGACGAGTCGGCGCTGCGCAGGATCGTGGGCAACAACGCCATCATGCGCGAGCAGATGGAGCATCTGGTGGAGTTCAGCCTGCAGCCGCACATCACCGTTCAGGTGCTGCCCTATGCCGTCGGCGCGCATCCGGGCATGTACGGAAAGTTCTCCATCCTCGAATTCCACGACCCGCAGGACGCGAGCACGGTCTATCTGGAGGGAATCACCAGCGACCTCTATCTGGAGAAGCCGAACGACGTCCAGGCGTACAGCGTGATGTACGAGCATTTGCGGATGCAGGCGCTCAACGCGGAGGACTCCCGGCGGTTCATCCTTCAGGTCGCCGAGGACTGGGCGAAGGCGGCCGAAGGGGACTGAAGGAGGATTGAAGGAGATTGGAGGAGGACTGAAGGAGGACTGAAGGAGGTGAGCGCTACCGGTCGTGCGGGGGCGGAAAAGTACACCCCTCCCACCCTGCGGGGAAGGGGTAAACGGGATACGCCATCCGGTCGAGTGAAGCACCCATTCATCAGCTGATGTTGGCGCGTAACGTCGATCGCACCTCGAGGAACCGACGTTAGTACTCACATGCATCGGAGCGATCATGGCGATTCAGCAGGGTAAGACCACGTGGCAGAAGTCCTCCTACTCGCTGGCCAACGGCGACTGCGTGGAGGTCGCCTCCCCGGTTCAGCGGTCCATCGCGGTCCGTGACTCGAAGGACGTCCAGGGCCCGTCCCTCGCCTTCACCCCGGAGTCCTGGTCCGCGTTCGTGGCGATCGTCGACAACGGTACCCACGCCGTCTGACATCTGGACTGACCGCGGATCGCCCGGCAATGGCGATAGCACCGCCGCCGCATCGATATTCCCGCACAGAGCCCTCTCGCCTGGTACGCCGTCCCGGCCGAGAGGGCTCGGTCATGTCCCGGGCCGGCCGGGGTGTTGTCAACGCACCCCGCCGGCCGTGGATAGCCCGTTCGGTCGACCTGCGCGCGCGGCCGCGTCGGCTACGTCGGCTACGCGCGCGGGTACCGCGCCAGCCAGGCGGCCGACCGGCCGTCCGGGCCGTGCGGCGACGGGCCGTGGGTCAGCTCCATGGCGAAGTCGTCGGCGAGTTCGAGGATCGTCGCCCGGCCCTCCAGCTCGGCCAGCCACCCCGGCGGCAGCACGGTCTCGCCGTGCACCGCGCCGAGGAGGTTGCCGCAGATGGACCCGGTGGAGTCGGAGTCGCCGCCGTGATTGACCGCGAGCAGCAGGCCGTGGCGTACGTCCTGGGCGACGAGCGCGCAGTACAGGCCCATCGACAGGGCCTCCTCGGCCACCCAGCCCTCGCCCAGTGTCTGGACGCGCTCGGCCGTCGGCACCCCCTGGCGCACGGCGATCAGGGCCTTGCGCAGGCCCTCGCTGGTCTCCTCGTGGCCGGGACGGACCGCCAGCATGCCCAGCGTCCGGTGGACGGAGACCTCCAGCGCCTCGCCGCGCACGACGCCGTGCACGATGGCCGCGAACGCCGCCGCCGCGAGATAACCGGAGGGGTGGCCGTGCGTCTGGGCGGCGCACTCGGCGGCCAGCTCGAAGACGGCCTCCGCGTCCCAGTCCGCCAGCAGCCCGAAGGGCGCGGAGCGCATGACGGCGCCGCAGCCCTTGGAGCCGGGGTTCTTGGGGTCCGCGACGGTGCCCATCCGGTCGTCGGTGAGCCCGCCGAGGCAGGCGTTGCCGGGTGCCCGGCGTGCGTAGAGCCACTCCTCGCGGGCGAGCCAGCCGGCGTCCCGGACGCGCTCGTCGGGCCCCCAGCCGCGCTGGGTCGCGGCCCAGCGCAGGTAGGCGCGGTGCACGTCGGCCTGCGGTTGCCAGGCGCCGGTGTCCCGGCGCACCTGCGCCCGTATCAGGCCCTCCGCCGTGAACAGCGTCATCTGGGTGTCGTCGGTGACGGCGCCGCGCCGCCCGTAGGCCGGGACGTAGTCGGTGACGCCCTGGGGCCCGTGGGCGGCGCGGATCGCGTCGAGGGAGTCGAACTCGATGCCCGCGCCGAGCGCGTCCCCGATCGCCCCGCCGAGCAGGCAGCCCCGCACGCGGCTGCGGTAGTCCTGCTGTTCGGCGCGGCCCCGGGGGAGCGACCCCGCGCCTCCCGTTCCGGCGGTCGTGGTCACGTTGTCCGGCCTCCCGGCGTCGGAGTGGGTGCGGGCCGGGGCCTTCGCCCCTGTGCTCGTGGTCGGCTCAGCACTGTAATCGGCTACCGCCGGTCAGGCACCGGTCCCGGCGGACACCGTCCGCTCAGTCCGACTTCTTGGCCGGCCGCACCGTCTTCATGATCTTGTCGATCTGCTCGGTGGACAGGGCGTCCGGCACGCCCTGGTCGGCGTAGATGACCCAGCCGTGGAAGGTGCCGTCGGGCATCTTCTGGGCGATGCTCTTGACGATCGCGGTGGGCGGGACGCAGGGGCTGGGGCGGTTGTTGACCGTCACCTTGGCGGTGGCGGTCCAGCCGTCGATGCCGTTCTGCTTCCAGGCCTTCTCGTCCGTGATCTCGATCTTGGGCTTGTTGTCCTTGCCGCCGTAGGCCATGAAGCCCCAGTTGCCCGCCCAGTTGCGGGCGTTCTCCTTGAGGTCGCCGTCCTTGCCGCCGCCGGTGGTGCCGACCGTGGCGAGCTGGCCGGAGCCGGCCTCGCCGATGGAGTTGGGGTTGGCCTTCGAGGAGCAGCCGCCCTCACGGAAGTTGGCCGCGCCCGTCATCACGACGACCGGCTTGCCGTTCTCGGTGTACGAGATGGCCGTGTCGGTCGGGAAGACCTTCCACTTGTCGCCCGTGCCGGGCACGTCGTACTGGAAGTAGTGCTCCTCGCGCACCTGCGTCTGCCAGCCGGCGACCATCGGCTGTGCGGCGTTCGGGCTCGCCTGGCCGCTGCCCTGCGGGGCCGGCTGGTCGGGCTTCTGGTCCTGGCCGGGGGCGGCCGGCGCCTGGGAGGCGCCCTTGGCGTCGTCGGCCTTCTTGTCGTCGTCACCGCTGTTGAGGAAGAACACCGCGCCACCGCCGATGACTGCCAGCGCCACGACGCCGCCGATGACGGCGAGGAGGGTGGTGTTCTTCTTCGGCTGCCGCGGGGCCGGCGCGGGGGCCGGGGGCATGCCGTACTGCGGCGCCATGCCGGGCGGGTTCATGCCGGGCGGGTTCATGCCGGGCGGGTTCATGCCGGGCGGGGTCGCTCCCGGGGGCACCATGCCGGGCGCGGGCACCGACGGCGGTACGGGGCCGGCCGCGGGGCCCGGCGCGGGCGGCGGGGGCGGCGGCATGCCGGGGCCGCCCGCCTGGCCCGGGGCGGGCACCGCGGGCTGGGAGAGGACCGTGGGCTGCGCGTGCCCGGGGGTGGGCGCCGGGCCGGGCGCGGGCGGCGGCGAGGGCACTGCGGGCTGGGAGACGACGGTGGGCTGTGCGTGGCCGGAACCGTCCGGGCCCCATGTGGGCGCCGGCCCGAAGCCGCCCTGCGGGGGCGTCGGAGGGTTCTGCGGCTGCTCGGGTTGCTGAGGCTGGTGAGGGTTCTGGGGCCAAGACATGCGGGACACCCTATGCGCCGCCTGTCGCCGCCGGATCGGGGGCAGGCGACAGATCGGCAACACTTACGCGATAAGCGGTCAATCGTTCCCCAGGATCGGCAGGAGGTCCGGCAGATGGCCGTCCGAGGCCATCGCGACCTCCTGCCGCTCCCGCGGCACCTCCCCGTACGTCGAGGTCCTGGGCCGTGCGGGCCGGCCGGCCGACCGCGCTATGGCGATCAGGTCCTGGACCGAGCGGTACGAACCGTAGGAGGAGCCCGCCATGCGGGAGATGGTCTCCTCCATCAGCGTGCCGCCCAGGTCGTTCGCGCCCGAGCGCAGCATCTCCGCCGCACCCTCCGCGCCCAGTTTGACCCAGCTCGTCTGGATGTTGGGGATGTAGGGGTGGAGCAGCAGCCGGGCCATGGCGGTGACCGCGCGGTTGTCCCGCGTCGTCGGGCCGGGGCGTGCGATGCCCGCGAGGTAGACGGGGGCGTTGGTGTGGATGAAGGGCAGCGTGACGAACTCGGTGAAGCCTTCCACCCCGTGGGACAGGGCCGACTTCTGGACCTCCACCAGCTGCCGGAAGTGGCCCAGCCAGTGCCGGGGCTGGTCCACGTGGCCGTACATCATCGTGGAGGACGAGCGGATGCCGAGCTCGTGGGCGCTCTTGACGACCTCGATCCAGGTCGCCGTGGGCAGCTTGCCCTTGGTGAGGACCCAGCGGACCTCGTCGTCCAGGATCTCGGCGGCCGTCCCCGGGATGGAGTCGAGCCCGGCCTCCTTGGCGGCGGCGAGCCACTCGCGGATGGGCATGCCGGTGCGCGTGGCGCCGTTGACGACCTCCATCGGCGAGAAGGCGTGCACGTGCATGCCCGGCACGCGCTCCTTCACCGCGCGGGCGATGTCGAAGTAGGCCGTGCCCGGCAGGTCGGGGTGGATGCCGCCCTGCATGCACACCTCCACCGCGCCGACGTCCCACGCCTGCGCGGCGCGGTCGGCGACCTGGGAGAGGGAGAGGGTGTAGGCGTCGGCGTCCGTGCGCCGCTGCGCGAAGGCGCAGAAGCGGCAGCCGGTGTAGCAGACGTTGGTGAAGTTGATGTTCCGCGTGACGATGTAGGTGACGTCGTCGCCCACCACGTCGCGCCGCAGGTCGTCGGCGACGCGGCACAGGGCGTCCAGCGCGGGCCCGTCGGCGTGCAGGAGGGCGAGGGCCTCGGCGTCGGTGAGCGCGGTGGGGTCCTCGGCGGCCTGCTTCAGCGCCTGGCGCACGTCGGCGTCGATGCGTTCGGGGGCCATGCCGGGGGCGGCCGCCTCGCGCAGCGCGTCCCAGTCGCCGTAGACGTCGTCGAAGTCCTCGCGGCGGTCGGCGGTGCGGCCCTCGGTGTCGATGGTGCGGTGCAGTTCGGTGCGGCCCGAGGGGACGAACGCCTCCTCGGGCTCCTGCCAGGGGTGGCCCTCGACCACGGCGTCCTCGCGGGCCAGGCCCGTCTCCGGGTCGGCCAGCGCCCGTACGTGCGGCAGCAGGCGCGGGTCCAGCCAGGGCTCGCCGCGCTGGACGAACTCCGGGTAGACGGCGAGCCGTTCCCGCAGCTCGAAGCCCTCGGCGGCGGAGCGCGCGGCGAGCTCCTCGATCTGCGGCCAGGGGCGCTCGGGGTTGACGTGGTCCGGGGTGATCGGGGAGACGCCGCCCCAGTCGTCGATGCCGGCGCGGATGAGCCGGCCGTACTCGTCGTCCACGAGGTTGGGCGGCGCCTGGAGGCAGCCGGAGGGGCCCATGATGTGGCGGGCGACGGCGACGGTGGCGACCAGCTCGTCCAGTTCGGCGTCGGGCATGCCGCGCATCGCCGTGTCCGGCTTGGCGCGGAAGTTCTGCATGATCAGTTCCTGGATGCCGTGGTACGCGCGGGAGACGCGGCGCAGCGCGAACAGCGACTCGGCGCGCTCCTCGTACGTCTCGCCGATCCCGAGCAGCAGTCCGCTGGTGAACGGGACGGAGCTGCGGCCGGCGTCCTCCAGGACCCGCAGCCGGACGGCCGGCTCCTTGTCGGGGGAGCCGTAGTGCGGGCCGCCGGGCTCGCTCCACAGTCGCGTGGCCGTGGTCTCCAGCATCATGCCCATCGACGGGGAGACCGGCTTGAGCCGCTGGAAGTCCGTCCAGCTCATGGCGCCGGGGTTGAGGTGCGGCAGGAGCCCGGTCTCCTCCAGGATGCGGATCGCCATCGCCCGCACGTAGGCGATGGTGTCGTCGTACCCCTCGGCCTCGAGCCACTCGCGCGCCTCGGGCCAGCGGTCCTCGGGCCGGTCGCCGAGGGTGATGAGCGCTTCCTTGCAGCCCAGTTCGGCGCCCCGGCGGGCGATGTCGAGGACCTCGTCGGGGGACATGAACATCCCGTGGCCGGCGCGTCGCAGCTTGCCGGGGACGGTGGCGAAGGTGCAGTAGTGGCACTTGTCGCGGCACAGGCGGGTGAGCGGGATGAAGACGCTCTTCGAGTACGTGATGACGCCGGGGCGGCCCGCCGCGGCGAGGCCGGCGTCCCGGACGCGGGCGGCGGACGCGGAGAGGTCCTCCAGGTCCGCGCCGCGGGCCTGGAGCAGCACGGCGGCCTCGGCGACGTCCAGCGCGACGCCGTCACGGGCCCGCTTGAGCGCGCGCCGCATGGCGTTGGCGGTCGGTGCGGTCTGCTCGGGTCCCTGTGCACTCGAAGTCATTGTCCGAGCATACGAGCGCACACTGACACCGCCACGCACCGAAAGCGCCGGTTCCGTGTGCCTCTCATCACGTCATACGGAGGCACCCTCCGGACGGCTTTCCCCCGGCCCCCACCGGCGGCGGCCTAGAGGAACTCGGCGTGCGCGTCCAGAGCCCGCAGCACCTCGGACTCGGGCGCCGACGGCAGCCCCACCACGACCTCCTCGATGCCCAGCTCCGCATAGTGCGCCAGCTTCCCCGCCGAGGGGTGCACGGCGTACGGCACGACGTCCGGCTCCCCCGGGCGCCCCGCCTCCGTCCACACCCGGCGCAGCTCCGGCAGCGTCTCCCGCAACCCGCTGCCGCCCACCGGGATCCAGCCGTCCGCGTACTCCGCGATGTGCGCGAAGAGCTTGGGCCCGGCCGCCCCGCCGATCAGCGTGCGCGGCCCCACCAGCGGCTGCGCGCCCTTGCGCTCCCGGGGCGGGTGCACGGGCTTGGGGTGGGCCCAGCTCGCGCTGACCGAGCCGAACTCGCCCTCGTACGCCGTCGGTTCCCCGGACCACAGGGCCCGCATCAAGGTCATGCGGTCCCGCACCAGTTCGCGGCGCTTGTGCCAGTCCACGCCGTGGTCGGTGGCCTCCTCCACGTTCCAGCCGTAGCCGATGCCGAAGGTGAACCGGCCGCCGCTGAGGAAGTCGAGCGTGGCCGCCTGCTTGGCCAGGACGATCGGGTCGTGCTGGGCGACCAGCACCACACCCGTGCCGACCACGATCCGGTGCGTGACCGCAGCGGCCTGCGCGAGCGCGACGAACGGGTCGAGGGCGCGCCCGTACTCCGGCGGCAGGGGGTCGCCCGTGGGCGCCGGCGTCTGCCGGCTGACCGGGATGTGGGTGTGCTGGGGCAGGAAGAGCCCGGCGAAGCCGCGCTGCTCCAGCTCACGGGCGAGCCGGACCGGGCTGATCGTCTCATCGGTGAGAAAGATCGTGGTGGCGATGCGCATGCGGGGGCACCTCCGTCGTCGCGTGGGACCAAAGGTATGCCCTGAAGTTCCCCTTTGGGCCCCACGACAATCGGCCGACACACAACAGACGGACATAAGGACGACCGCATGCGTTCCGCTGCCCGCCACCCGGGCGTACAACTGTGGTCTCCGGCGGCACACGCGAGGGGGTCGGCGATGCACCGGCGCGACGTAATGAGGCTGACGGCTATCGCCGCGGCGACGGGTGTGCTTACGTTGGAAGGCGTGAGCTTCGCCCATGCCGGCGGACCGGAGAGGACCGACGGCGAAGAGACCCGCAAGGTCACCGGCCGGCTGCCGGCCGGTGCTCCGGACTACATCCACCTCCCCGTGGAAGTACCGCGCGGCGTCCGCGAGATCGCCGTCTCCTATACGTACGACCGGCCCACCGTTCCACCGGGCACCCAGGGCAACGCCTGTGACATCGGCATCTTCGACGAGCGCGGCACCGCGCCGGGTGGCCCCGGCTTCCGGGGCTGGTCGGGCGGTGCCCGCACGGAGTTCGCCATCAGCGCCGAACGGGCCACGCCCGGCTACCTCGCCGGCCCCGTCCGCCCCGGCACCTGGCACGTCATCCTGGGCCCGTACACCGTGGCACCGCAGGGCATGGCCTACGAGGTCAGCGTCACCCTGCGCTACGGGCGTCAGGGGGTGACCCCCGCGGTCGTCCACCCTCCGCAGCGCGCCAAGGGGCGGGGCCGCGCCTGGTACCGGGGCGACAACCACCTGCACAGCGTCCACTCCGACGGCAGGCGCACCCCCGCCGAGATCGCCGCCGCGGCCCGCGCGGCCGGCCTGGACTGGATCACGACGACGGAGCACAACACCACCTCCTCGCACGGCGCGTGGCAGGGCCTGTGGGGTGACGACCTGCTGATCCTCACCGGCGAGGAGGTCACCACCCGCAACGGCCACGTCCTGGCCCTCGGCACGGACCCGGGCACCTTCATCGACTGGCGCTACCGCGCCCGGGACGACGCCTTCGGACGTTTCGCCCGCAGAATCCGGCAAACAGGCGGACTCGTCGTCCCGGCCCACCCGTACGCCACCTGTGTCGGCTGCGCCTGGAAGTTCGGCTTCGCCGAGGCGGACGCGGTGGAGGTCTGGAACGGGCCGTACACCGCCGACGACGAGATGGCGCTCGCCGCGTGGGACGCCATGCTGGTGGCGTCGGTACGTGAGGGCCACCGCTGGCTGCCCGCGATGGGCAACAGCGACGCCCACCGCGAACCCCAGGTCGTCGGCCTCTCCCAGACGGTCGTCCTGGCCGACGACCTCTCCCGCCCCGCCCTCCTGGCGGGCATCCGGGCCGGCCGCAGCTGGATCGCCGAGTCCTCGGCGATCGGCCTCTCCTTCACGGCCACGGGCGGGCGGGGCGAGCACGCGGGCATCGGCGGACGGCTGCGCGTCGCCCCCGACACGGACGTCACGCTGCGTCTGGAGGTGACGGGCGCCCCGGGCTGCGCCGCGTCCTTCGTCACGGACCAGGGCCGCCTGTTCACCACCCCACTGCCGCCGGACGGCCGCGTGGAATGGCATACGACGGCCGCCCGCTCGGCGTACGTACGGGCGGAGGTCCGCCGCCCACCGGCCGACGGCTCCCCGGCCGAGCTGCCGGGGGCGATGGCGGCGATGACGAACCCGGTGTTCCTGGGGGCATGAGGCAGCCGTAGCCGGGCCCCGCCCCACGCCCCGCCCGCGCGGTCAGCCGGCTGCGGCGCCGAACCACGTGGACAGCCGGCCGAGCAGATCCTCCTGCTCGTCACCGACCCACGCCACGTGGCCGTCCGGCCGCAGCAGCACCGCCGGTACGTCCAGTTCCTCACTGACGTCGACGACGTGGTCGACCCGGTCCGCCCAGCCCGCCACCGACAGCCGGCCGGTCTGGTCGAGCAGCAGGCCCCGGCCGCCGCGCATCAGCTCGTAGAGGCGGCCCCCGTGCTTCAGCCGCACGTCCCGCATGCGCCGGCCGAGCAGCTCGTGGCCGTCGCCGAAGTCGTAGCGGACATCGACCGCGGTGATCATCCCGGTCACGTACCGGTTGACCTCCTCGAAGTCCAGCAGCTTCGTGAACAGCTCCCGCAGCGCGGTGGCACCCGGGTCGGTGCCCATCAGCGTGATCTGCGCGCGGGTGTTGTCCAGCACGGCGGCGGCCACCGGGTGGCGTTCGGCGTGGTAGCTGTCCAGCAGCCCCTCCGGCGCCCAGCCGCGGACCGCGGCGGCCAGCTTCCAGCCGAGGTTGAACGCGTCCTGGATGCCGAGGTTGAGGCCCTGCCCGCCGGTCGGCGGGTGGATGTGCGCCGCGTCGCCGGCCAGCAGCACCCGGCCGACGCGGTAACGCTCCGCCTGCCGGGTGGCATCGCCGAACCGGGACAGCCAGCGCGGCGAGTGCACACCGAAATCAGTGCCCGCGAAGGCCCGCAACTGCCGCTTGAAATCCTCGAGGGTCGGCGCCGTCGCACGGTCCTCGGCCACCCCGTCGGCGGGCACGACGACGCGGCACACCCCGTTCTCGCCGGGGACGACGCCGAACCGCAGCTGCGTCTTGCGGACTTCCTCGACCACGGCGGCGATCGTCGCCAGATCCTCGGTCACCTCCATCTCGCCCAGCAGCGTCTCCACCTTGGCGGGCTCGCCGGGGAAGTCGACACCGATCAGCTTGCGCACCGTGCTGCGGCCGCCGTCGCAGCCGACGAGGTAGCGCGAGCGCAGACGCGTGCCGTCGGCCAGCTCGACGGTCACCGCGTCCCCGTCCTCGTCCTGGCTCAACCCGACCACCTCGCAGCCACGCCGCACCTCCACGCCGACTTCGAGGGCGTGCTCGTTGAGCAGGCGTTCGGTGACCGGCTGCGGGGCGGCGACGCCGTACGGGTGCGCGGTGTCCAACCGGTCCGGCCACGGCTTGGCGATGCCACCGAAGAGGCTGCCGACCTGGAACTTCTCGCTGACCGCGAGGAACCGGTCCAGCAGGCCGCGCTGGTCCATCATCTCGACGCTGCGCGCGTGCAGGCCCTGCCCGCGGGACTGCTGCGTCTGCTCGGTCAACTTCTCCAGCACGACCACGTGCACGCCGTGCAGCCGCAGCTCACTGGCCAGCATCAGGCCGGTCGGTCCGCCGCCGGCCACGATGACGTCGATCATGAAGTCCCCCCATGTAGCGCAATGAAATGTTCGGCCAGCCGCTTCACACCGTCAGGTTCTGGCCGAGGCCGACGATTCTGCGCCATGACCGGGGCCTTGCCGCAAGGCCCCCAGTGCGCTATACATTGAGAGTGGCAAGGAGCGGGCATTCCCCCTTGCCCTTTTTCATGCGCGGCTACCGATGGGTGTGCTCGGTGTCCCGATGCTCCCCCAGCCGGGCGTTCGCCCTTCTCATGCCGGCCCAGTCGTGGCGCCGCTCCGACGCGTGCCGCTGCGCGGTGAGCCCGAGGCACACGGGGCAGGTCTCGGCGGGCCCGAGGACGAGGGCGCTGAACCCTGACACCCCCGCGGTGGCCACGGGCGCCCCTGCTTTGGGCCGCAGCTGCTTCTGGTGCCGCAGAAGGTCTTCGGCGGTACGGCCGAGGCCCCTGACGTAGCTGATCGCGGAGACATAACCGTTGCCGGGCCCGACCCGGAGACGGTGCCGGGCCTCACGCACCGCCGCGAGGGCGCTGAACCCTGACACCCCCGCGGTGGCCACGGGCGCCCCTGCTTTGGGCCGCAGCTGCTTCTGGTGCCGCAGAAGGTCTTCGGCGGTACGGCCGAGGCCCCTGACGTAGCTGATCGCGGAGACATAACCGTTGCCGGGCCCGACCCGGAGACGGTGCCGGGCCTCACGCACCGCCGCGAGGGCGCCGACCCGGACCGGGTCCCCCACGGGCCGCCGCGCGGCGGCGGCCTCCACGTCGAACGCGGTGGCGTTGACGAAGGCGCACAGCCGGTTGGTGAGCGCCCGCACCCGCCCGGGCGCCGGCAGCCACCGCTCGGTGGCGGTTGTCTCGTGAATGGCCGCCTCGATGCCGGGTGCCGCCTGGGGCGGGTTGGACGTGATCCCACCGCCGGTGTTTCCGGTGTACGGGTAGGGAGGCATGGCGGCTCCTTCGAGCGACGTGGGGGTTTGCCGACGGAACCACGTTCCCGCAGCGGAAACTTCGGCCGCAAGCTATCCGATAAATCGAGGGAGATTGGAATATGCCAAAACCCCGGCAAGGCTTCCACGAGCACACACACGAGCTGCAAGACTGCCAACTAGGTCACCGCCAGCGGCAACAGGGGCGTGCGGTGCACCAACAGGGCCATGCCTACCGGGTACTGGCGCGCAGCAACGGGTACAGGACAGAAGGGGTCAGGCGTGGCAGCACGACGGGGTCCGACGTTTCGCCGGAGGGAGCTGGGTAAAGAGCTCCGCCGCCTGCGGGAGAGGAGGGGGATCACCACGAAAGCAGCGGCTGAAGCCATCGAAAGCTCGGAATCGAAACTCAACAGAGTCGAATCCGGTCACAATCAGCTGCCGCGCGTTCGCGATCTGGACGACCTTCTCACCTTGTACGGCATCACGGATCCAACGGAACGCGAGCAGCTACTCATGCTGCACCGCGACTCACTCAGCGCAGACTGGTACAGGCCGTACCAGAACTTCATGCCCTCCGGCCAACTGCTCTACGTGGGGCTTGAGTCGGACGCGTCAGCAATGCGGGCCTGGCATTCGCAGGTGGTCTTCGGGCTCTTGCAGACGGAGAACTACGCCCGTGCGTTGTACACGACATCGAAACCGGTCGACGAGAGAACGACCGAGTACGTCGAGCTGAACGTGGACCTCCGCATGAAGCGCAAGGCGATCATCCACGCCGACGATCCGGTCGAGCTCCGCGTGATCCTCGATGAGGCAGCGCTCCGTCGCGTAGTCGGCAGCCCAGACGTCATGCGCGAGCAGTACGAGGCGATCGAGAAGGCAGCCGCCCTGGACCACGTGACCGTGCAGATCCTCCCGCTCAGTCTCGCCACTTATCGCGCCTTCGAGAACTTCGTCATCCTGGATTTCGAAGCGGGACTCGAACCCGTCGTGATGCAGGAGAGCCCAGCTGTGATGTCAGTGTCCGACAAGCCACGCGAGGTCTGGAAACACGCCCGGAAGTTCGACGCCATGCGGGAGGGCGCTCTGGCCCCGGCCAAGACGCCCGAATTCCTGCACCGACTAGCAAGAGAGATCGATGAAAACTAGCGCCTGCACAACCGCCCTGGAAGTTGCCGACGAAAGCCGCTGGTTCAAGTCCTCCTACAGCACAGACAACGGAGGTGGTGGCTGCGTCTCGGTCGCACCCTTGCCCGGACAGGTCGGCATACGCGACTCGAAGCAGAAGAACGGCCCCGCCTTCGTCACACCGGCATCGGCCTGGGCCTCGTTCATCGCCGGGCTCCGGTCCGGCCGACTCGGCTGACAACGACAGCCCCTCCCGCGCCCCGGAGGGGGCACCCGGCCGGGTGCCCCCTCAAGCGCACTGCCCGAGGAGCTGGTTCCCCCCGGCGCCACCGCCGGGCGCGGTGGCCGAGCCCCGTGTCGTGGCGCCAGCGTGGTTGGTACAGCCGTTGCCGATGGCCGGGGAGAGCAAACCGCCGCCCAAGCCACCGGCCTCGGCAGGGGCGATAGTTCATGCAGGGCACAACGATCGCACCCCGCCTTCTGGCACTGGCACGGACGCACGGACGCCTCAGCGTTGGACTTCCGCCACCCACGCCGTGAGGCCGGCCACGAACCCGGCACGTTCGTCCGGCGACAACCCGTCCAGCGCGCGCAGCAACGGCTCGCCGCGGCGGGCGACGAAGACTTCGAGCAACGGTCGGTACTCGTCGGCGAGCGAAACCAGGATCCGGCGACGGTTCGCCGGATCCTCGGCCCGCACCACGATGCCGGCCCGGCTCAGCGCACCGACCAGTTCGCTGGCGGTCGGCAGGGAGACGTGCAGCCGCCGGGCGATCTCCCCCACTGTGAGCGGCGGTCCGGCCAGCAGCTGCGGCAGCACCGCGCCGTGGCGTGCGGTCAGGCCGTGGGCTTCCATCGCGTCGCGCAGGGGCTCCGGCATGAGGTCGCGTACCACCGCTGCACGGAAGAACGGTTCGAGCAGCGGGACGAGGCCGACGACCCGGAACTCGTCGGGCGTCGGCTTCCGGGGCGCCTTCACGGGCTCGTCGGGGTGCGGCATACTGCGAGTGTAGATGGTTTGGATATCCAAACTGTTGGGGCATCCGAAAGGTTGGTCTTGTCATGCCGTCGGTGAGCTACAGCGATGCGGTCAACGACGCTCTGGAACGGATGGACGATCTCGGGTACGAGCGGGGGCAGGGCGTCGATCTCGCCAACCACGGCCCGATGGCCGCCGAGGCGCTCGCGCTGCTGGGGCAGGAGGACGAGGTCGCGCGGTGGGTGGGGCGGTACCGGAAGGCGATGGAGCACCACGGGCCGCCGGCGGCGCGCTTCGCGCTGGACGGTGCGGACGAGTCGTCCTGGCGGCAGGCGCTCGGGGAGATCGGGCGGGCCGGGGACTGGGAGCGGCTGTTCGTGCGGGAACTGGCCGAGGCGCACTGGCGGGAGGTCCTGGGCCGCTGGTGGCCGCGGCTGCTGCCGGGGCTGTTCGCCGGCCTGACCCATGGCCTCATCCGCACGGCACACGCGGTGCGTGGTCTGTACGCGGCCGGGGACAAGCCGACGCCGCTCCAGCTGACCGAGCTGGCCCGGGGCCTGGCGTACTGGGCCGCCCGCTACACGGAACTGCCGGGCACGCCGGGACTGCGCGGCCGTCACGAGCTGTCCGCGGCGGTGGCGACGCTGCCCCGGGCGACACCGGACGGCCCGATGGGGCCGGACACCGCACGGCGGCGTCTGGAGGCGCTCGGCGAATCACCGCTGTACGGCTCGGCGTTGGGGTCGCTCGCGCCGGAGCAGGCGCCGCGGCTGCTGAGCGAGATGACGCTGCAGTTCGCAGATGTCTACCTGGGCCACCCGGAGGTCTATCCGGTGCCGCTGATCCACGGTGTCACCGCGCCCGCCGCCGTACGCATCCTCCTGCCGCATCTGCCGCAGGCGCTGCACGAGCCGACGCTGGCCCGCGTCTGGCAGGTGCAGGCGGCGTTCCTGCTGGCTTTCACCGTCGACCGGCGCGAGGAGGGGACGGATGCCTGGCGGTCGGAGGTGCCGGAGCTGCCGCCGATGGACGAACTGGGCGCACGGGCGGCCGAGCACGGCGACGAGCACGTCATCAAGTTCACCGAGGCGTGCCTGCGTGAGTACGCCTTGCGGCCCGATCCCCGCTACCCGGCCGCCGCGTTCGCCGCGCAGCGGCGCGTCACCCCGCTGGACGCGGGTGGGGGCGTGGCGGGGGTACGCCCCTGAGGTGGCCGTGACCGGCCGGAGCGGAGGTCGTCACCTTTACAGGTGATATGGCGTGGGGGCCGCATGCCGGGGCGAACGGTGGGGAGGGTGACCGTGCTCCGACCGAACATCACCGCCACCCGGGGGACCACCCGCATGCGTCAACCAGCCGTCGTCAGCCCGGCGTTCGCCGCACTCACCCCGCGCGAGCCGGGCTGATCGCCGGATGCGTCTTCGCATGCGGGCGGCCCCGGGGCTGCTCACGCTGCTCACCGGTGTCTTCGTCCTGACCGGCTGTGCGGCTCCGGCGCCCCGGCCCTCCCCGGACGATGTGATCAAGGCGGCCACGGGTCTGATGACCGATGCGTGCCTGGTCCGCCAGGGCCTGACCCCGCCGCGCGCGGGGCAGAGCCCGCCGGCCGAGGAGCATCGGCGCGTCAGCGCCGCGCTCTTCGGCACGGGCCCGGCGGAGCTGTCCGTGGCCCTGCCCACGGGCTATGTCGTGCGCGCCCATACCGACGGTTGTCTGGCCGCCGCTCAGCGGCGCCTGTACGGCGACCAGGTCCGCTGGTTCCGGGCATCGGTGGTCGTCAACAACCTCGGGCCCGAAGCCGCGCACACCCACCGCAGCCTCGCCGAGGTCCGCGCCCGGCACCACGCCGAGATCGCCGACTGGAAAGCACTGCGCGCGCACGCACTGGCCGAAGCCACCACCTTGCTGACCAACCCTCCACCGACGGGAGACACACGCCCATGAAGCGCTTTGCCGCCCTCCTCACCGCCGCCCTGATCTCCGCCGGCACCGTTCTGGCCACCTCGGCCACCGCCCAGGCGGCGGAGTGCCGCAGCGGCTACTTCTGCGTCTGGACGCACGCGAACTTCGACGGCATGAAGATCGACCACAGCGGCGACGACCACTGGTGGGAAGGCAACATGTCCAACCAGGACTCCTCGTGGGCGAACCACGGCGTCTCCGGGCCGGGCGTGAAGGACCACGTCAAGGTGTACGACGGCCGCAAGCTGACGGGAGCCGTGACCATCTGCCTGGCTCCGGGACAGGAGGTCAACTACAACAAGGGGGCCAACGACAGGGGCAGTTCCCACACCTGGACCAAGGGCTGCTGAGGCCCACCGCCGCATCGCGCCGCGCCCGCCCGGTCCACCCGGCGGGCGCGGTCCGTACGGGGCACCGTCCGATCCGCCGGGGCGCTAGTCCCCGGCCCCCCGCACCGGCGTCGACCGCGTCAGCACCTCGCCCCGGAAGAACGCCGGATCGCGGCGCCGCATCAGCTCCATGAGCACCGCGCCGGCGACCAGCAGGCCCACGCCGATGACGAAGACCGAGCCGACGCCGAACACCGCGCTGCCGCTGCCGTACTCCGGGTCCCACATGTCGTAGAGGGTCTTGCAGAAGACGGCCGCCAGCAACAGTCCGCCTGTCAGTGGGAAGACGCCCTTGAAACATGCGTCGCGCGGTGACTTGCGCAGCTCGCTGCGGAAGAACCACGCACACGCGAACGCCGTGATGGAGTAGTAGAAGCAGATCATCAGGCCGAGCGCGTAGACCGTGTCGATGAGGACGTTCTCGCTGAGGAAGCTCATCACGGCGTAGAAGACGCCGGTGGCCGCTCCGGCCGCGATCGTGGCCCTGCCGGGGGACTTGAAGCGCGGGTGGATGCGCGCGAACGACGGCGGCAGCGCCCGGTACGTGCTCATCGCCAGTACCGTGCGCGCCACCGGCAGGAAGGTGGTCTGCAGGCTCGCGGCGGCCGAGGCCAGCACGGCAACGAAGAGCAGGACGCCCAGGGCCGTCCCCATGACCGGGTCGGCGAGGGCGGCGAAGACGTTGCCGGAGGTGTCGGGGTTGCCCAGGCCGGTGCCCTGGTCGCCGACGCCGGAGAACATCTGTGCGGCGACGGCGGTCAGCAGGTACGAGCCGACGAGCACGACCATGGCGAGGAGCGCGGCACGGCCCGGGGTCTTGGCGCTGCCCTCGGTCTCCTCGTTGACGGTCAGGCAGGCGTCCCAGCCCCAGTACATGAAGATCGACAGGCTCAGTCCGGCGGTGAAGGCGCTGAAGGACTCCACGCCGAAGGGGTTCAGCCAGGTCCAGGAGAAGTCGATGGAGCCGGACAGCTCGCCGGAGCGTGCCTTGCCGATGGCCATCGCGACGAACACCGCCAGCACGGCCAGTTGCAGGCCGACGAGCGCGTACTGCACGCCCTTGGTCGCGGTCATGCCGCGGTAGCTGACGGCGGTGGCGACGGCGATGAAGGCCAGGCAGGTCGCGACGTGCGCGAGCCGGTTGTCGTCGAGGGCCGCGATCGCGTCGCTGCCGGTGATCTCGCCCAGCAGCAGATAGAAGAAGGAGGTCGCCACGCCCGCGAGATTGGACAGCACGATGATGGTGGCGATGACGAGGCCCCAGCCGCACATCCAGCCGATCCGCGGGCCGAAGGCCCGTACGGTCCAGGTGAAGGACGTGCCGCAGTCGGGGACGGCGCTGTTCAGCTCGCGGTAGGCGAAGGCGACCAGCAGCATCGGGAGGAAGCCCGCGAGGAAGACGGCGGGCATCTGCACCCCGGCCTGGCCGACGGTCGGGCCGAGGGTGGAGGTCAGGCAGTAGACGGGCGCGACGGTGGAGATCCCGATGACGGCGCTGCCCAGCAGGCCGACGGAATTGCCGCTGAGGCCCTTGGCGCGCACTTCTCCGGCGTCGCTGCCCGCGACGCTCATTACCGTGTCTCCGGCCTGTGGCCGCGGCTGTACCTGAACCATGGCGAGGACGTTAAGCGCTGCTGTTTCCGCATCCGGAGGTTCAACCTCCGAGCGCCGCCCCTTGAACATGCCCGCCATCACCGCCAGTTGACCTTGCAAAGCAAGCCACTCGATGGGTTACGACCGGTAACACCAAGGAGAATTCCCCCCTGTCACCCCTGCGGCATCCGCAGCGGCACCCGTTTTGTCCCGGTTCAAAAATTTCCCGTCGCCACCGTCTCCGTGTCCCGCCCCGACCGCAGCACCTGCCCCGGCACCGCCCCGGTGACCACGTCGTGCCGGACCGTCTCCACGCCGTTCACGCGCACGCTCACCACCCCCACCGCCCGGGAATCCAGGCGCGCTCCGTCCCCCGGCAGGTCGCGGACCAACGTCGCCGGAGCCGCCTCGATCCGCTCGGGGTCGAAGAGCACCAGATCCGCCCACCAGCCCTCGGCGATGCGGCCCCTGCCGCGCAGCCCGAACAGCCGCGCCGGTTCGTCGCTCAGCATCCGCACCGCCCGCTCCAGCGGCACCAGCTTCCGCCCCCGCAGGCAGTCGCCGAGGAAGCGCGTCGTGTAGGGCGCCCCGCACATCCGGTCCAGGTGCGCGCCGGCGTCCGAGCCGCCGAGCAGGACGTCCTCGTGGTCCCATGCCCGGCGGCGCAGCTCCCAGCTGGCGGGGTCGTCGTCCGTGGGCATCGGCCACAGGACGGTGCGCAGCTCGTCGGCGGCGCAGATGTCGACCAGGGTGGCGAAGGGGTCGGTGCCGCGCTCGTCGGCTATGTCGCTCACGACGCGGCCGGTGAGGCCGTCGTTGTCCTTGGCGTAGGTGTCGCCGATGACGTACCGGCCGAAGTCGGTGAGCCGGCGGAAGCCCCCGGCCGCCGGGCTGGTGGCGCCGCGCAGCAGGGCGGCCTGGACGGCCGGCTCGCGCAGCCGGGTGATGCGCTCGGGCACCGGCAGGGCGAGAACCTCGCCCCAGCCCGGGAGGAGGTTCAGGGCGCAGAAGGTGCCCAGCGACATGTTCATGGGGGTGAGGATCGGCATCGTCAGGGCGACGATCCGGCCGCCCGCCGCGCGGGCGCGCTCACTCGCCGCCAGCTGGTGCGGGACCCGCTCGGGGGCGGCGGACTCGATGGTCAGGACGTTCCAGTTCAGCGGCCGGCCGGCGGCGGCCGTCAGCTCGACCAGGAGGTCGGCCTCCTCCTGGGTGAAGCGGTCCAGGCAGCCGGACACGATGGCCTCGAGCTGGGTGCCCTCGTGCTCGCCGACCGCGCGGGCGAGGGCACGGAGCTCGCCGGGCAGGGCGTGGCGGGAGGCGACGGGGTTGCCGTCGCCGTCGGAGTGGGTGGTGGAGCGGGTGGTGGACAGCCCCCAGGCGCCGGCGTCCATGGCCTCGTGGAGCAGGGTGAGCATCCGCCGCGACTGGTCCTCGTCAGGGGTGCCGCCGATGGCGTCCGGCCCCATCACGTACCGCCGCAGGGCGCAGTGCCCCACCATGAAGCCGGCGTTGACGGCGATGCGGCCGTCCAGCGCGTCGAGGTAGTCGCCGAAGGACGACCAGGTCCAGGGCGCGCCTTCCTCCAGGGCGGTCAGCGACATGCCCTCGACCTTGCTCATCATCCGGCGCGTGTAGTCGGCGTCGGCCGGCCGCGCGGGGTTGAGCGGCGCGAGGGTGAAGCCGCAGTTGCCGCCGACGACGGTCGTCACGCCGTGGCTCATGGAGGGGGCGGCGTAGGGGTCCCAGAAGAGCTGGGCGTCGTAGTGGGTGTGCGGGTCGACGAAGCCGGGGGCCAGGACGAGCCCGGCGCCGTCCTCCTCGGTGCGCGCCCGCTCGCCGAGGCGCCCGCCCGCCTTGACCGTGGCCCTGCCGCGTTCGATGAGCGCGATGCGGCCGTCCCGTATGCCGACGTCGGCGACGTAGGAGGGTGCTCCGGTGCCGTCGACGACGGTGGCGCGGCGGATGAGATGGTCCAGCACGAATCTCGGGTCCTCTCACTCGACGTTCCGGCGGTACGGGCCTGGGGACGTACGGCGAGCAGGGCCGGGGCGGCGGCCCGGGAGGCGCCGCCCCGGTGCGTGGAGGCGCGTGCTCAGGCCCTGGCGGCGGCCTGGCGGTAGCGCGTGGTGCGGTGGACCGGGTCCGTGTCTATCTTCGGGATGACGTGCTCGCCGATCAGCCGGATCGTCCTCAAGGTGTCCTCGCGGGGGATACCGATCGGCAGCCCGAAGGAGAGCTGGTCGGCGCCCGCCTGCTCCCAGCGCTTGCACTGCCGGAACACCTCGTCCGGGTCGCCGCAGATCATCAGCTCCTCGGCGATGAGCAGCTCGATGATCTCCTCGGTGTACTCGGGCAGCAGCTCCGGCCAGCGCGGGATGCCGTCGGGGCGCGGGAAGGTGTCGTGGTAGCGGAAGAGCAGCGACTGCAGGTAGTGCAGACCGCCGTTCACGGCGACCTCGACGGCTTCTTGGTGCGTCTCCGCGCAGATGGCGGTGGAGGTGACCATCACGTTGTCGTTGACGAAGTCGCCGACGGCCCGCGCCTCCTCGATGGCCGTCTTGTACGAGTCGACGACCCACTCCATGTCGGCGACCTTCTGCACGCTGAAGCCGAGGACGCCCAGCCCCTTGCGGGCCGCCATCGCGTACGAGGAGGGCGACCCGGCGGCGTACCACATGGCGGGGTGGGAGGGGCCGTACGGCTTGGGCAGGACCGTGCGCGGGGGCAGCGACCAGTGCTTGCCCGCGAAGCCCTGGTACTCGCCCTGGTGCCACATCTTGGGGAATTCGGCGATCGTCTCTTCCCAGATCTCCTTGGTGGCGTCCATGTCGGTGACGCCCGGCAGGAAGCCGAGGATCTCGTGGCTGCCCGCGCCCCGTCCGGTGCCGAACTCGAAGCGGCCGCCGGAGAGATGGTCGAGCATGGCGGCCTTCTCGGCGACCTTGACCGGGTGGTTGACCTGGGGCAGCGGGTTGAAGATGCCGGAGCCGAGGTGGATGCGCTCGGTGGCGTGGGCGAGGTAGCCGAGGAAGACGTCGTTGGCGGACAGGTGCGAGTACTCGTCGAGGAAATGGTGCTCGGAGGCCCAGGCGTATTTGAAGCCCGACGCGTCGGCCTGGATGACGTATTCGGTCTCTTCCATCAGCGCGTGGTGCTCGGCCTGGCTGTCGGTGCGCGAGCGGCTCGCCGGCACATAGCCCTGCACGAAGATCCCGAATTCCACGGAGGTCACCGCCCGTCTTCGAGGTTTTCTGACGTAGCGTCAGATGAAGCTGAAGCGACTCTGGCACCGGCCCCTCGGGCCGTCAAGGGCCCCGCGGGGCCGGCAGGCGTCAGGTGCGGACCTGAGGCCCGGAGGCGTCAGGTGCGCACCTGGCCCACCGCGAGCCAGCCGCCGTCCACGACGACCGGCTGTCCGGTGATGTACGAGGAGTCGTCGCAGGACAGGAACAGCGCCACCCGCGCCATCTCCTCCGGCCGCCCGACCCTCCCCAGGGGCACGAGCGTGCCGAAGTAGGCGTCCATCTCCTCCCGGGCCACCCGGCCGCCGGGGTTGATCATGGCGGTGTCCACGCCGCCGGGGCACAGGGCGTTGACGCGGATGCCCTGTCCGGCCAGTTCCAGCGCCGCCACCCGGGTCATGGCCAGGACCGCGCCCTTGGTGGCCGCGTAGGCGGCACAGGAGGCCAGGCCCGCCAGGGCGACGTACGAGGCGGTGTTGACGATCGTGCCGCCGCCGGCCGCCGCCAGCTCGCCGGCCGCCGCGCGCATGCCCAGGAAGGTGCCGGTCTGGTTGACCCGCACCACCTCTTCGTACTGGGCCAGCGAGGTGTCCACGAGATCGCCGCGGGGCGCGATCCCCGCGTTGTTGACGAGCCCGTCGAGTTTGCCGAAGGCCCTCTTGGTGAAGGCGACAGCCTCGGCCCAGCCCGTTTCCTCGCCCACATCGAGGTGGACATAGCGCGCGGCACCCTCCCCGAGCTCCTTGGCGAGGGCCTCTCCCGCGTCGTCCAGCACGTCGGCCAGGACGACCTTCGCGCCCTCGGCGGCGAAGAGCCGCGCCTCATGCTCGCCCTGTCCGCGGGCCGCGCCCGTGATGAGCACGACCCGGCCGTCCAGCTTGCCCATGTCCCCTCCTGTCCGTCGTCCGCCTGCCGGCTTCTCCTATGCGTTGAGTTCCGGCGCCACGTCGGCGGCGAATGCGGCCATCTGGTCGAGAAGTTCGTCGACGCTCCGGCAGCGGAAGCGCACCTGTATCTGGTCCACTCCCATGTCCCGGTACGCGCGCAGCGACGCGGCGAGCACGTCCGGATCGCCGGTCAGCGTGCGCGGGCCGGTGTCCCAGCGGGGCGTACCGACGTACAGCGCCTCGGTGATGGCGCCGACCGCGAACGGGCCACCGCGCCCGGCCTCCTCGCGCAGCTGCCGCAGGTCCGCGATGTGCCGCGGCAGCCTCTCGCGCGCGTCGCCCTGCGACAGCCAGCCGTCCCCGCGCCGCGCCGCCCGGCGCAGCGCGGCGGGCGAGGAGCCGCCCACCCACAGGGGCGGGCGGGGCGTGCGGACGGGACGGGGTGCCTGGCCCAGGTCGCGGAAGGCGAAGCGCTCCCCTTGGAACTCGGGGAACTCCTCCGGCCCGAGCGCCGCCTTCAGGGCGTCGACCGTCTCGTCCAGGATCGCGCCGCGCCGCCGGAAGTCCACGCCCAGCGCCTCGAACTCCTCCCGTACGTGCCCGGCGCCGACCCCCAGGACCAGCCGCCCGCCCGCGAGCCGGTCCACCGTCGCGTACTGCTTCGCCGTGAGCAGCGGGTGGCGCAGCGCGGCGACGGCCACATGGCTGAGCAGCAGGACGCGTTCGGTGACGGCGGCGAGGTGGGCGAGCGTGGCCACCGGGTCGTACCAGACGGTGCCCATCGCGGCCGCCAGCCGCCCGGGGACGGCCACGTGGTCGCAGGTGGCGACGTAGGCGAAGCCCAGGCGGTCGGCGGCCCTGGCCGTCCGGCGCAGTTCGTCGGGGCCGGCGCCCGCTTCCCAGGGCTCGGCGTAGAGGGTGCTCTGCGACTGGACGGGCAGCTGGAGCCCGTAGGACAGCTCGCCCTCCGGCAGGACCCGCAGGCCCTGCGGCGTGCCCTCAGGCACCGGGCCAGAGTCCTTCCGCGGTGAGGCCGAGCAGCTCGATGGCGTTGCCGCGGACGACGCGCTCGACGGTCGCCGGCTCCAGATGCGCCATCTGCTCCTCGGCGACCTGCCGGGATCTGGGCCAGGTGGAGTCGGAGTGCGGGTAGTCGGTCTCGTACAGGACGTTCCCGGCGCCGATGGCGTCGAGGTTGCGCAGGCCGGCGGCGTCGTCGAAGAAGCAGCCGTACACGTGCCGGGCGAAGAGCTCGGAGGGCGGGGTGCGCACCTTCTCCGCGATGCCGCCCCAGCCGCGGTTCTCCTCCCACACCACGTCCGCCCGCTCCAGGATGTACGGGATCCAGCCGATCTGTCCTTCCGCGTACATGACGCGCAGGCCGGGGAAGCGGTCGAACTTGCCCGACATCAGCCAGTCGGCCAGCGAGAAGCAACAGTTGGCGAAGGTGAGCACGGACCCGACGGCGGGCGGCGCGTCGGCGGAGGTCGACGGCATCCGGGACGAGGAACCGATGTGCATCGCGATGACGGTCCCGGTCTCCTCGCAGGCGGCCAGGAAGGGGTCCCAGTCGTCGCCGTGGACCGACGGCAGGCCCAGGTGCGGCGGTATCTCGGAGAAGCACACCGCCCGGACGCCCCGCGCGGCGTTGCGCCGCACCTCGTCGGCGGCCAGGCGGGCGTCCCACAGCGGGACGATGATGAGCGGGATCAGCCGGCCCTGCGCGTCGGGGCCGCACCATTGCTCGACCATCCAGTCGTTGTAGGCGCGTACGCACAGCAGGGCCAGTTCGCGGTCGGCCGCCTCGGTGAAGGTCTGGCCGCAGAAGCGCGGGAACGTGGGGAAGCAGAGCGCGGACTGGACATGGTTGAGATCCATATCGGCCAATCGCTCGGGGACGCTGTACGAACCCGGCCGCATCTGTTCGTAGGTGATTCCCTCCAGCCGGATCTCATCCCTGGAGCATCCGACGGCGGTATCCAGCCGCGTGAGAGGACGGCACAAATCCTCATAGACCCACCAGTCCGCCACCGGACCGTCGTCCCCGGGGGCGCCCATGGTCGGCGCGAAGCGCCCGCCGGCGAAGGTCATGTCCTTCACGGGAGCCCTGACGATCCGCGGTCCGACATCGTGGAATCGCGCCGGAAGCCGGTTCCGCCAGACGTCGGAGGGCTCGACCGTGTGGTCGTCCACCGAGATTATCTTGGGGAAGCTCGCCATGGCCGACACGGTAGCGCCGATCTGACGAGCCGTCAGCAAGCTGGCGGACCGGCCCCCGAAAGGCCCTTGCGAGAGGCCGGACCCCTGCTGACGCAGAGGCCCTGAACAAGGCAGACTGGCCGGTGCGACCGAGCAGGACAGGCAGGGGGTCACGATGGCCGACGACACAGGGCATGGGCAGCGGCTGCGCTTCACCGTGCTCGGCCCCGTCCGCGCCTGGCGCGGGGACGAACCGCTCCACACCGGATCGCCCCAGCAGCGGGCGCTGCTCGCCGCCCTGCTGCTGCGCGGCGGGCGCACCGCCACCGCGCCCGAACTGGTCGACGCCCTCTGGGGCGAGGAACCCCCGCACGCGGCCCTCGCCGCGCTGCGCACGTACGCCAGCCGGCTGCGCAAGGCGTTCGGCCCCGACGCCGACGCCCTGGTCAGCGAGTCGGGCGGCTACGCGATACGCGTGGGACTCGACGGCCTCGACATCGACACCGCCGAGCGGCTGGCCGCCGAGGCCGACAAGGCACGCGGCGCGGGCGACCGCGGCCGCGCCCGGGAGCTGACCAACCAGGCGCTGGACCTGTGGGACGGAGAGCCGCTGGCGGGCCTGTCCGGCCCGTACGCCGACACCCAGCGCGCCCGCCTGGAGGAGTGGCGCCTGAGCCTGCTGGAGACCCGGCTCGACCTCGACCTCGAGGTCGGCTGCCACGCCGAGGCCGTCTCCGAGCTCACCGCCCTGACCGCCGCCCACCCGCTGCGCGAGCGGCTGCGCGAACTGCTGATGCTCGCCCTCTACCGCAGCGGCCGCCAGGCCGAGGCCCTGGCCGTCTACGCCGACACCCGGCGGCTGCTCGCCGACGAACTGGGGGTGGACCCCTGCCCCGAGCTCTCCGAGCTCCAGCAGCGCATCCTCAACGCCGACACCGACCTCAACGTCCACTTCTCCACCGCCGACCGCCCCATCGCCGGGCCCACGTTCATCCGGCCCGCCCAGCTCCCGGCCACCGTCTCCGACTTCACCGGCCGCACCGCCTTCGTGGACGAGCTCAGCGACCAGCTCGCCACGGCCGAGGGACGGGTCATGGCGGTCTCCGCCGTCGCGGGCATCGGCGGCGTCGGCAAGACCACCCTCGCCGTGCACGTCGCCCACGCCGCCCGCCACCACTTCCCCGACGGCCAGCTCTACGTCGACCTCCAGGGCACCGGGCCCGTGGTCGCCGAGCCCGAGGCCGTCCTGGGCTCCTTCCTGCGCGCCCTGGGCATACCCGACTCCGGCATCCCGGACGGGGTGGAGGAGCGCGCCGCCCTCTTCCGCTCCACCCTCGACGGCCGCCGGGTCCTCGCCCTGCTGGACAACGCCCGCGACGCCGCCCAGGTCCGCCCCCTGCTGCCCGGCAACGAAGGCTGCGCCGCCCTCGTCACCAGCCGTTCCCGCATGGTCGACCTCGCCGGCGCCCACCTGGTCGACCTGGACGTCATGAGCCCGGAAGAGGCGCTCGTCCTGTTCACCCGCATCGTCGGCACCGAACGGGTCGGCGCCGAGCGCGACGCCGCCATGGACGTCGTCGCCGCCTGCGGCTTCCTGCCGCTCGCCATCCGCATCGCCGCCTCCCGGCTGGCCGCCCGGCGCACCTGGACCGTCTCCGTCCTGGCCCGCAAGCTCGGCGACGAACGCCGCCGCCTGGACGAGCTGCGCGCCGGCGACCTCGCCGTGAAGGCCACCTTCGAGCTCGGCTACGGCCAGCTGGAGCCCGGCCAGGCCCGCGCCTTCCGCCTCCTGGGCCTCGCCGACGGCCCCGACATCTCGCTGGCCGCCGCGGCCGCCGTCCTCGACCTGGACCTCGACGCCACCGAGGAGCTGCTGGAGTCGCTGGTCGACACCTCGCTCCTGGAGTCCGCCGCACCGGGCCGGTACCGCTATCACGACCTCGTACGCCTCTACGCGCGTTCCTGCGCCGAGCGCGACGAGCAGCCCCCCGCCGAGCGGACGGCCGCCCTGTCGCGCCTGCTGGACTTCTACCTCGCCACGGCAGCGGGCGTGTACGTCCTCGAACGCCCCGGCGACCAGCTCCTGGCCCACCTCACCCCCACCACCCACCCGGGGCTGACCTTCACCGACCGCAGCGCGGCGGGCGACTGGCTGTTCGCCGAGGCCGGCTGCCTGCTGGCCTGCGTGCGCCAGCACTGCGACACCACCGGCGAGACGCTGCGCCGCGCCGTGGACCTGCTGCTCGCGGCGAAGGACCTCGCCGAGTCGGGCGCCGACTCCCGGCAGTACGAGCAGGCCGCCACCGCCCTGCTGCACGCCACCCAGGCCGCCGGCGACGCCCGCGCCGAGGGGCGCGCGCGCACGGTCCTCACGCACGTGCACAGCCTCGCCGGGCGCTTCGCGCAGGCCGACGAGCAGGCACGGCACGCGGTGCTGCTGGGACGGGCCTGCGAGGACCCCATCCCCTGCTGCTACGCCGCCAACAACCGCGGCATCATCTCCATCTACCAGCACCGCCATGAGGACGCCGAGGCCTACATCGGCCAGGCACTCGCCGCCTTCCGCGCCGACGGCAACCGGCCCGGCGAGGCCAGCGCGCTGAGCAACCTCTCGCGCACCCACCTGGCCACCGGCCGGGTCCAGTCGGCCGTGCACCTGGCCGAGCAGGCGATCGCCCTGTACCGCGAGTCGAACGTCTCCTGGCGGCTCGCCAACGCCCTGTACGCCTACGCGGTGGCCCTCACCCACGCCGGGCGCCACGAGGAGGCCATGGCCCGACTCATGGAGGCCCTGCCGGTCTTCCGGGACAACAGGCAGCGGCTGTGGGAGGGCATGACGCTCTTCCGCATGGCCGAGCTGTACCTCGCCACGCACAAGCCCGCCAAGGCCGCGGCCCACGCCGAGCAGGCGCTGGCGCAGCTGCGGGGCATCGGCGGGGAATGGCGGCGGGCCAACATCCTGACGGTCCTGGGCCGTTCCCTGGACGCCTTCGGACAGTCGGGGCGCGCCCACGCCTGCTGGACCGAGGCGCTGGCCATCTTCGAGCAGCTGGGCTCGTCCGAGGCGGCAGAGGTGCGCGATCTGCTGGCACCGGTGGCGGCCGCGTAGGCTTTGAGGCTTCCGGCTTCCGGCTTCCGCCTTCCGGCTTTCCGTGGAAATTACGTGAAGGTCCGTACAGTGGGTCCGTATGCGCCCGCCGTGTCCGCGCGCGCGGAGCGCGTGAAACCGCGGCGCTGTTCCCGTGCGGAGGCCCGGAAAAACCCTTTCACGTGCCCGTTCATCGATCGTTTATCGCGACCCTCCACTCTAAGAGATGTCGATCCGTCGCGTCGGGGGGCAGGCGGGTCGTGGGTGAGGCCTCACCTTTAGGGTGAACAGCCCTAATGTGCCCGTCCGGCGGTCCTCGGGGGAGTCGCCGGGCGGGTTCTGCAGTCCCCACTAGCCGAACGACTCGCACTGACCATCGGAGTGACACCATGAGCGATGACAAGCTCAAGCCGCCCGTAGTGACCACGCCACAGGACGATCACGCGACCGGCACGCCGCTCACCGCGGCGCAGCAGTCCGGGGTCGCGGCGGGCGAGGCACCGCTCTCGCCGCAGGACGACCACGCGACGGGCGCCCCGGCGTTCGCCCTGAAGGACGACCACGCCACCGGCACTCCCGCCTTCGTGATGAAGGACGACCACGCGACCGGCGCTCCGGCGTTCGCTATGAAGGACGACCACGCGACCACGGAGAAGCCGTACTGACCGATCCGGTCTGTGGGTCGGGGAGCTTCCGCCAGACATCGGCCGGAAGCTCCCGGACTCACCGGATCCCCGGAGGCCACAGGGGGAACACGGGGGAACGGCCTCAGCGGGAAAGCCGACGGGTAGTGCTACGGGGGTAGCAACGGGGGCCCGTCGGGAAACGGGGGACACGGGGGACACGGTCCAACGGGGGAGCACGAACCGCCCGGGGGGACGGACACGGTCCAACGGGGGTGCCCGCGACGGGGGAACGACAGGGGCCGGCGACGACGGCGCGGAGGGGGAGCCGTCGGCGTCGGCCCCTGCGGCTGTCCGGACGTTTTCGGCCAAACGCCGTACGCCCGCGCCGCCAACCGGTACTTTCTCTGACAAAGCACGACCAACTCACGCACTGTGCCCCCGAGTAGAGGAGCCGCAATGAACCAGACGATGACGCACCGCACCAAGGGACAGGGCACCAGGGCCCTCGTCGTATTCGGCGTCGCGGCGGCCGCGGCCATCCTCGGAGCGATCCCGGCGGCAGCCGACGACCACTCGACCTCCGTGCCTTCCCTGCAGACGCCCACGTCGGCCGTGGAGATATTCGACGACCACTCCACGGCCATGGACCAGCTGAACGGCGGCGCCGACGACCACATCACCGGCACCACCGCGCTGCTGCGCCTGCGCTGACCGGCGACCGGACGGTGAGGGTGCCGCACGGCACCCCCGCCCGCGGGGCCGCGGCCGGCCGGGATCGGCGGCCGCGGTCCCGCACCGGGCCTATCGGGGGGTGTGCCCCCGCAGCAGCCCCTTGCACACCTTGCCGGAGGCGTTACGCGGCAGTTCCCGGACGAACTCCACCTCGCGCGGGACCTTGTAATTGGCCAACTCCCGGCGCGCCCAGGCGATCAGCTCCTCCGCCGTCACCCCGGTGGCCTTCCCCCGCTCCGCGCACCGCACCGCGAACGCCTTGCCGACCTCGCCGAGCCGGGCGTCCGGCACTCCCACGACGGCGACCTCCGCGATGCCCGGGTGCCGCAGCAGGACCTGCTCTATCTCGGCGGGGTAGGCGTTGAAACCCCCCACGATGAACATGTCCGTGACCCGGTCGGTGACGCGCAGATTGCCCCCGGCGTCCAGCACGCCGATGTCACCCGTGTGCAGCCACCCCTCGGCGTCCACCACCTGCGCCGTGGCCCGCGGATCCTCGAAGTAGCCGGCCATCACCTGATAGCCGCGCACCAGGATCTCCCCCGGCTCGCCGGGCGGCAGCGCGGCCCCACCGGCCCCGGCCACCTTGACCTCGGTATCCGGTATGGCCCGTCCCGACGTACCCGCGACCACCTCCGCCGCGTCGCCCCGTCGGCACATCGTGACCACTCCCGTGGCCTCGCTCATGCCGTACGCGGTCAGCACGGTGGGGATGCCCACTTCATCCCGCAGCCGGTCGATCAGCCGCCGGTCCACCACCGCCGCCCCCGTCACCACGACCCGCAACGGCGAGAGGTCGTACGCCGCCCGGGCCGGGTGGTCCAGCAGCGACTGCAGGAGCGTGGGCGGACCGGGCAGGACGGAAATGCGCTCGCCTGCGATCGTGAGCAGCGCGGCCTCCGGGGTGAAGACGGACTGCGGAACCATCGTCGCGCCCCGCATCAGGCACGCGATGACCCCCGCCTTGTAGCCGAAGGTGTGGAAGAACGGGTTCACGATCAGATAGCGGTCTCCTTCCCGCAGTCCGGCCAGCTCGCTCCAGACGCCGAACGCGCGCAGCGTCTGGGCGTGTGTGATCACAGCCCCCTTGGGCTCGCCCGTGGTGCCCGAGGTGAAGAGGATGTCCGAGGCGGCCCCCGGCCCGACGGCATCGGCGCGGGCCCGTACGGCCCGCCCGGGCACGGCGTCCCCGGCGGCGAGGAACTCCTTCCAGGTGCGGAAATCGGCGGGCGCGTCGTCCGCCAGGACGACCACGTCACGCAGGTGCGGCAGCCCGGGCAGCGGCCCCGTCTCCCCGGCCGTCGCGGAGTGCCGCGCGGGCGGCGCCCCCGCGGCGCTGCGCAGTGCCGCCACGTAGGAGGTGCCGAGGAAGGTGCCGGTGACGAAGAGCAGCCGGGCCCGCGTGCGCCCCAGCACCCGGACCGCCTCGGCCCCCTTGAAGCGGGTGTTGACCGGCACGAGCACCGCTCCGGCCGTGACGGCGCCCAGGGCGGAGACGATCCAGTCCAGGGTGTTCGGGGCCCAGACCGCGACCCGGTCGCCGGCCTCGATGCCGGTGGCGAGGCACGCGGCGGCGGCCCGCTCGACCCGCTCGCCGAGCTGCCGGTAGGTGATCCGGGCCCGTCCGTCGACCACGGCCTCGCGGCCCGCGTACCGCTCGGCGGCCGCACGGACGAGGCCCGGTATGGAGCCGAATTCCAGGTCACCACGCATGGCACGCCCTCCCCAGCCCCCGGCCCGCAGCACATCGCCACCCATAGCTGACGTGGCGTCAGATTAGCGATAGCCTTCCGCGCTGTCAGCACCGACAACACGGAGGTGGCGATGACCACGACGCTCAAGGACACCACTGCGATCGTCGGCATCGGTCAGACCCCCTTCGCCCGCCAACTCCCCGAATCCGAGAAAACCCTGGCCTGCCGCGCCGTCCTCGCCGCCCTCGACGACGCGGGCTTGTCCCCCTCCCACGTGGACGCGTTCGCCTCGTACACCATGGAGACCACCGACGAGGTCGAGATCGCCAAGGCCATCGGCGCGGGCGACGTCACCTTCTTCTCCCGGGTGGGCTACGGCGGAGGCGGCTCCTGCGCGACCGTCGCCCACCTCGCCGCCGCCCTCACCACCGGCCAGGCGACCGTCGGCGTCGCCTGGCGCTCACGCAAGCGCGGATCGGGCCCGCGCCCCTGGCGCGACACCCGGACGCAGCTGCCCACACCCGGCCAGTGGACCCGGCCCTTCGGCCTCCTGCGCCCGGCCGACGAGATAGCCCTGCTCGCCCGCCGCTATATGCACGAGTACGGCGCGACCCGCGACCACTTCTTCAACGTCGCCCTGGCCTGCCGCAACCGCGCCAACCAGAACCCCGCCGCGATCATGTACGAGCGCCCGCTGACCCGCGAGACGTATATGACCTCCCGTTGGATCAGCGAGCCGCTCTGTCTCTTCGACAACTGCCTGGAGACCGACGGCGCACTGGCCTGCGTCCTCGTCACGGCCGAGCGCGCCGCGGACTGCCGGCGCCCCCCGGTCTATGTGCACTCCGCGGCCCAGGGCCTGCCGTCCCAGCACCACGGCATGGTCAACTACTGGACCGACGACCCGCTGTCCGGGCCGTCCTGGACGGCTGCCCGACAGCTGTGGAAGGGCGCCGACTTCGGCCCCGACGACGTCGACGTCGCCCAGATCTACGACGCGTTCACGCCGCTCATCCCGCTGTCCCTCGAAGGCTATGGCTTCTGCGGACGCGGCGAAGGCGCGGCCTTCTCCGAAGGCGGCGCGCTCGAACTCGGCGGCCGGCTGCCGATCAACACCGCCGGCGGCGGACTCAGCGAGGCTTACGTCCATGGCTTCAACCTCATCAACGAGGGGGTCAGACAACTCCGTGGCACCTCCACCGCGCAGGTGCCCGGCGCCTCGACCTGCCTGGTCACGGCGGGCGAGGGCGTCCCCACTTCGGCACTGCTGCTCAGGAGTTGAGTGCTCATGTCCTCCATGATGAGGGGCACCACTGACAACGGCCTTCTGCTGCCCGTCGCGGATGTGGACGGGCAGCCCTTCTGGGACTTCGCCGCCCGCGGTGAGCTGCGCGTTCAGTCCTGCGCCGACTGCCACCGGCTCCGCTTCCCGCCCCGGCCCTGCTGCCCGCACTGCCAGTCCTTCGCCGGCGAGTGGCGCCGGATGTCCGGGCGCGGCCACATCTGGTCGTACGTCCTGCCCCACCCGCCCCTGCTGCCCGGCTATGCCGAACAGGCCCCGTACAACGTCATCGTCGTCGAGCTCGCGGACGCCCCCGGCATCCGCCTCGTCGGCAATCTCGTGGCCCACGCCGACGCCGCGCTCGACTCCGTCGACCCGGCCGCGCTGCGGATCGGCGCGTCCGTCACGGTCACGTTCGCCGAGATCGCACCGGGCGTCACCCTGCCCCGCTGGCTTCTGGAGCGCCCATGACCCTCCACACGGAACGACGCCCGGACGGCGTCGCCCTCGTCACCCTGAACCGCCCTGAGCGGCACAACGCCATCGACCTCGCCACCGCACGGCAATTGCAGTACGCCTGGCGGGACTTCCGCACCGACGACACGGTACGGGCCATCGTCCTCACCGGCGCCGGTGACCGTGCCTTCTGCACCGGCATCGACCGCTCCGCCGACGTCCCGCAGCCACGTTCCCCGTACTCGGTGGACGACCCGCTGCGCACGGTCGGGCCCAAGGCCGCCGACCTGTGGAAACCCGTCGTCGCCGCGGTCGGGGGCATGGCGTGCGGCGGAGCGTTCTACCTGCTGGGCGAGGCCGAGTTCATCGTCGCCTCCGAGAACGCGACCTTCTTCGACCCGCACACGTCGTACGGCATGGTCAGCGCGTACGAGTCCGTTCTCATGGCCCAGCGCATGCCGGCGGGCGAAGCCGCGCGGATGGCCCTGATGGGCACCGCCGAACGCCTCTCGGCCCGCCGGGCCCACGAGATCGGCCTGGTCAGCGAGGTGACTCCGCCCGGCGAGGCCACAGCCGCCGCCCTGCGCGCCGCCGCCGTCATCGCCTCCCAGCCGACGGAACCGGTCCAGGGCACCGTCCGCGCCCTGTGGGCGGCCCGGGAAGCCGCCCGCGCGCACGCCCTGGCCCTGGCGCCGCACCTGGTCTCGCTGGGCAACCTGCCCCCCGCCGACCAGGCGGCCCGCTTCGCCGCCCGCGACCGCGCCCACCCCTACCGGCTGCGCTGACCGCAGGCCGGGGCGGATACGGGGCCGGGGCGGGTACCGGGGCCGGGGCGGCCGGACGTCAGCGCCGTGAGTGGCCTGTGCCCTTCGCCGCGTCCAGGGCGTAGACGCACCGGTCCTTGCTGCAGGCGTAGACCACGCCGGCCACGGCCACCGGGGAGCCCGTGATCTCGCCGCCCGTGGCGAGCTTCCAGCGCAGCTGGCCGCCCGCGGAGTCCACCGTGTAGAGGCAGTGGTCCGCGGAGCCGAAGTGGACCCGGCCGTCCGCGACGACGGGGGCGCCGACGATGTCGCCGCCCGCGGCGAAGCGCCACTTGGGCGTACCGGTGACCGCGTCCAGCGTGTAGAGCGCCCCACCGCTGCCCAGGTGCACGGCGCCCGCGGCGACCAGAACGGGCTCCGTCGACTGGCGGGCTTCCGTCGCGATGCGCCAGCGGTCGCGTCCGGTGGCCGCGTCCAGGGCGTACACCGTGCCCAGGTAGTCGGCGATGTAGACGCCGCCGCCCGTCACCGCGGGCCCGGGAGCGAACGCGGGCGGGCTCAGGAAGACCGCCGGCGCCTCGAACCGCCAGCGCACGTCACCACGCGCCACGTCGATGGCGAGCACCCGCGTCCCGGCGGCGACGTAGACCATCCCGTCCGGCGCGGACGACAGCCGCACCGGCACACCGCCGCAGGACGCCGCGTCGCCGACCGGATAGGACCAGCGCTCCACGCCCGTACGGGCCTCGAGCGCGCGCAGCCGCGCGTCGGCCCAGACGTAGACCGTGCCGTCGTGAACGACCGGACCGCAGTCGGGCGTCTCGAAGTCGGTCTGGGCGCCGGTCATCTCCCACAGCAGCTCGCCGTTGGCGGCCTCCCACGCCTGGACGCCGCCGCCGCGCGTACCCGTCACGATCGTGCCTCGGTCCGCCTTGAGCGAGTAGACCCAGCCGTCCGTGGCCAGGCGCCACCGCTCCGCGCCGTCCGCGGCGTCGAGCGCGTACAGCGTGGGCCCGTCGGAGGCGTGTATGCGGCCGTCTGCGACCGCCATCGCCCAGGCCACGTCCCGGGTCTTGAACTGCCGCCGCCCGCTCGCCACGTCGAGCGCGTGCACCTCGAAGGACGTGACGTACAGCAGGTCGTCGGAGACGACGGGCGTGCCCCACACGTCGTTGGACATACGGAACCGCCACGGCCGCCAGCGGCCCGGGTCGCTGTGGGCGCTGGTGCCGCCGTCGGGCGCCGGCGCCGAGGCGGGCGCCTGGCCGGGCACGACCGCCGCCGAGGCCCCGGCCGGGGGCCGTACCCAGCCGGTCGTGGGACCCGCCCCGGTCTGGGCGTGCGGCTCCCGCGCGTCGGCGACCCGCGGGCCGGGCCCGATCGGCACCTGCGATCCGGCCAGCCGTACGGTCCCCTCGGGCGCGGGCGCGGCGGGAGCCCCCGCGTGCCGCCCCTGGGCAGCGGCGGCGCCCGCGGGCCGTACGCCGTGCGGGCCGCTCAGGCCGCCCCGCGGATCGGGCGCGACGACGCCGGAGCGCCCCGCGCCCGCGCTCACGTGCCCGTCGCCCCAGCCGGTGCCGCTACGGGCACCCGCGGGCGGTTCGTAGGACGCCACCGGCTCCGGGGCCGGGGGCTGGACGGGGCGGGGCGGCGGGGCGGAACGGCCGCGGCCCCGGGACCCGCCGCCCGCGGCCGGGGGACGGTGGCCGGCGCGGCGCTGTTCGATCAGGGTGACCGCGTTGTCGGGCAGCCATGCCGAGGCCGTACCGCTGTCGTCGCCCCCGCCGGAGGCGAACAGGTGAGGCGCCAGCTGCGACTGCAGGTCGGCCGGGCTCGGCCGGTTCTCCGCCGCCATCTGCATGCAGGAGTCGATCAGGGGGCGCAGCTCGTCGGGCAGGCCGCCCAGGTCGGGCCCTTCGCGCAGCAGCATGAAGACGGTCTCGACCGGATTCGCGCCGTGGAAGGGCGCGTGCCCGGTCGCGGCGAAGACCAGCGTGGAGCCGAGGGAGAAGATGTCGCTGGCCCCGGTCACACTGCGCGAGTCACGCGCCTGTTCGGGCGACATGTACGCGGGCGTACCGACGGCGACGTTGGTCATGGTCAGTCGGGTGTTGGAGACGCCGGAGGCGATGCCGAAGTCGATGACCCGGGGGCCGTCCTCCACCACGAGCACGTTGGACGGCTTCAGGTCGCGGTGCACGAGCCCCGCGCCGTGGATGGACTGCAGCGCCTCCGCGATGCCGGCGGCCAGCCAGCGCACGGCCTGGGCCGGCAGCGGCCCGCACTCGGTCACGATCTCCTCGAGGGAGGGCGCGGGGACGTATGCGGTGGCGAGCCACGGGACGGCGGCCCTCGGGTCGGCGTCCACGACCGCGGCCGTGTAGAAGCCGCTGACCGCCCGGGCCGCTTCCACCTCACGGGTGAACCGGACCCGGAAGAGCTGGTCCTCCGCGAGCTCCGTGCGCACCGTCTTGATCGCGACCCGTCGGCCGGACGCCGAGCGGGCGAGATAGACCAGCCCCATGCCGCCCGCACCGAGCCGGCCGAGCACCTCGAACGGGCCGATCCGTCTCGGGTCGTGCTGCGTAAGCTGCTCCACCACTGACCTGCCACCTCCCCGTGGGGGCTTGAAGGGTTTCAGCCCCGTGCAGCGCGTCACCGCGAATTATCCCGGGGTACGCACCCTGATTCTTCCTGGCGAAGCCCGCGGTTGCGAACCCGGGGGCGCTTCGCCGTGTCTCCGCCAAATAGGCCCATATCCCGCTATACGCGGACCCACCCGCCTCATGTGCCTCCTCCTGCCCTCTCCGCCCGCTCTCCGCCTCTCGCTGCCCCATACCGCCCCCCACCGCCCCTCCCATGGCCGGCTACGCCTGCACCGGCTGCGAGACGTCGATGACGGCGAAGTCGGCGCCCTGGTCATCGGCGAGCACCGCGAAGCGCCCGTACGGGGTGTCCTGCGGGTCCCAGCGGAGCCGGCCGTGCAGCCGCAGGGTCGCCTGCACGACGGCGTCGCAGTCGTCGACCACGAAATAGGCCAGGAAGTGGGCGGGCATCTCCCGGGGGAACCGGTCGTCCATGACGGCCCGACCCGCGACCGCGTGCTCGGGCGTGGCCGGTACCCCGGCGGGCGTCCAGATGGCGAACTCGATACCCGCCTCCTCGCTCAGGTCGTGGACGTTGACCCCGAAGACCTCCTCGTAGAAGGGGTCGATCGCCGCGGCGTCCCACGTGTACACCTCGGCCCAGCCGTACGCGCCCGGCTCGCCCCGCTTCTCGAACCCCTTGTGGCTACCGGCCTGCCACACCCCGAACACGGCGCCTCCGGGATCGGCCGCCATCAGCATCGTGCCGAACGGGCCGATGGCCATCGGCCCCATGACGATCTGCCCGTGTGCGGCCCGGATCCGGTCGGCGGTGGCCGCCGCGTCCGGCGAGGCGAAGTAGACGGACCAGGCCGTCGGCATCCGGCCGTCCGGCTTGGGCGCCAGCGCCGCGACGTTCTTCCCCTCGTGGAACGCATGGGTGTAGTGCCCGTACTCCCCTCCGCTGTCCTCGAACGTCCAGCCGAGGATCTCGCCGTAGAAGCGCTTGCCCGCCGCGACGTCCGGCAGCATGACGTCCGCCCAGCACGGGGCGCCTTCCGGGAACCCGTCCGTGGCTGTGCTCATGGTCCGGCCTCCTTCCGCGGGTCGGGCGCGGCGCCCGGTTCGCTCGGAGTGTTCTCGCTGCCACGGTAGAGGTGGAACGCCGATCCCGCGCGGCCTGTGGATAACTGCCGGACGGCCTCGCGAACGCCTCGCGGGGAACGCCGTCCACAGCTCATTGATAGGACAATTCACCGGTACGGGCCAATCCGCTCCTACCGTCTCCGAACCCCTTCACACCCCCTCTGACCTGCGCTTACACCCCACCCAACACCCCCGCCCCCATTTGCATGCGGCCGAATCGCGCTCCGATCACCCCTCGGTAAGCTGACGGCATGACAGGACAAGTACGCACCGTCGACGGCCGCGTGGCCGGTCGGCGCGGTCAGGCGACGCGGCAGAAGCTGCTCGACTGCCTCAGCGAAATGCTCAGCTCATCCCCCTACCGCGATGTCAAGGTCATCGATGTCGCCCGCAGGGCCGGCACCTCGCCCGCGACCTTCTACCAGTACTTCCCCGACGTCGAGGGCGCCGTCCTCGAGATCGCCGAGGAGATGGCGAAGGAGGGCGCGAGCCTCACCGACCTGGTCGCCGGACGCTCCTGGGTCGGCAAGTCCGGCGCGCAGGCGGCCGAGGAACTGGTCGACGGCTTCCTCGGGTTCTGGCGCAAGCACGACGCGATCCTGCGCGTCGTCGACCTGGGAGCGGCCGAGGGCGACAAGCGCTTCTACAAGATCCGCATGAAGATCCTCAACGCCGTCACCAACTCCCTCACGGAGTCCGTCAAGGAACTGCAGTCCAAGGGCAAGGTGGACAAGGACGTCAGCCCGGCCGCCGTGGCCGGTTCGCTCGTCGCGATGCTCGCGGCCGTGGCCTCGCACCAGAAGGGCTTCCAGAGCTGGGGCGTCAAGCAGGCCGAGCTCAAGCCCAACCTCGCACTGCTCGTGCATCTGGGCATCACCGGCAAGAAGCCGACGAGGTAACCCACAGCGCGACAGCGCACCACATCGCATTCCTCGCACGTCCTGTCATCGCAGCGGCGGGCCGCTCGGGCTCGGCCCCGGACGGCCCGCCGCGGCGCACCGCAACACGTCCGCCGGCCCAGCTTCCGTCCCGGTACCGCCGCGACCCGGCAGCCGCTTGCCGCCGCCGCCCCTACCGCCTCTCCAGCCGGAACAGCCGGATCTCACGCTCCACACGCGCCTGATAGCGCGCGTACGGCGGCCAGAACTCGAGCACCGCCGCCCATGTCCTCTCCCGCTCCGCGCCGCGCAACAGCCGTGCCCGTACGGGAATGTCCCGCCCCTTCCAGCTGATCCGCGCATCCGGGTGCGCCATCAGGTTCGCCGTCCAGGCGGGGTGACCGGGGCGCCCGAAATTGCTGCCGATCAGGGTCCAGGCGCTGTCGGTGCGGTCGTCCGGCATGCACGCGAGCGGCGTCCGCCGCGCCAGGCCGCTCTTGGCTCCCGTCGAGGTCAGCAGCACCGAGGGAAGCATGTAGGAGCTCAGCAGCTTCTTGCCGTGCGTCATCCGGTGAATCGCCCGGTCGGCGGCCGGCACGAAGTGCGGTGCGATCCGTGCGAACGCGCGGGTCGAGGAGACCGTGCGCACCAGGCGTTCGACGGCGGCCATCACAGCACCACCGCTTCCCGGGCTCCTGCGGTGTCGAACAGTCCGGCCAACCCCGCCGCGCGCTCCCGCAGCCGGTGTACGGGGCCGAACAGCAGCTCGTCCGACGCCGCCCGTTTGAAGTACCTCTGCACATCGTGTTCCCACGTCACTCCGATGCCTCCATGCAGTTGGATCGCCTCTCCGGCGACCACCCGGGCGGTTTCCAGGGCCTGTGCGAGCGCGAGTCCCCCAACGGCGGCCTGAGCGGACCATGCCGCGTAGTACGCCGCCGAACGGGCCGTCTGCACGGCCACGTACAGGTCCGCCAGCCGGTGCTTGACGGCCTGGAAGGAGCCGATCGGCCTGTCGAACTGTTCGCGCACGCGCGCGTACTCGACGGTTTGCTCCAGCACCCGTCCCGCCGCCCCCACCGCTTCGGCCGCGAGGACGGCGGCCACCTGGCCGCCGAGCCCGGCCAGCGCGGCCCGCACGTCGTCGTCCGGCGACCCGAGCGGTTCCGCTTCGGCGTTCCGCAGCTCGACGCGCGCCTGGGGCCGCGTCTCGTCCAGTGCCGTCAGCCGCGTACAGGACACCCGGCGCAACGCCTCCGGCTGCAGGGCGAACACCACCGTGCGACTGCGCGGATAGCCGCCGGTGTGCGCGGCGACCAGCAGCAGACCGGCACTGTGCCCGTCGAGCACCTGCCCGGCCTCTCCGTAGAGCCGCCAGCCGTCGCTGGTCCGGTGGGCCTGCACACCGCCGGCCCGGCCGCCACCGGCCCAGTGGGCGCCGTCGGGTCCCACAGTCGCGGTCAGGGCGAACGCGTCCGCCAGCGTGCCGTCCGGCACGGCGAACGTGCCGGTCAGCCGGCCTGAGGCGAGGCGGGGCAACAGCTTCGCGCGCTGCTTCGGGGTGCCCAGGGCGGCGACAAGGGGGATGGTCACCGCCGCGGTGGCCGTCAGGGGCGACGGCAGGAGCGCCCGTCCGGCCTCCTCACAGGCCAGAGCCAGCTCCATGAGGCCGCAGCCGACCCCGCCGTACCGCCGCTCCACCGCCAGCCCCGGCAGCCCCAGCTGATCGGCGAGACGAAGCCACAGTCTCTCGTCGTAACCGGCGGGGGTCAGCACGGCCGCCCTGGCCTCGCCCGGACCGGACTCCTTGAGCAGCATCTCGCGCAGGGTGCGCCGGATCTCCACCTGCTCCACGCTGAACGCGGCGTCCATCGGCAGCCTTCCCTTCAGCTGTTCTGATGGTGCGTCATATTAGGTTCGGGGGACGGCGTTTCCCAGGGGAAGGGCAAGCAGGAAGCCACCGGCATCCAAAAGGACTTGATGTACCGTCAGGTCTATGACTCCAGGCAAGCGCAAGGTCGCTGTCGTCGGCGTCGCCCTCTCCGACTGCGGCCGGCTCGACTCGGTCACGCCGTACGCCCTGCACGCACAGGCCGCCCGCCGCGCGGTCACCGACTCCGGGCTCGACAAGTCCCTGGTGGACGGCTTCGCCTCGGCCGGGCTCGGCGCGCTCGCTCCCGTCGACGTCGCGGAGTACCTGGGGCTGCGGCCCACCTGGGTGGACTCGACGTCGGTCGGCGGCTCGACCTGGGAGGTCATGGCCGCCCACGCGGCCGATGCCATCGCGGCGGGCCACGCCAACGCCGTCCTGCTCGTGTACGGCTCCACCGCTCGCGCCGACATCAAGGCCGGCCGCCGCACCGCCGGCCTGCCCTTCGGCGCCCGCGGCCCCGCACAGTTCGAGGTTCCGTACGGGCACACCCTCATCGCCAAGTACGCGATGGCGGCCCGCCGCCACATGCACCAGTACGGCACCACGCTGGAACAGTTAGCCGACATCGCCGTTCAAACCCGCGCCAACGCCGCTTGTAACCCCCACGCCATGTACCGCACGCCCATCACGGTCGACGAAGTACTCAACGGACCGCTGATCGCCGATCCGTTCACCCGGCTCCAGTGCTGCATCCGCTCCGACGGCGGCTGCGCCGTGCTGCTGGCCGCGGCGGAGTACGTCCCGGACACGGTCAAACCGCCGGTGTGGGTCGTGGGCACCGGCACCGCCGTCTCGCACACCACGATGTCCGAGTGGGAGGACTTCACCACCACCCCGGCGGCCACCTCCGGGCGCCTGGCTTTCGAGCGCGCCGGAATCGCCCCGCAAGAGATCGAGGTGGCGCAGCTGTACGACGCGTTCACCTATATGACCCTGGTGACGCTGGAGGACCTCGGCTTCTGCGCCAAGGGCGAGGGTGGCGCCTTCGCCGCGCAGGGCCGGCTGACCGTCGGGGGCGACCTGCCTGTCAATACGGACGGCGGCGGCCTCTCCGCCTGCCACCCCGGCATGCGGGGCCTGTTCCTCCTGGTCGAGGCCGTGCGCCAGCTCCGCGGCGAGGCGGAGGAGGGCCGCCAGGTCCGCAAGGCGGGCGGTCGGCCACCCCGGCTCGCCGTCGCCTCGGGCACAGGAGGGTGGTTCTGCTCGTCGGGCACGGTGATCCTGGCCCGCGACTGACGCCCAGGGGGCGCCGGACCCAGCCCTGCCGCCTGGCACCAGGCCTGAGGCCGACCCCTGCCGCCTGACGCCAGGCCCGAGGCCAGCCCTACGGCCGAGCGCACGGCCGCTACGGCCGAGCGCACGGCTCAGGCCCCGGCAGCGGCTATCTGGACCTGGCTGCCACCGACGGCCGGAAGACCGGCACCACGGGCAGGGCACCCTCAGGGTCACCGCGGTAGGCGACCTGCAGCCGCATACCGATCCGCAGCTCGCTCCCGGAGCAACCGGTCACCTCGCTCATCATGCGCGGCCCCTCCTCGAGATCGACCACCGCCGCGACGTAGGGGACGCGCGCGCCGAAGGGCGGGAGGTCGTTCATGTGGACGACGGACCAGGTATAGAGCGTGGCGCGACCGCTCGCCTCCTCCCAGACGACGTCCGCGCTCCAGCAGCGCGGACAGAACTCCCGTGGGTAGTGGTGCGCCTTTCCGCACCCGTCGGCACGGCACCGGCGTATGAGCAGCCTCCCCTGGGCCGCGGCGTCCCAGTAGGGCCGCGTGAAGTCGTCGACCTCCGGAACGTCGAAGCGCGTCACTCCTGGCAACGGTTCCACCTCCTGACCGCCCCGGCCGCCGCTGCTGTGCCGCCCCCCTACCGCGCCGCCGTTCGGACGGCACTCCTGCCCGGCCGCGGCGTCGCTGTGCCGTGGTTCGGCGCACAACCATTCCTGACGGCTCATCAGATCGGTAATCTGACTCAACGTCAGCTTATCGGCCATTGAGCAGGAGTGGGCGAGAACGATGCTCGGATCGACTCACGGCACCCTCACCACCACCTCCCGTACGGCCCGTGTAGTGGCCTGTGGCCGACGACCAGGCCCCATGGTCCACGGCACGGCCTCTCCCGCCGGCGACGACCTGGACGTCAGCGGGCGCCCCCTGCGCTCCGACGTCCCCGACCTGGACCGCTTCTTCCGCCCCGAGACCGTGGCCGTCATCGGCGCCTCGGAGACCGAGGGGCGACCCAATACCGGGGTCACCCGGCAGCTCATCGCCTGGGCCGAGCGCGTCGGCGCCCGCGTCCACCCTGTCCACCCCACCCGTACCACCGTCTTCGGCCTCCCCTGCCATTCGTCCGTCCGCGACGTACCCGGCCGGATCGACGTCGCCGCCGTCCTGATCGGCGACCCCGTGCCGGTCGTCGAGGAACTCGCCCATTGCGACGTGGCGTTCGCCGTCGTCTTCGCTTCCGGCTTCGCGGAGACGGGCGCCGAGGGGGCCGCGGCACAGGTCCGGCTCACCGCCGCCCTTCAGGGCACCGGCACCCGCTTGCTCGGACCCAACACCAACCTCAACGCCTTCGAGCCCGTCCGCGACGACCTCAACGGGCCGGCCATCGCGCTGATCACCCAGTCAGGCCACCAGGGCAGGCCGGTCTTCAGCCTGCAGGAGCTGGGCATCCGGCTTTCGCACTGGGCCCCCACAGGCAACGAGGCGGACCTGGAATGCGCCGACTTCATCTCCTACTTCGCCACCCGGCCCGAGGTCGGGGCCATCGCCACCTATGTGGAAGGGCTCAAGGACGGCCGTTCCTTCCTCCTCGCCGCCGACCGGGCCGCCCGCCACCACGTGCCGGTCGTCGCCGTCAAGGTGGGCCGGACCGAGGTCGGGGCCCGCACCGCCGCGACCCACACAGGCAAGCTGACCGGCGGCGACGACGTGGTGGACGCCGCCATGCGGCAGTTCGGCGTGATCCGCGTGGCCGGTCTGGACGAGCTCCAGGACACCTCCGCCCTGCTCGCCCGCGCCCGCCCGCCCCGGGCCGAGGGCGTCGCCGTGTATTCGATCTCCGGCGGCACGGGCGCCCACTTCGCGGACCTCGCCACAGCGGCCGGGCTCGAGATCCCCGTCCTGCCGGCCGCGAAACAGGCCGAGCTCCACCAGTGGATACCCGACTATCTGAGCACCGCCAACCCGATCGACAACGGTGGTCACCCTGTGGGCGACTGGCGCGGCCGCAAGATCATCGACGCCATCCTCGCCGACCCCTCCGTGGGCATCCTCGTCTGCCCGATCACCGGCCCCTTCCCTCCGCTGAGCGACAGACTCGCCCAGGACCTCGTGGACGCGGCGGAGAAGACGGACAAGCTGGTGTGCGTGGTCTGGGGTTCCCCGGTCGGCACCGAGGACGCCTATCGCACCACCCTTCTCGGCTCTTCCCGCGTGGCCACCTTCCGCACCTTCGCCAACTGCGTCACCGCCCTGCGCGCCTACCTCGAACACCACCGCTTCGCCGCCGGCTACCGCTCCCCCTTCGACGACGCGCCCCGCTCCCTGTCCCCCTCGGCCCGCAAGGCCCATGCACTGCTGCGTCCAGGCGAGCAGCTGAGTGAGCACGCGGCGAAGCAGCTCCTGCGCGCGTACGGCATACGTGTGCCCCGCGAACACCTGGTGACCAGCGCCGCCGCGGCCGTGCGCGCCGCCGCCCAGATCGGCTATCCGGTCGTCATGAAGGCCTCCGGCCCCCGGCTCGCCCACAAGTCGGAACTGGGCCTGGTCAAGATCGGGCTGACTTCCGCCAGCCAGGTCCGCGACGCCTATCGCGAGCTCATCGACATCGCCCGCTACGAAGAACTCCCCCTGGACGGCATCCTCGTCTGCCAGCGGGTCGGGCGCGGTGTGGAGATGGCCGTCGGCATCACCCACGACACTCTCTTCGGGCCCACGGTGACGGTGGGCCTGGGCGGCGTGCTCGTGGAGGTCCTGGACGACACGGCCGTACGCGTACCGCCGTTCGGCGAGGACCAGGCGCGGGCGATGCTCGGCGAACTGCGCGGGCGTGCCCTGCTCGACGGCGTCCGGGGGGCTCCCCCGGCCGACGTGGACGCCCTCGTCGAGACCGTTCTGCGCGTCCAGCGCATGGCCCTGGAACTCGGTGACGACCTCGCCGAGCTGGACCTCAACCCGCTGGTCGTTCTCGAGCGCGGCCAGGGGGCCGTGGCACTCGACGCGCTGGCCTTCTGCCGCTGACGCGGCGGCCGGGACCGGACCCCTCCCCCGGTCGGCCGACCGCGCGCGAGGCGCCCGTAGGAATAGGAGCTCCCCCATGAATCTCTCCCCCCGTGAGACATCCCCTGAGACCAGTGGGCACGACGAGCCGGACGGCTCCGTCGTGCCCGTCGGCTCCGATGACTCATTGGTACTGCACGCCACTGACAACGGCGTCACCTCGATCACCCTCAACCGGCCCCAGTCGCTCAACGCCATCACCCCTGACCTGCGCGAACGCCTTGTTTCAGAATTCGGCCGGATCTCCGCCGACCCGGCCGTGCGGGCCGTGGTCCTCACCGGCGCGGGCAGGGGATTCTGCTCGGGCGCCGACCTGCGGGCGGGCCCGGTGGCGGCCGTCACCACACGTGTTCCGGGCGATGTGGCCCGTACGATCCGCAACGGCGCGCAGCGGCTGATCAGCGCGGTGCTGGACTGCGAGAAACCCGTGATCGCCGCCGTGAACGGCGCAGCCGCGGGGATCGGCGCGCACCTCGCGCTGGCCTGCGACCTGGTCCTGGCCGCGGAATCCGCGCGGTTCATCGAGGTGTTCGTCCGGCGCGGGCTGGTCCCCGACGGTGGCGGCGCGTATCTGCTGGCCCGCCTGGCCGGGCCGCAGCGCGCGAAGGAGCTGATGTTCTTCGGCGACGTGCTCTCGGCGACCGAGGCGGAACGATTCGGCCTGGTCAATCGCGTGGTGGCGGATGCGGAGCTGAGTGGGACGGCACAAGCGTGGGCCGAGCGGCTGGCGGCCGGGCCCACGCGCGCTCTCGCCCTGACGAAACAGCTGGTCAATACCTCGCTCGAGGCCGACCGGGCAGCCGCCTTCGCCGCCGAGGCAGCCGCACAGGAGATCAACGCCACGACGGCGGACGCGGCCGAGGGCGTGCGCGCCTTCGTGGAGCGCCGCGACCCGGCGTTCCGAGGCCGGTGAAGCTCCGGCGCCGGCGCTGCGCGTACGGGCACTTCCCAGCTGACGCCACATCAGATTCAATGGGCTCCATGATGGGACACGCCGGGATGGCGGCCATCGCCGTGCGCCGCCTTCGCCCGACCGACAGGCCGGCCACCGCTGGGCCCTTCACCCCGCAGGCCCGCCCACGACTGCGCGCCGTCAGAGCGGACGAGCGGCCGCCACCCGCCCCGGAGGAGTTCAGGAACGTACTTGGCCACTTCGCCAGCGGAGTCACTGTCATCACCGCTCCGGCCGCGGAAGGCGAGCCGCCCGCGGGCTTCGCCTGTCAGTCCTTCTCCTCGCTGTCCCTCGACCCCCCGCTGGTCGTCTTCATGGTGGCCCGTACGTCCACCACCTGGCCGCGCATCGCCCGTGCGGGAGTGTTCTGCGCCAACATCCTCGGCTCCGGGCAAGGGCCGCTCTGCCGGGGTTTCGCGGTCAGAAGTTCACAAACAGCCGACAAGTTCACCGGTGTGCGCTACGAAGGGGCTCCGGTGACCGGTTCGCCGAGGATCGAGGACGTACCGGCCTGGGTCGACTGCACGATCCACGCCGTGCACACGGCCGGGGACCATCTCATCGTCGTCGGGCGTGTGGAAGCGCTCGGAGTGGACGAGAGCGCGGCGGGCGCCGGACCGTTGCTCTTCCACCGGGGAACCTTCGGAACCTTCGACGGGTTCGGCCCGCACGGCGACTGAGGGGGCCGCGAGGTCGACTTCACTTCTTGTGCTCGGCCACCTTGGTCAAGGTGTAGCGCTTGCCGGAGCCGGGCTTGCCGATCTCGTGGTAGATCCGCGGCGCCTTCCGCGTACCGATGACGCTCCAGTCCCGGGCGAGTTCGCAGGCGCCGATCCGCAGGGAGACGCTCCGCACCCGCCCGTCGTCCTTGATCGCCTTCCATGTGCCGGAGCCGTCGCAATCCTTGGGCTTGTCCTTGCCGGTGCCGTCCCAGATGAAGTTGTCGAGCCCGTCGGCGACCGCGTTGCCGTCAGCGGTGAGCCGGACGGTGCCTCCGCGGCTGTCGGTCCAGGTGCCGGTGAGGTCCGACGTGGTCAGCCGCGGCGGCTCGTACACCTTCACCAGGCCGGTGGCGTAGGCTCCGCCGCCCAGTGTCGCGACGGCCAGCCAGGCGATCGCCCCGAGACGCGTCACCCGCCGGGCCACGCTCCCCCGGCGGGCCTCACGGACCCGTCGCGCCGCCGCCTGACCCGCCAGGGTCGCGGGCAGCAGCCCGATCGTGAGGGACACCCACCACAGCAGGTAGCTGAGCGCAGGCGCGAAAGAGAGGCTGCCCAGTGCCGCGACGGCACCGAAGACGGCCACTGCTGCCGCCGCGACCACCGGAACAGCGGCGAGAACCCACAGCCGGCTCTCGCCACGCCACCGGGCCTCCGCCGCCCGGCGGGCCAGCGTCAGGCCCGGCATCACGGCTGCGGCAGTGACGAAGCCGCTGACAAGAACAGTCAGAAGGAGGACACCGAGAACGAGCGCGACGATCAGGAGGGGGCTGCTGGGGATGCCGTCGTGCTCACGCGAGAGCAGGACAAGCACACTGGCCGTGCCGGCGATGAAGACCTCCGCGCAGAGGGTGGCCATCGACGCGCAGAACGCGGCACCGAAGCCGTCGCCGTCCGTCCGCTTCGGCGTCGCGGAGGACTTCTCGGGCATGGCGTCGGTCGTCTCGTCCGGTATCGCGTGCGGCTCAGCCTTCTGCGTCATTTGCGCCCCTCTCTCCAAGAATGATTCCCCCGGAGGCCGAGAGGTTCCGTCGCGAGAGGCCCAAGACCGCACTCAACCCACCGGTCCACCGAATTCCATCGACAACGAGGTCCGGATATACCGCCACACCAGCACTGATCGCCCAGTCGCACCATTCTTACCAAATGGTGCGACTTAGCCTGAATCAGGGTTGCCCGGACCGCAGGAGGTACGAGCCAACCCCACACTCAGGCAGCGGCCGGCGCAAGACCTGCGCCGGCAGTACATAAGGGGGCGGACCGGGTCACCGATCGAACGAAAGGACGCCGCGCGCCACCGTACGGTTGTTCACGTCGGCCGCCGCCCGCTCGAAATCTTCGACCGGGTAGACCTTGGTGATCAGCTCGTCGAGCAGGAGCCGTCCTTCGCGGTAGAGCCGTGCGTAGAGCGCGATGTCGCGCTGGGGGCGGGAGGAACCGTAACGGCAGCCGAGTATCGACTTGTCGAGATAGAGGGACGAGACGAGAAAGGACGCCTCCGCGTCGGCGGGCGGGACGCCGAGCAGCACCGCCTGGCCGTGCCGGTCGAGGAGATCGACTGCCGTCCGGATGAGGCGGGTGTCACCGACGCACTCGAAGGCGTGGTCGACGCCTGTCGGCAGGATCTCGCGCACGGCGGCCTCGGTGTCGGGGACGGCGGAGGCGTCGATGAAGTGTGTCGCGCCGAAGCGCCGCGCCGGCGGCCCCTTCGCCGCATTGGCGTCCACGGCGACCACCGTGGAGGCACCGGCGAGCCGGGCCCCCTGCAGGACGTTGAGCCCGACCCCGCCCGCGCCGATGACGAGCACGGACTCACCCTGCCCCACCCGGGCACGGTTGAGGACGGCGCCGACTCCGGTCAGGACGCCGCAGCCGATGAGCGCCGCCGGGATCAGCGGGACGTCCTCGTCGATCTTCACCGCTTGGACGGCCTTGACGACCGTCCGCTCCGCGAAGGCGGAGTTGGACGCGAAGTGGAACAGTCTCTCCCCGCGCCGGGAGAACGGCCTGGTCGGCCTGCCGATGGACCGGCGGCACATGGTCGGCCGGCCGCGGTCGCAGTCGGCGCAGACTCCGCAGCCGGCCAGAGTGGAGAGCGCGACGTGATCTCCGGGCGTGACGTGGGTGACTCCTGAGCCGACCGCCTCGACGATCCCGGCGCCCTCGTGGCCGAGGACCACGGGGACGGGGTAGGGGATGGTGCCGTCGATGACCGACAGGTCGCTGTGGCACAGTCCCGCGGCGGCCACGGCGACGAGCACCTCGCCGGCGCCGGGAGCGCGGACCTCCAGGTCGTCGACGACCTGCGGCCGCTTCCCGTCGAAGATGACGCCTCTCATGGTGTTGTCCTCTCCGCAGCGGGGTTGAGCGGTCAGGACGGCCACACGACCGACTGGAGCTCGCTGTACGCCTCCAGGGCGAAGGAACCGCCGTCCCGGCCGATCCCGCTGTCCTTGAAACCGCCGAAGGGCGTCTCGGGGTGCCGTTGCGCGGTGTTGATGCCGACGTTGCCGCTGCGCAGCTGTGCGGCGAGCGCCCAGGCCCGCGCGGTATCGGCGCTGAAGACATAGTCGTAGAGGCCGTAGGACGTGCCGTTGGCGATACGGACCGCCTCGTCCTCGTCGTCGAAGGCCATGGCGGCCACCACGGGACCGAAGAGCTCCTCGCGGGCGACGGTCATGCCGGGCGCGACTTCGGCGATGAGGGTAGGAGCGACGTAGAACCCGGGCCGGATGCCGGGGCGGGCGCCCCCGACGACGATCCGGGCCCCCTCCTCGCGGGCCCCGGCGATGTACGCCTCGACGCGATCGCGCTGCGCGGCGGAGATCAACGGGCCGACGATCGTGGAGTTATCCACAGGGTCCCCGATTGTCAGTGACTCGGCGTACTGTTTGAGACCGGCGACGACCTGCTCGTACAGCGATCGGTGGACGAGCACCCGGGTCGGCGCCGTGCAGATCTGCCCGCTGTGGAACGACCAGACCGAACCGACCGCTTCGATCGCCGACTTGAGCACTGTGTCGTCGGCGTCCTCCAGGACGATGGCCGCGCCCTTGCCGCCCAGTTCCATCAAGGCGCGCTTCATCGACCTCCCCGCGGCTTCGGCGATTTCCTTTCCCACGGCGGTGGAGCCCGTGAAGCTGATCATGTCGACGGCCGGGTGCGCCACGAGCGCCTCGCCGGTGGCCGGTCCCGAGCCGGTGACCACGTTGAACACCCCGTCCGGGAGGCCGGCCTCCCGGAACAGCGGGCCCAGCTCCAGGCAGCAGAGAGGGTCCTGCGGCGCGGGCTTCGCGACGACCGCGTTGCCCATGGCCAGAGCGGGTGCCACCTTGCCCGCGAGATTGACGACCGGGAAGTTGTAGGAGGTGATGCAGCACACGACGCCCACGGGACGACGGACCGCGGCGGCAGCGAGCAGGCCGCCGGGCGCCAGCGGGCCGGAGGCGACGACCCGCGGCGCGAGCGGGATGACAGACGGCTCCATCGCCCCGCGCGCGTAGCGCCGGAAGCGATCGGCTGCCGGGAGCACCTGCAGGGACGAGGCGACACGCATGGTAGCGCCCGTCTCGGCCTGGAGAAGGGGGACGAGCTCTCCCTTCCGTTCCGTGAGCAGATCGGCGATCCGCTCCAGCACGGCCGCGCGTTCGCGCGGATCGGTACGCGACCAGCCGCCCTGTGCGGCCTGTGCGGCGGCCACGGCGTCGGCGACTTCGGCGGAAGTCGACTCCGGGGCCTCCCCGACGACCTCTTCGGTCGCCGGATTGACAACTGGATAGTGCCCCTTTTCCGGCGCGCGCCAGGCGCCGGCGATCCAGTGCCCGTACGCCGTCATGGTCGTGGCTCCTTCGGCAGGCCGAGGACGCGCTCGGCGATGATGTCGCGCTGGATCTCGTCCGAGCCGCCGTAGATCGTGTCGGCCCGGCTGAAGAGGAACAGGCGTTGCAGGGCGTCCAGTCGGTACGGCCTGTCGGCGCGCCAGTCGTCCGGTCCCAGGGCGGCGGACGCGCCCCGCACCTGCATCGCCAGTTCACCGAGCCGTTTGTGCCAGCCGCCCCACAGCAGCTTGGCCACGCTGGGCGCCCCGGGGTCGTCGGCCGCGCCCAGGGTCCGCAGGGCGTTCCAGCGCATGCTCTGCAGGTCGGCCCATTGCCGTACGAGCCGGTCCCGTACCGCCGGCTCCGCTGCGGCGCCGGCCTCCACGGCGAGGCGGATCACGCGGGCCAGCTCGGCGGCGAAGCCGATCTGCTGAACCAGGGTGGAAACCCCGCGCTCCCGGGCCAGGAGCCCTACGGCCACACGCCAGCCGTTGCCCTCGCCGCCGACGAGGTGCTCGGCGCGGGCCTCGGCTCCGTCGAAGAACACCTCGTTGAAGTCGGCGGCTCCGGACATCTGCCGGATGGGACGGACCTCGATCCGGCCCGGCTGGTCCATCGCTACCAGCAGGAAGGAGAGTCCGTGGTGGCGCCGGGATCCCTCGGTGGAGCGGGCCAGCACGAAGCACCAGTCGGCCTCGTGGGCGAGGGAGGTCCAGATCTTCTGTCCGCTGACGCGGTACGTGCGTCCGTCGTCGGCGCGCACGGCCGTGGTGCGCACGGCTGCCAGGTCGGATCCCGCTCCGGGTTCGCTGTAGCCCTGGCACCAGAGTTCCTCGCCCCGGGCGATGGCGGGCAGGAAGCGGGCGCACTGGGCGTCGTCACCGTGAGCGAGGAGGGTGGGGCCCAGGAGGTTCTCGCCGAGGTGGCCGAGGCGGGCGGGCGCCTGGGCGCGGGCGTACTCCTCGGCCCAGACGACCTGCCCGGTCAGGGTGGTGGTGCGGTTGCCGTAGGTGCCGCGTGCGGGGCTCCAGCCGAGGCCGATCCAGCCGTCGTTGCCGAGCTCGCGTTCCCAGGCCCGGCCGGCGGCGCGGGACGGATCACCGGTGGTGTGCTCGGCCAGCCACTCCCGCGCCTCCCGGCGGAACGCCTCGTCCTCCGGTCCGAATGCGAAGTCCATGCCCTCTCCCGTCGGCGCTCGGCGCGTTACGCGTTGGGGCGTTGTCCGGCGGCGGCCGCGTCGGCCATGGCCTGGAGCCGGTCCAGCATGGGCATGGGGTCGACTCCTACCGTTCCCGGGAGGATGTCGGCGATCCGATCGGGGGTCCAAGGCCCCTCCGCGTAGGCGGCCCGCAGTTCGCGCGGCTGCGCCCAGACCGCGATCTTGGGGCCGGCGACCGTGTAGACCTGTCCGGTGATCCGCTCCTCGCGAGCACGCTCGCTGAGCAGGTAGACCACCAGCGCGGCCACGTCTTCCGGCTCACCGATCTCCTTGAGCTCCATCGGCACATTGGCGGACATGCGTGTCCGGGCCACGGGGGCGACGCAGTTGGCGGTGACCCCGTATTGGTGCAGGCCCAGTGCGGCACTGCGGACGAGGGAGATGACGCCTCCCTTGGCGGAGGCATAGTTGGCCTGCGCGACGCTGCCTTGGTGGTTTCCGCTGGTGAAGCCGATGAGGGTGCCGCTTCGCTGCCGGCGCATGACGGCGGAGGCTGCGCGGAAGACGGTGAAGGTGCCCTTCAGGTGGGTGGCGATGACCGGGTCCCACTCCTCTTCGGTCATATTGAAGAGCATGCGCTCGCGGAGGATTCCGGCGACGCAGACGACGCCGTCGAGGCGCCCGTACCGCGCCAGTGCCGTATCCACGATCCGCTGGCCGCCGGCCATGGTCGACACGTCATCCGCCAGGGCGGTGGCCTCGCCGCCTGCGGCTTCGATCTCCTTGGCCACGATGGTCGCGACCTCGGTGGTGGGCTTGTCGCCCGCGACGGACACGCCGTGATCGTTCACGACGGCCTTGGCCCCCTCGGCAGCGCAGGCCAGGGCGACGGCTCTGCCGATGCCCCGTCCCGCACCGGTGACGGCGACCACTTTGCCGGCCAAGAAGTTCCCCACGGTGTGCCCCTTCCCGCAGTTTCTGACGGCCCGTTAGATTTTTGGGCAGCGCGAGCGCGAGCACAAGACCTGTAGGCGAGCAAAGGCGAACCACACCAGATCGCGATCCGGGAGGATTCCATGCCGTTGCCGGGCGAGTTCCACGAGCTGGCCAAGCGAGTCAACAACTGGGGACGCTGGGGTGCGGACGATGAGATCGGCACCCTCAACCTCATCACCGACACGGTCGTCCGCGCGGCGGCCGCGACCGTCTCCAGCGGACGCCGCGTTCCCCTGGCCCTTCCGCTGCAGCAGGACGGAGTGCAGACGGGGGTGATACCGGGCAGGGTCAATCCCCTGCACACCATGGTCGCGATCAATGTGGAGCTGTTCGGACCGGGGACGGTTGCCACCAGCGACGACACCGTGACCATGGGCCTTCAGGCCGGCACCCACTGGGACGGGCTGTGCCATGTCTCGCACAGCGGGAAGCTCTACAACGGACGGCCGGCGGACTCGATCACCGCACACGGGCGCGCCGCCTTCAACGGCATCGAGAAGGCCGGGCACATCGTCTCGCGCGGGGTACTGCTCGATGTCGCGCGCGCCAGGGACGTGGACCGGCTCGACAGCGGTCACGTCGTCACACCCGAGGACCTCGAGGCGGCGGAGGAACTGGCCGGCGTCTCGGTCGGGACCGGCGACATCGTGCTCGTGCGAACTGGCCAGATTCAGCGGTATCTGACGGGTGACAAACAGGCGTACGCCTATCCTTCGCCCGGCCTGTCGATCCGCACTCCCGAGTGGTTTCATGCCCGCGATGTCGCGGCTGTCGCCAACGACACCCTCACCTTCGAGATCTTCCCGCCGGAGATCGATGACCTCTGGCTGCCGGTGCATGCTCTCGACCTCGTCGAGATGGGCATGCCGCAGGGTCAGAATTGGAATCTGGAAGGTCTTTCGAAAGCCTGCGCGGAAGAGCGGCGCTACGCGTTTCTGCTGGCAGCCATGCCCGAGCCGTTCGTCGGCGGGGTCGGGACACCGGTCTCACCCGTGGCGATTTTCTGAAAGGAGCCCGCTACGCGTCACGCACGCGGCAGGTGGGCACGTGGGCCCGTCGACGGTTCGGGCGGGCGGCGGCGCACAGATGCGCACCCCGAGCACGGCACCGTACGCCGCCACCCAGCTCCGGCGCCTGAGCCCTGTTGTCGCGCCGGGCCGCGACCCGCACTCGCCAAGGCAGCCCTGGGCACATGGGCCTCTCGACGTCCCCTCGCAACGAATCGCTGCATCCAAGGGTGATCACGTGAACACTTCACGTCAACACCTGGTCTGGACTTTGTCGACTAAGCCCGATTTGTCGCGGCGTGTTGTGGCTCAAAAGTGCCGCTCCAGAGCGGCGCCCCGCGATCGACCTCGCACCAGATGCGCTTTCCGGCACCCTCCCGGTGCCATCCCCAGCGGTCCGCCAGGCCGTCCACGAGCTCCAGGCCCCTGCCGCCGGTGTCGTCGCCCTCGGCGCACCGCCGCCTCGGCGGGCGGGCGCTGATGTCGGCCACCTCCACCCGGACGGTGTCGATGCGCGACCCCGCGGCCGCGCCGACAGCGGCACCCGCGCCGGGGAAGAGCATCCGCAGGACGGCCGGACACCCCGTGTGCACGACGGCGTTGGTGACCAACTCCGAGATCAGCAGGATCAGCGTCTCGGCCAGCGGCTCATCGGCCCCTATGCCCGATCCGGCGAGCCGCGACCGCGCCCACCTGCGGGCCCGCCCCACCTCCGCGGGGTCGGCCCGAACCTCCATCTGCATCTGAAGCACCTGCACCGCTCACACCATCCGAACCGGCGGACACAACGCCTCGCGTCTCAGGGGGATCACGGAACGTGAGCCCCTTCCGAGACAGCATGGTTGACGTACAGTTACCCCAACAAGCGCTTCAGGCATATTCCGGCGCAAAGGAGTATGCGTGCTGCATACTGTGCGACGCGCGCTGTCGGGGCTCGAACAACAGGGTCTTTCGAACCCCGTGACGACACGAGCGGAGGGCATTCCCGCACCCGGCACGGCGGCTTCCGCGATACCGGTTTTGTTGAGCCCCTGAACCACTCGCATCCCACGGAGAGTACCCGAGGCCCGGCCCGACTCCGCACTGTGACGAGTAACGCGAAGAACACAACTCGATATCGACGCAGCGTGATCATTTATCGGCCGCAAGGCGTATATTTCACCCACACCGATTACACAGCGCCATTCGGGTGATTCGCGATTTCCGTCGAGCAATTTTCCGGACGACCAAGGAGCGCTGCCGCCAGCACCTCCTCGGCCTCCGCCCCCGTCTGCCACTGTTCGACCCTCAGCCATGCCCGCTTCAGGTGGGGATGGATGTCACCCTCCCATGTGAAGCCCATCCCTCCATGCAGTTGCAAACAGTCACGGGCATTACGGACGGCAGCCTCATCGGCGAGCAGTTTGGCCACGGATATGTCACGGAGAGTCATAATCAATGACGCGGCGTACGCGCTACTGCGTGCGAGTTCCGTACGGACGAGCATTTGTGCGCACAGGTGCTGCACCGCTTGGAAAGCCCCGATAGGGCGGCCGAACTGGGTACGGCTTTTCGCATAGGAGACCGCCATTTCCAGGGTGCGGCCGGCACTGCCGAGTTGCTGGGCGGCGGTCAGCAGCATGGCCGCCTGGCTGAGGTCGGCGGAGCGGCGGGGTCCGGGGGTCGGCTTTGTCTCCTGGGGTGGGGGGAGCCGCTCCACGAGATGCAGTGGCGTCGTGGGGTCGACCGACCGTACGGACCGCGCCGCGAGCAGGACCGGTCCTCTGCCTCCGCTCGTCTCGAGCACCCGGGGGGCCGGGCCGTCGAGAAGCAACACGGCGTCAGCCGCGGCGAGGTGTTCGACCATGCCGGGCCTTTCCAGGGCCGTCACCACCGTCGTGCCCTCGGCGGCGCCGGGCACGAGGCCCGCAGCGAGGTGCGTGGCGACCAGCGGGCCGGGCAGATGGGCACGCCCTGCCTCCTCGAAGACGAGCACCGCCTCCGCCGGCCCGAGACCGACCCCGCCGGCCTCCTCCGGCAGCCTCAGACCGAACAAACCGGCTTTTCCCAACTCGCGCCACAGCGCGTGGTCGAAGTGGTTTTCCGGTTCTTCGGCATCCACTGCCGCGCGGTGCCTCTCCCGTGGGAATCGTGCCGCCAGAAGTTCCCGTATTCCTGCCCGCAGGGCGCGTTGATCGTCGCTGAGCCGGAAATCCATGATCTCTTTCACCGTCCCCGGGGCAGGCCGAGGATGCGCTCGGCAATGATGTTGTGCTGAATCTGGGAGGTGCCCGCGGCGATGGTGTAGGCGAGGGAGGACAGACGCTCGACGGTCCACTCGTGATCGGCGTCCAGGGCCAGCGGGCCGAGGATCTCGGCGGCAGTGTCGTACAACTCCTGCCGCGCCTGGGAATAGCGCAATTTGAAGACCGACCCGCCGGTGCCCGGCACACCGTCGCCTCCGGAGCGCAGTGAGGCTTCGGCTTCGCTCGCATTCCACTGGACCAGGCGCCACAGGGCTGCGAAGACGGCGTTCAGGTGGCCGAGACGACGCCGCAGGACGGTGTCGTCCCACCGTCCGTTCTCCCGTGCGGCACGGGCCAGCCGGGCGAGGGTGCGACGGCAGGCGACGACCTCTCCGGCGAACGCGGTGCCGCGCTCGTAGGAGAGGGTGACCATGGTGACGCGCCAGCCGTCGTTCTCGGCGCCCAAGCGGTTGGCGACCGGCACGCGTACGCCGTCGAGGAACACCTCGGCGAACTCCGCCGATCCGGCGAGGGTCCGCAGAGGCCGGACGGTCACTCCGGGGGTGTCCATCGGCATGGCCAGCCAGGACAGGCCCCGGTGGCCGGGGGTCGAGGGGTCGGTGCGCACGAGCAGTTCGCACCAGTCGGCGACCTCGGCGTGCGAGGTCCAGATCTTGCTGCCGGTGACGACGTACGCGTCCCCGTCACGCACCGCGCGGGTGCGTAGGGAAGCGAGATCGGAGCCGGCCTCGGGTTCGGAGAAGCCCTGGCACCAGACCTCCTCGCCGCGCAGGATCGGCGGCAGCCAGCGCGCTCGCTGGACGGCCGTGCCCTCCGCCGCGATGGTGGGCCCGGCGTGCAGGAGACCGACGAAGTTGGCGCCCACATACGGCGCGCCCGCCAGCTCGGTCTCCTCCAGGAAGATCAGGTGCTGGGTGGGTGTGGCGCCCCGCCCGCCGGCGTCGGTGGGCCAGTGCAGGCCCGCGTATCCGGCGTCGTACAGCGCCCGCTGCCACGCGCAGTCGTAGGCGCGGCGGGCGGGCCAGTCCGTCGCCGGGGGCTTGGCGGGCAGCCGGGGCAGCGTCTCGTGAAGCCAGGCCCGGAGCCGGTGGCGGAAGTCGTCCTCTTCCGTGGTGCTGCCGAGGTCCATGGCTCACGTGGCCGGGTCGTCGAGGTCCAGGCCGAGCATCCGGATGGCGTTGCCGCGCATGAGTTTGTGGACGGTCTCGTCGTCGAGGCCCCTCACATGGTCCAGGGCCACGCGTTTGGTGTGGGGGAAGGTGGAGTCCACGTGCGGATAGTCGGTCTCGAAGGTGGCGTTGTCGCGGCCCACCGCATCGAGTGACGCGATGCCGTGTTTGTCGCGGAAGAAGCAGCAGAAGATCTGCCGGTAGTAGTAGGTGGAGGGCGGTTCGGGGATGACGTCGCGGACGCCGCCCCAGGCGCGGTGCTCCCGCCAGACGTCGTCCGCGCGTTCCAGGGCGTAGGGGATCCAGCCCATCTGTCCCTCGCTGTAGGCGAGGGTGAGGCGAGGGAAGCGCACGAGGACGCCGCTGAAGAGGAAGTCCGACATCGAGGCCATGGCGTTGTTGAAGGACAGGGTCGCCTGGACGGCGGGTGGGGCGTCGGGTGAGGCGGCGGGCATCTGCGAGGAGGAGCCGATGTGCATGTTGACGACCGTCCGCGTCTCCTGGCAGACGGCGAAGAGGGGATCCCAGTAGCCGGTGTGAATGCTGGGCAGGCCGAGGTGGGTGGGCAGTTCGCTGAAGGTCATGGCCCGGACCCCGCGCGAGGCGTTCCGTTGGATCTCCGCGACGGCGAGATCGATGTCCCAGAGCGGGATGATGCACAGCGGGATCAGCCGGCCGCCGCTGTCGCCGCACCACTCCTCGACCATCCAGTCGTTGTAGGCCCGCACGCAGGCGAGGGCGACTTCCTTGTCGTGCGCCTCCGCGAAGGTCTGTCCGCAGAAGCGGGGAAACGTGGGGAAGCACAGGGAGGCCTCGACGTGATTGAGGTCCATGTCCTTCAGGCGCGCCGCCGGGTCCCAGCAGCCGCGGCGCATCTCGGCCCGGGTGATGCCCTCCAGGGTCATGTCGTCCCGGTGGAAGCCGACGGCCGCGATGTTGCGTTTGTACGGGAACCGCAGGTCCTCATAGATCCACCAGTCGGCGGGCGGGCCGTCCGGGTCCATGGTGACGCGGTACTTCCCGCCGACGTACTCCAGCTCGCCGATGCCGGCGGTCACGGGGCGGGGGCCACGGTCGCGGTACTTGGCGGGCAACCAGGTCTCGAAGAGATGGGCGGGCTCGATCACATGGTCGTCGACACTGACGATGCGCGGCAGGTCCATGGGCTGGCTCCCTCGCTGTTCTGACGAGTCGTCAGCTTTCTCAAGGAGGCTAGCCCCGCCCCCCTGGACCGACAAGCGCGCCGGACCTACGCTCCCGCAGCACATGACGCCGCATCAGCTAGCAGAGGGGGACCGCCATGGCGCCCGCTACCGCCTCCCGGGAACTGGCCGGCTCGCGCACGCTGTGGGAGCTCCTCGAACGTCGGGCGGACCTCACGCCCGGCTCACCCGCGCTCATCCAGGCCGACGAACCCGCCGGACCGGGCGGCGACGACCGCCGGCTGACCTTCGCCGAGCTGCGCCGCCGCTGCGAGCGGGTGGCCGCCTGGCTGCACACCCTCGGCATCCACCCCGGCAGCCGCGTGGCCTGGCAGCTGCCCACCCGCCTCGAGACCGTCGTCCTGACGCTCGCCCTGGCCCGCCTGGGCGCCGTCCAGACCCCCCTGATCCCCCACTACCGCGACCGCGAGGTCGGGCATGCGTTGCGGGCCACCGAGGCCGGGTTCCTCGCCGTACCGGGCGTCTGGCGGGGCTTCGACCACACCGCGATGGCTCACCGCCTCGCCAGGACCCTGCCCCACCCGCCCCTGGTGTTCCCGGCCTACGACGCCCTCCCCGAGGCGGATCCCGCCCGGCTTCCGCCCCCACCGGCCGACGGGACGACCGTGCGCTGGATCTACTGGACGTCCGGCACGACATCCGACCCCAAGGGCGCCCTGCACACCGACCGCGGCCTCATCGCCGCCGGGACCGCTCTCGCCGACGCGCTCGGCCTGACTCCCGACGACGTCGGCTCCATGGCCTTCCCGTACGCGCACGTGGCCGGGCCCGACTACACCGTGATGGCCCTGCTGCGCGGCTTCCCGGCGGTGCTCCTGGAGCACTTCGCGCTGCCGGGTTCACTCGATGCCTACCGGCGTCACGGCGTCACCGTGGCGGGCGGATCCACCGCCTTTTACGCGATGTTCCTCGCCGAGCAGCGCAAAGACCCCACCCGCAGGCTTCTCCCCACGCTGCGGCTCATGGCGGGCGGCGGGGCGCCCAAGCCGCCCGAGCTCTACGAAGAGGTCGTCCGCGAACTGGGATGCCGGCTCACCCACGGCTACGGCATGACCGAGGCACCGATGATCACCATGGGGTCTCCGGACGATCCCGGGGAGAGGCTGGCCTGCACGGAAGGCAGACCACCGGAGGGGATGGAGATACGCGTCGTGGGCGCGGACGGCAGGCCGGTGCCCGCCGGTACGGACGGGGAGATACGACTGCGCGGCGAAGCGGTCTGCCGGGGCTACCTCGACGCGGCCCAGAACGCCGAGGCGTTCGACAGGGACGGCTTCCTCATCACCGGCGACCTCGGCCACCTCACCGAGGACGGCTACCTGGTCCTCACCGGCCGCGCGAAAGACGTCATCATCCGCAAGGGCGAGAACATCTCCGCGCAGGAGATCGAACAGCTCCTCTACGGACACCCCGGTGTCGAGGACGCGGCCGTCATCGGCCTCCCCGACGTCACACGCGGCGAGCGCGTGTGCGCGGTGGTCCAGCAGCCAGCCGGTGCCATGCCCCTGACCCTCGACGCCGTGACGGCCCATCTGCGCGGCGCGGGCCTGGCCGTGCACAAACTGCCCGAGCAGCTGGAGATCGTCGAAGAGCTGCCGCGCAACGACACGCTCCGCAAGGTACTGAAGTACAAGCTGCGCGAGCGCTTCTCCGACTGAACACCGGGCTCGGCAGGCGAAGCGCGGCCGTCGCTCAGCCGTGCGTCCGGTAGGTGGAGATGGCCTGCTCGAAGAAGCGGTCGACCGAGCGCTGTTCGTTCATCGGGCCGCGCACCTGGACGAGGTGGTAGCGACCGCCGAGGATCATCGCCGCGTTGCGGGCATACACCTGGCGTCCGCTGCTGTCGTTCCAGTGGAACGTGCCCTCCGCCGTCGCCCTGCCGCCGACATCGCTGCGCCGCAGGCCGGAGGCGCCCGACCAGGAGGAGGAGCGGTACGGGGCCAGCTCGGGCTCCTTGTCCTGCTGGTAGGCCATCGGGTCGCTGCCGAACTCCGAGGTCTTGTCGCGGCCCGGCACCACGACCAGCTCGTAGTCGCCGCCGACGTAGACGACCTGGCCGCGCTCGTTCTCACCGCGCCGCTGCCAGTCCTTGGCGACGGCGACGGTGAAGCCCTTGGGGTCCTTGCGGGAGGTGAACCCCTGGGTGTCGGCAGTCTCCTCGGCCCGGTCGGTCTGCGCACCGGCGGCGGCGGTCTGGCCCATCCTGCCGTTGGAGCCGGGGTTGTTGGGTGCCGCGCTCAGCGCTCCGGCGGAGCCGGTGCGGTCGGCCGGACTCTGGCCGGCGCTCTCCTCCGCGCTCGGCATGAACAGCAGGGCATAGAGCACGGCCCCGACCAGGGCGAGCAGGATCAGGCCGAGGAGCAGTCGGCCCAGGCGCTGCGGTGCGGGAGCCGTGTGTACGCGCGTCTCCCGCAGATGTCCCGTGCTGTGGAAGCCGGCCTGTTCGTGGGCCTGGGGCGTCCTGCCGCGCTCCTTGACCGTCTTCTTGTGCCGCCCGTGCGCGGCGGCCGGCTCCGCGGAGGAGGCGGAGGCACGGGCGCGGCGTCGGCGGACCAGTTCGCCGCGCCGGCGGATGACGGGCAGCCGGCGCGGGTCGGCGGGGGCCGGGGTCCCGATCGAGGGCACGGTGACCGTGCGGCTGCCGATGTCCGGCTCCGGGGCGGAGCGGATCAGCGAACGCAGCCAGCCCCGGAGCTCCTCGAATTCCGGGCGTTCGGTCGGGTCCTTGCGCATCAGCGACTCGACGACGGGCCGCAGCGCGCCGCACTCCTCGGCGTACGCGGGCGGTTCGGCGCAGACGACCTGGACCAGCTCGGCCGTGTTGTCCTCGGGGTAGGGGGCGTGGCCCTGCACGACGCGGAAGAGCAGCGCACCCAGCGCCCACAGGTCGGCCGCGGGGCCCACGGGGGGTGCGAGCTGCCAGTTCTCCTGGACGGGCCAGGCTTGCTCGGGCGCCCAGCGTTCGGTGACGGCGCCCACCACGACCATGCGGGCCTGCCGGGCCCGTTCGGCGGCGAGGGCGCTGCCGGGGCCGCCCGTGTGCGCCCAGCTGCCCGAGGGGCGCCCGGGCGGGGGCGCTGTCGCGGCGGCGGTCTTCTGTCCGCCCTGGGCCGGGGGTGTGCTGTGCGGTGCGGCGGCGCTCGGCTCCGCCGCACGGCCCGGGGTGGCGCCGGTCATCAGGGTCTCCGCGCTCCACGGCGGAGTGGAGCCGGGCGCGGGGGCGGTGCCGCTGGCGGCGCTGCCGCCACCCCAGGTGGACGCCCCGGCCGGGGGGCGGGGGCCGGCGTCGGCCGCCGCGCGCGCGGCGGCGGCACGGGCGGCCGCGTGGTACGCGGCGATGGCACCGGACCGCACCGCTCGTGGGTTCCGCGCACCGCCCTGTTCGGCGGCGTCGGTGGTGTTCGGGCGGACGAACCCGCCCCCGGAGCCCTGGTCGCGAGAGGCGGGCCTGCCCTGCGCCGGTACACCGCCCGACCGTGCGGCAGAGCCGCCGGCGGCGCCCGCACCGTAGGTCTGGGCACCGGCTCCCGAAGCCCCCGGCGCCGCCTGCGTCGCGGGAACGGGGTCGTAACCGCACAGTGCTTCCTCCGCCGCGCCGGCGGCCAGGCCCGTGAGGATGGCGCGGCCGTCGTCGCAGATGAGGACCGTGCGGGCGGTGATGTTGCGGTGGGTCCAGCCTTGGGAGTGCAGGGCCCGCAGGGCGGTGAGGACGTCCGCGGCCACCTCGGCGGCACGGTGCGGGGAGAGGGTGCGCTCGGCGAGGAGCGCGGCGAGCGGGCGGGCGGAGACGAGTTCGCTGACGATCCAGAGGCTGCCCGCCTCGGCGAAGACGTGGAAGACCTGGTCGAGCCGGGGGTGGTCGGGGACCTGGGCAGCGGCGGTCGCGGCCGCCAGCGCACGCCGCACCGCGGGGTCGCCCGCGCCCTGGCCCGTACGCCCCGCGCCTCCGCCCATGGCTCTGCCGCCCGCACCGGACGCGCCCGCTGCCCCGCTGCCGGACGCGCTCCCGGCCCCTGGCCCCGCCCCGTATGCGGGGCCGGCGGCTCGCGAGGTCTCGTCGCCGAGGACCTCGGCGTCCACGACCTCGGGCAGCGGAATCTGACGGACCAGGACTTCCTGGCCGCTGTAGGTGTCGAAGGCCCGGGTCTCCGCGAGCTCGAAGGCGTCGGAGGGGGGCAACGGCAGGCGGTAACGGTCGGCGAGCACCCGGCCCGCGTAGTCGTCCACGACGCCTCCCCAATCGTGCGATCCGACCCATCGTGGGATGCAGCACCATTGCCCCGAACAACTACCAAAGCCGGTCGTTCGGCTGCTTATTGCGGTTGCTTACCGTCCACGATGACTCACGATACGTGCCGAAGCCGCCCCTTCGGGCCCGTACGGCTCAGTACGTCCCCAGCACGCCGCCCGTTATGCGTCTGAGGTGGAGCGCGGGCCGGGTCGGCGCGCGCCGGTCGTGTCAGCGTGCGCGGGGAAAGCCGTCGGGGGCGTCGAAGACCGACGTGGTCACGACCTCGGCCTTCTTGTGCGAGGGGCCGCCCTTGCCGTCCTTCTCCTCGCCGCCGCCCAGGTTGAGGGCGAGCACGGTGCCGATGACGGCCAGGACGACGACGACCGCCGCGATGAGCAGCACGCGGCGCGGCACGACGTCCGTCAGGGACGCCCGGCCGTAGGTGCCGGTCCGTGAGCCGACGCGACCCCGGGCACTGGCGGCGACACTGCCCACCCGCAGCTTCACCTGCTGCGCGGACCCGTCCGCCTGCGCGGCCGACGAGCTCGCCGGAGTGTCGTCCCGCAGGGGCCTGAAGGCGCCCGGCGTCCGCTGCGTGGCCGCGCGCCCCTCGCCCGCACGCGAGCTCCTGGCCGGGGCCGGCGCGGAAGCGGAGGAGGTGGAGCGGGAGGAGGCGGGAGCCTGTGAGGACGACGACCGGTCGCCATAGCCGTAGCCGCTCTTCTTCGCCCTGGACGAAGAAGAGGAGGAAGCAGAAGACGACGACGGCGGGGAAGTCGGCGCCGGGCGGGAGGGCTTCTCGGGTATGGACGGGATGGCGAGCGCCTGGGTGGCGTCCAGGTCCGGGGTGGGCGCGGGCGGCTTGGGCAGGCGCTCGTCCGGGGCGTTGACGGCGTCCGTCAGCAGGGCGCGCGCACCTGCCTCGTCGAGTCGTTTCTGCGGGTCCTTGGCGAGCAGCCCGTACATGACGCCCTCCAGGGGACCGGCGTTGCGCGGCGGCCCGAGAGGTTCGGTCATGACGGCCGTGAGGGTCGCTATGGCCGACCCCTTGTCGTACGGAGGGGCGCCCTCTACGGCGGCGTAGAGCAGGCCGCCCAGGGACCACAGGTCGGCCGGAGGGCCGGGCTTCTGGCCCCGCGCGCGCTCGGGGGATATGTAGGAGGGGGCGCCGACGAGCATGCCCGTCGAGGTGACCGACGGGTCGCCCTCGACCTGAGCGATGCCGAAGTCGGTCAGGACGACGCGGCCGTCGTCCGCGATGAGCACGTTGGACGGCTTCACGTCGCGGTGCAGGATGCCCTCGCGGTGCGCGGCGCTCAGGACGTCGAGGACGGCCAGGCCGACCTCGGCGGCTCTACGCCACTTCAGCGGGCCGTCCTCGCGGATGACCTCGGCCAGCGAGCGGCCCTCGATGAGCTCCATGACGATCCACGGACGGTCGTCCTCGTGCACGACGTCGTAGACGGTGACCGCGCCAGCGCTGCGGATGCGGGCGATGGCCTTCGCCTCACGCAGCGTCCGGGTGATCAGCCGGCGCTTCTCGTCCTCGTCGATGTTGGCCGGGAAACGCAGCTCCTTCACCGCGACCACACGGCCCAGCGTCTCGTCCGTCGCCCGGTGGACCGTGCCCATGCCACCGCGCCCGAGGACGTCCCCGAGGCGGTAACGCCCGGCGAGGAGGCGCCCTGTCGTGCCCTGCGTCTGCTCCGCCTCCGACATGCGTCCCCTCTGGCAATCAGCTCTGCGACCAACCGACCCTGGCAGAGCGACCATTGTCTCTCATCCGCAGACCAGTGGAAGGCCAGGGTCCGAGAGGCCATGGATGATGGGCGCATGCCGACGTGCTCCGCCTTCCCGCGCCTCACCGCGACCATGGCCGCGCTGTGCTGCGCCGTGACGGCGTCGGTGACGACGGGACGCGGCGGCGTCGTCGCCCGCTCCCCTCTACAGGACCTGGTTTCGCAGCGGACGGTTCCCGGTGCCGCCGAGCTGTCACAGGATGCTCATGGGGTGGTCCGGTTCGGTACGGCGGGCGTGGCGGACGTGCGGACCGGACGCGGCATCCGGCTCACGGACCGGTTCCGCGCCGGGAGCGTCACCAAGACGGTCATCGCCACGGTCACCCTCCAGCTGGCGGCCGAACGCCGGCTGAACGTGGACGATCCGGTCATCGGACACCTGCCTCCGGCGACCGCGAACGCCCTGGCCGGCGCCCGGTACGGCCGTTACGTCACGGTCCGCCAACTCCTCACCCACACCAGCGGCCTGTTCTCTTACACCGACGACCGGGGCTTCCACCGCGACTTCTTCGGCCGGGGCTTCGCCGCCCACCGCTTCGTGTCCCACTCCCCGGACACGCTGGTACGGACCGCGCTCGCGCATCCCCCGTACGCGCCGCCCGGGACGCGCTACCGCTACTCCAACACCGACTACCTCCTGCTCGGCATGGTCATCCGTCAGGTCACGGGCCGCTCCTACGCCGCCGAGGCCCGCCGCCGCGTCATCGCCCCCTTGCGCCTGTCCGGCACCAGTTTTCCGGGCACCCGGGCCACGCTGCCCTCCCCGCACGGCCGGGCCTACAGCGCGTCAGGGCCGGGGACCGCCCACGACGTCACCGAACTCAACCCGTCCGCGGCGGGCGCCGCCGGCGAGATGGTCTCCACCCTCCCCGACCTCAACCGCTTCTTCCAGGCCCTGCTCGGCGGCGCGCTGCTGCCCCCGTCCCAGCTCCGCGCCATGCTGGACACCCGGGCCACCGGAGGCTGCTACGGCATGGGCGTGTTCCCCGTCCGGCTGCCCTGCCGGCGCACGGTGTGGGGCCACAACGGCGAGATCAACGGTTCGTACGTCCAGACGCTGGCCACCGCCGACGGGCGGCACCTGGTCAGCTACCGCGTCAACAGCGACTCCCGCCTGCCGCAGAAGACAGAAGCCAGACTTCTGCGGCAGGAGTTCTGCGACTGAGCGCCCGTCCGGTCAGATCGGCTGGATCTCCGGGGCCCCCAGCCGCGCCGCGTCCGCCGTCAGGTCGTCCGGCTGCCGCTGGGACTCGCGCTCCGCCTCCACGCGCTTCTCGTAGTGCTCGACCTCCTTGTCGACCTGCGCCGCGTCCCAGCCCAGTACGGGCGCGATCAGCCCGGCGACCTCACGGGCGCAGCGCGTGCCCCGGTCGAAGGTCTCGATGGAGATCCGGGTGCGCCGCGTGAGCACGTCGTCCAGATGGCGCGCTCCCTCGTGCGAGGCGGCATAGACGACCTCCGCCCGCAGATAGTCCTCCGCACCGGCCAGCGGCTCGCCCATCGCCGGATCGGCGGTGACGTAGGAGAGCACCTCGTCCACCACCGAGCCGTACCGGTTGAGCAGGTGTTCGACGCGCGCCACGTGCAGTCCCGTGCGGAGGGCGATCTGTGCCCGACCGTTCCACAGCGCGCGGTAGCCCTCCGCGCCCACCAGCGGCACGTCCTCCGTCACGCACTCCGCCACCCGCTGGGAGAGGCCGTGCACCGCCTCGTCCACCGCGTCCTTCGCCATCACCCGGTACGTGGTGTACTTGCCGCCCGCCACGACCACCAGCCCCGGCACCGGGTGCGCCACGGTGTGCTCGCGGGAGAGCTTGCTGGTGGCGTCCGACTCGCCGGCCAGCAGGGGGCGCAGCCCGGCGTACACGCCCTGGACGTCGTCGCGGGTGAGCGGCACCGCGAGCACGGAATTGACGTGCTCCAGCAGATAGTCGATGTCCGCGCTGGACGCGGCGGGGTGGGCCTTGTCCAGGTCCCAGTCCGTGTCCGTGGTGCCGATGATCCAGTGCCTGCCCCATGGAATGACGAAGAGCACGCTCTTCTCGGTGCGCAGGATCAGCCCGGTCGTGGAGTGGATGCGGTCCTTCGGTACGACCAGGTGGATGCCCTTCGAGGCCCGCACGTGGAACTGGCCGCGCTCGGCGATGAGCTGCTGCGTGTCGTCCGTCCACACCCCGGTGGCGTTGACGACCTGCCGGGCCCGGATCTCGAATTCGCCGCCCTGCTCCAGGTCGCGCACCCGGGCGCCGACCACGCGCTCGCCCTCGCGCAGGAAGCCCACGACGCGGGCCCGGTTGGCGGCGTCCGCGCCATAGGCGGCGGCGGTGCGTACCAGGGTGGTGACGTAGCGGGCGTCGTCCATCTGGGCGTCGTAGTACTGCAGGGCGCCGATCAGCGCGTCCTTGCGCAGGCAGGGCGCGACCCGCAGCGCCTTCTTACGGGTGAGGTGACGGTGGGTGGGCAGGCCGCGGCCGTGGCCGGAGGAGACGGACATGGCGTCGTAGAGGGCCACACCGGAGCCGGCGTAGAGGCGCTCCCAGCCTCTGTGCTGCAGCGGATAGAGGAAGGGCACCGGCTTGACCAGGTGCGGGGCGAGCCGCTCCAGCAGCAGCCCGCGTTCCTTGAGGGCCTCGCGCACCAGGGCGAAGTCGAGCATCTCCAGATAGCGCAGGCCGCCGTGGATGAGCTTGCTGGACCGGCTGGACGTGCCGGCCGCCCAGTCCCGCGCCTCGACGAGCCCGGTCGCCAGGCCGCGCGTGGCCGCGTCCAACGCGGTGCCGGCGCCGACCACGCCGCCGCCGACGACCAGGATGTCCAGTTCCCGCTCCGCCATCCGGGCGAGCGCCTGTCCGCGCTCGGCCGGCCCGAGTGTCGCTGTCCTCACCACTGCCTCCCGCCTGGCCGCTCTCGCCGCCGTTGCCGGTGAACCGCTGCCGCCGGTGTGCCGCTGGTCCCGTCACGCCCTGCCGTGCCCGCACCGCACCCGCGATCGCGTCCGCGCGACGCCCTACGCCGTACCGGCGCCGCGCCCGCGCCACGGCCGCGCCGCGCCGGGCGGGCACCCGTTCTCCTTCGATGCTGCCCCAGATCCGCCGCTTCGGCCGCGCCGGAGCCCACCGGAACCACGCCGGGGCGGCCCCGGACGGCATGCCACGCCGCGGCAATACCGGATAACAGTCATATATCCGCCTAACCTGATGTAACGGCCGATCCCCGCCGGAAATCCCCTCCGGGAAGGACCGCATCCCGACATGCCCGCAGATCTCGCCGTCATCGGCCTCGGCCACCTCGGGCTCCCCCTCGCCCAGGCCGCCACCGCCGCCGCCATCCCCACCGTCGGCTACGACCCCGACCCGCGCACCGTCGCCGACCTGCGCGCCGGGCGGCTGCCCTCCGAGGGCGCCGACGGCTGCCTGACCGCCGCCGGGATCCGCCGCATGCTCTCCGCCGGCTTCCGCGCCACGACCGAGGACGCCGAGCTCGGCCGGGTCCGTACGGCCGTGATCTGCGCCCCCACCCGGCTGGGCGAGGACCGGGCCCTGGACCTGAGCGCCATCGCCGAGGCGGCCCGCACCCTCGCGCCCCGGCTCCGCCCGCACACCACCGTGCTGCTGGAATCCGCCGTCTACCCCGGCACCACGGAGGACTTCCTGCGCCCCCTCCTCGAAACGGGCTCCGGGCTGCGCGCCGGGCAGGACTTCCACCTCGCCTACTCCCCCAGCCGCTTCGACCCCGGCAACCGCCAGCACGCCTACGCCAACACCCCGAAGGTCATCGGCGGCCTCACCCCCGCCTGCACCGAGGCCGCGGCCGCCTTCTACGGGCGCGTGTGCGAGCGGGTCGTCCGCGCCCGGGGCCCCCGCGAGGCGGAGGCGGTCAAGGTCCTGGAGACCAACTACCGGCACGTCAACATCGCGCTCGCCAACGAGATGGCGGTCTTCTGTCACGACATCGGCGTCGACCTCTGGGACGTCGTGCGCTGCGCCGAGACCAAGCCGTTCGGCTTCCAGGCCTTCCGCCCGGGACCGGGGGTGGGCGGCCACGGCGTGCCCATCGACCCCAATTACCTCTCCTACAAGGGCCGCAGCCTCGGCTACCCGCTGCGCATGGTGGAACTGGCCCAGGAGGTCAACGGGCGGATGCCGCGCTACGTCATCCAGCGCTGCGCGGCGCTCCTCAACGAACACGGCAAGTCGGCGCGCGGCGCCCGCGTGCTGCTGCTGGGCGTCAGCTACAAGCCCGACGTCGGCGACCAGGAGGGCTCACCGGCCCGCGAGATCGCCTCCCGGCTGATGGAGATGGGCGCCCAGCTCACCTACCACGACCCCTACGTTCCGCAGTGGCGCGTCCTGGGCCACCCCGTGCCCCGAGCCGACTGCCCCCACGAGGCCGCGGCCGCCGCGGATCTGACGGTCCTTCTCCAGCACCACCGCAAGTACGACCTGCAGGGGCTCTCGGTCAAGGCCCAGCTGCTGCTGGACACCCGCGGCGCGAGCCCGGCGGGAGCGGCACACCGCCTCTAGCGCCGCTCCGGCGTCGGCCCCCACCCCGGCCCTCCCGGCAGCCGGGAGGGCACAAGAAGCCGGCGAGTGCCGGCCTAGAGCCGCCCGGTCGACAGCAGCCGCGGCTGTGCGTCCAGCACGGTCCGCAGGGAGGCGAAGTTCTCCACACAGCGCCCGGTACCGACGGCCACGCAGTCCAGCGGGTCGTCCGCGATGATCACCGGAATGTCGAGCTCCGAGCTCAGCCGCACATCCAGGCCGCGCAGCAGCGCGCCACCGCCGGTCAGCACGATGCCGCGGTCCATGATGTCGCCCGACAGCTCCGGCGGGGTCTCGTCCAGGGTCTGCCGCACGGCCATGACGATCGCGTCCACCGGCTCCGACAGCGCGTGCCGGATCTCGTCGGCCGTCAGCTCCAGCGTCTTGGGCAGCCCGCTGACCTGGTCCCGGCCGCGGATGGTGCAGCGGTCGCCGGGCCGCAGCCCCTGGGTCTCCTCCGGATCGCCGCCCGCCTCGTCCTGCCCGTTCTTGACCCGGCGGGCGAGGGCCGCGAGCCCCGCCTCCGACCAGTAGCCCGTGGGCGAGGCCGAGCCGATGCTCATCTTGATCTCCTCGGCGGTGCGTTCACCGATCGCGAGGGCGTACTCCTTCTTGATGTACGACATGATCGCCGCGTCCATCGCGTCGCCCGCCGTCCGCACCGAGCGGGCGGTGACGATGCCGCCCAGCGAGATCACCGCGACCTCGGTGGTGCCGCCGCCGATGTCGACGACCATGCAGCCGGTGGGCTCGCTGACCGGCAGCCCCGCGCCGATCGCCGCCGCCATGGGCTCCTCGACCAGGTGCACCTGCCGGGCACCGGCCTGGGACGCGGCCTCGATGACGGCACGTCGCTCGACGCCCGTGATGCCGGACGGCACACACACCACGACGCGCGGCCGGGAGAAGAGACGGTTGCCCATCACCTTCTTGATGAAGTGCCGCAGCATCCGCTCGGCTATCTCGAAGTCGGCTATGACGCCATCGCGCAGGGGGCGGATGGCGACGATGGTCGAGGGGGTGCGCCCGATGGTCTCCTTGGCCTCGAAGCCGACCGACAGCACGCTGCCGTCCTCGGCGTTGACGGCGACGACCGAGGGCTCGTTGAGCACCACTCCCTTCCCCCGTACGTACACCAGCGTGTTCGCGGTGCCGAGGTCGATACCCATGTCCCTGCCGCTGAACGACTTGCTTTGCGCCATAAGTCGCCAGTATTCCCTATGATCGAATGTTTATACGGCGCTCACAGGCTGACAGGTAACGCGAAAGGCCCGGACCGCCGTGGCGGTCCGGGCCCGAAGCCGACGCGAGGTCAGCGGTTGTCGTGCTGCGACGGCGCGACCGTCACCTCGACCCGCTGGAACTCCTTCAGGTCGCTGTAGCCCGTGGTGGCCATCGCACGGCGCAGGGCGCCGAACATGTTCATCGAGCCGTCCGGGGTGTGCGAGGGACCGGTGAGGATCTCCTCGGTGGAGCCGACCGTGCCCAGGTTCATGCGCTTGCCGCGCGGCACGTCCTCGTGAACGGCCTCCATGCCCCAGTGGAAACCGCGGCCCGGCGCGTCGGTGGCGCGGGCGAGCGGGGAGCCCATCATCACGGCGTCGGCACCGCAGGCGATGGCCTTCGGCAGGTCGCCGGACCAGCCCACGCCACCGTCGGCGATGACGTGGACGTAGCGGCCGCCGGACTCGTCCATGTAGTCACGGCGGGCGGCGGCGACGTCGGCGACGGCGGTCGCCATCGGGACCTGGATGCCCAGGACGTTGCGGGTGGTGTGCGCGGCGCCACCGCCGAAGCCGACGAGGACACCGGCGGCGCCCGTGCGCATCAGGTGCAGGGCGGCCGTGTACGTGGCGCAGCCACCGACGATGACCGGCACGTCGAGCTCGTAGATGAACTGCTTGAGGTTCAGCGGCTCGGCGGCGCCCGAGACGTGCTCGGCGGAGACGGTCGTGCCGCGGATCACGAAGATGTCCACGCCGGCGTCGACGACGGCCTTGGAGAACTGCGCGGTGCGCTGCGGGGAGAGCGCGGCGGCGGTCACGACACCGGAGTCGCGGACCTCCTTGATGCGCTGACCGATCAGCTCTTCCTTGATCGGCTCGGCGTAGACCTCCTGCAGACGCTTGGTCGCGGCGGTCTCGTCCAGCTCGGCGATCTCGGCGAGCAGCGGCTCCGGGTCCTCGTAGCGGGTCCACAGACCCTCGAGGTTGAGCACGCCGAGGCCGCCCAGCTCACCGATGCGGATGGCGGTCTCGGGCGAGACGACCGAGTCCATCGGGGCGGCCAGGAACGGCAGCTCGAAGCGGTAGGCGTCGATCTGCCAGGCGATCGAGACCTCCTTCGGGTCGCGGGTACGGCGACTCGGGACGACGGCGATGTCGTCGAAGGCGTACGCCCGGCGGCCGCGCTTGCCGCGCCCGATCTCGATCTCAGTCACGTGTGTGGCCTTTCACTTTCCTTGGCGCTCCGTCTGCCGCATCCAGTATCCCCGACGCGGCGGAGCCCGCGGCCTATCGGTCGCGGGCTCCTACGGCGCTGTGCGAAGCTCCGACTACTACCGGCGGGAGTAGTTCGGCGCTTCGACCGTCATCTGAATGTCGTGCGGGTGGCTCTCCTTGAGACCCGCCGACGTGATCCGCACGAAGCGGCCCTTGTCCTTGAGCTCCTGGACGTCCGCCGAGCCGACGTAGCCCATGGAGGCCCGCAGACCGCCGATGAGCTGGTGGGCGACCGAGGCCAGCGGGCCGCGGTAGGGCACCTGGCCCTCGATGCCCTCGGGCACGAGCTTGTCCTCGGAGAGGACGTTGTCCTGGAAGTAGCGGTCCTTGGAGAAGGAGCGCGCCTGACCGCGGGACTGCATGGCGCCCAGCGAGCCCATGCCACGGTACGACTTGAACTGCTTGCCGTTGATGAAGACCATCTCGCCCGGCGACTCCTCGCAGCCCGCGAGCAGCGAGCCGAGCATCACCGTGTCGGCGCCGGCGGCGATCGCCTTGGCGATGTCGCCGGAGTACTGCAGACCACCGTCGCCGATGAGCGGCACGCCGGCGGCGTGGCAGGCCTGGGCGGCCTCGTAGATCGCGGTGACCTGCGGGACGCCGATGCCGGCGACGACGCGGGTGGTGCAGATCGAGCCGGGGCCGACACCGACCTTGACGCCGTCCACGCCCGCGTCGATCAGGGCCTGGGCGCCCTCACGGGTGGCGACGTTGCCACCGACGACGTCGACGCTGATGTTGGACTTCACCTTGGAGATCATGTCGAGGATGCCGCGGCTGTGGCCGTGGGCGCTGTCGACGACCAGGAAGTCCGCACCGGCCTCGACGAGCGCCTGGGCGCGCTCGAAGGCCTCGGCGCCGACGCCCACCGCGGCGCCGACGACCAGGCGGCCCTCGGCGTCCTTCGCGGCGTTGGGGTACTTCTCGGCCTTGACGAAGTCCTTGACCGTGATGAGGCCCTTGAGCACGCCGGCGTCGTCCACCAGCGGCAGCTTCTCGATCTTGTGGCGGCGCAGCAGCTCGATGGCGTCCTCGCCGGAGATGCCGACCTTGCCCGTGACCAGCGGCATCGGGGTCATGATCTCGCGCACCTGGCGGCTGCGGTCCAGCTCGAAGGCCATGTCACGGTTGGTGACGATGCCGAGCAGCTTGCCCGCGGGGTCGGTGACCGGCACGCCGCTGATGCGGAACTTGGCGCACAGGGCGTCCGCCTCGGCCAGCGTGGCGTCCGGGCGGACCGTGATCGGGTCCGAGACCATGCCGGACTCGGAGCGCTTGACCAGGTCGACCTGGTTGGCCTGGTCCTCGATGGAGAGGTTGCGGTGCAGCACGCCCGCGCCGCCCTGACGGGCCATGGCGATGGCCATGCGCGCCTCGGTGACCTTGTCCATGGCGGCGGACAGCAGCGGGATGTTGACCCGTACGTTCCGCGAGACCCGGGAGGAGGTGTCCACGGCGTTCGGCAGGACCTCGGAGGCGCCCGGCAGCAGCAGGACGTCGTCGTATGTCAGACCGAGCATCGCGAATTTCCCGGGCATTCCGTCGACGTTGTCAGTCATGACACCTTCCCAAATGGTCTTGCCCCAGCGAGGACTCCCATGCTAACGGCCGTTATGGGTGTCCCATTCCACGAGCACTGAGGCTCGCGTCACTTGGAGATTCGTACGAATACAGCTGAAGGTCGCCGCCCGGAGCCGCCCGCGAGCCGCTCCCTCACTGCTCCGCGAGGGCGCGGAGCCTGCTGAGCGCGCGGTGCTGGGCGACGCGGACGGCGCCCGGCGACATGCCGAGCATCTGTCCCGTCTCCTCGGCCGTCAGCCCCACGGCGACCCGCAGCAGGACCAGCTCGCGCTGGTTCTCCGGGAGGTTGGCGAGCAGCTTCTTGGCCCACTCCGCGTCGCTGCTGAGCAGCGCCCGCTCCTCCGGTCCGAGGGAGTCGTCCGGCTGCTCCGGCATCTGGTCGGAGGGCACGGCCGTGCTCCCCGGGTGCCGCATGGCGGCCCGCTGGAGATCGGCGACCTTGTGCGCGGCGATGGCCACGACGAAGGCCTCGAAGGGGCGCCCGGTGTCGCGGTAGCGCGGCAGGGCGCAGAGCACCGCGAGGCAGACCTCCTGCGCGAGGTCGTCCACGAAGTGCCGGGCGTCGCCCGGCAGCCGCGACAGACGCGTGCGGCAGTAGCGCAGCGCGAGCGGGTGCACCAGGGCGAGCAGGTCGTGGGTGGCCTGCCGGTCACCCTCCACCGCGCGGGCGACGAGCGCGCCAATGGCCGTGGTGTCGTCGTCGCGCATCGGTCCATGGTGCCTTGACGCCGGATTGTCCGTGGCACCGCATCCGTAGTTGTGCACCGAAGCGTTATGAGCGGGTGCGCCGGCGGTCATCTCCCGCACCTTCCCATCACGCCTGCCCGAGCCGTCCCCGAGGAACTCCATACTCCAAGGATGCGGCAGCGCGCGGGAAACGTGCAGCGGGCCGGGAAACGGCGCCTCCCGGACGGGCGGCCACAGCAGCCCGCCCCGCCCGCTCCCCAGCGGGCGGGGTACGTCAGTCCCCCGCGTCGACGCACGGCACGTACCGTCCGGAACTGCCCGCCGCCGCCCTAGCGGACCAGGCCCCAGCGGAAGCCGAGCGCCACCGCGTGCGCCCGGTCCGAGGCGCCCAGCTTCTTGAACAGCCGGCGGGCGTGGGTCTTGACCGTGTCCTCGGAGAGGAACAGCTCACGGCCGATCTCGGCGTTGGAGCGGCCGTGGCTCATGCCCTCGAGCACCTGGATCTCGCGCGCGGTGAGCGTGGGCGCGGCGCCCATCTCCGCCGAGCGCAGCCGCCGCGGGGCGAGCCGCCACGTCGGGTCGGCGAGCGCCTGGGTCACGGTGGCGCGCAGCTCGGCGCGCGAGGCGTCTTTGTGGAGATAGCCGCGCGCCCCGGCGGCGACCGCGAGCGCGACCCCGTCGAGGTCCTCGGCCACCGTGAGCATGATGATGCGGGCGCCGGGGTCCGCGGAGAGCAGCCGGCGGACCGTCTCCACGCCGCCCAGTCCGGGCATGCGTACGTCCATCAGAATGAGGTCCGAACGATCGGCGCCCCAGCGGCGGAGGACTTCCTCGCCGTTGGCCGCCGTGGTCACGCGCTCGACGCCGGGCACGGTCGCCACCGCGCGACGGAGCGCTTCTCGGGCAAGCGGGGAGTCGTCGCAGACGAGGACGGATGTCATGGCCGCCCTCCGCAGCTGATGCGCGTCACCTTGAGCCTCCAGAGGCTGGTACTGATCGTCACCTGTGCGATTGACGAGCCCGGGCACCTGCCACCCGCCCGACTGCTTCACGCGTCAACCGCCTCCGCACTCTCAACGACGGTCACCCGAAAGAGTTACGGGCTCGGTCGGCCGTGTTCGGCACTCTACGTGAGGGCGCGGACACGGAGCAGGGCGCACAGGGGGCGCCCTGTTCACCAGCCAAGCTATGCCCCATTTGCCCAGTCGGGCCTGTTTTTCTTCCCATTTGCTGGTGTCTGTGGCTAGATTCGCAATGAGTCATATTTTCATCTGCTCACACGACAGATGCATGGCAGAGGTATGGACGGGTACTGCAACGGATCACTCCGGATCGGATCGATCCGGGCACTCCGGCAGATTGCTTCGACAGGTCACATCGACACATCGCTTCGACAGATCGCCTCGAGGGGATAAGCAATGGCAGATTTCTCCCGCCTTCCCGGTCCCAACGCCGACCTGTGGGACTGGCAGCTCCTGGCGGCATGCCGAGGGGTCGACAGTTCGCTGTTCTTCCATCCCGAGGGCGAGCGGGGCGCGGCCCGCAGCGCCCGCGAGACCTCCGCGAAGGAGGTGTGCATGCGCTGCCCGGTGCGCGCCGAGTGCGCCGCGCACGCGCTGGCGGTACGGGAGCCCTACGGCGTGTGGGGCGGCCTGACCGAGGACGAGCGCGAGGAGCTCATGGGGCGCGCGCGGCATCGGTCCATCACGGCGAGCGGCGCGGGCGCCGGCGCGATGACCGCCTGAACGCCCGGGGCGCACCCCAGGAGTGACGAAACGTTTCAGCTGAGCGGGGCCCGCTCAGCCGGCGGCACTCAGCGGCGCCCCGCCTCCACCAGCCGGTCCAGCATCGCCGCGACCGCCGGCACCCGGGCCAGATCCGGCAGCGTGAGGGCCACGATCTCGCGCTGCACCACCGGCTCGACGGGCACCGTGCGGGCCCCCTTCGGGCGCACCGACTCCAGCGCCAGCTCGGGCATCACGGCCACCCCGAGCCCCGCCCCGACGAGCCCGAACACGGCCGGGTAGTCGTCCGTCGCGAAGTCGATGCGCGGGGTGAAGCCCGCGCTCTCGCAGACCTCCACCAAGTGCCGCCGGCAACGCGGACAGCCCGCGATCCACGGCTCGCGCTCCAGCTCGGCGATCCCGATCCGCTCCGCCCCGGCGAGCCGGTGTCCCTCGGGCACCACGCCGATGAGGCGGTCGGTCAGCAGCGGCCGTACGACGAGGTCGTCCCACTCGGCGCCCGCGGCGGGGTCGGCGCCGCGCACGTCGGGGTAGCGGAAGGCCAGCGCGATCTCGCAGTCGCCCTCGCGGAGCATCTCCACCGAGCGCGGCGGCTCCGCCTCGACGAGGGAGACGCGGGTGCCCGGGTACGCGGCCCGCATCTCGGCGAGCGCGGACGGCACCAGGGTGGAACTGCCGCTGGGGAAGGACACCAGCCGCACCCGCCCCGCCCGCAGCCCCGCGATCGCCGCGATCTCCTCCTCGGCGGCGGTCAGGCCGGCCAGGATGCCCGTGGCGTGCCGCACGAGGGCCTCGCCCGCCTCGGTCAGGCGCATCTCGCGGCCCGTACGGATCAGCAGGGGCGTGCCCGTCGACTGCTCCAGGGCCTTCATCTGCTGGCTGACGGCGGGCTGGGTGCAGCCCAGGTCGCGCGCCGCGGCGGAGAACGAACCGGTGGCGGCCACCGCGCGCAGCACCCTCAGATGACGAGCCTCGATCATAGAACCGAGCATAAGCCCACCTTGGGGCGATCGCTAAATATTCACTGGCTGCTTTGAGCCAGGCCCGCCTACCCTGGTGCCCATGCACCTGATCTCCGTGAACGTGGGCCTCCCCCGCACCGCCGACGACCGCCCGGGCCTGCCCGGCGCCTTCGCGGAGGGCCTGGAGAGCGGCATCGACAAGCGCCCGGTCGAGGGGCCCGTCGCGGTGGCCGCCCCGGGCCCGAAGGGCACGGCGGGCAGCGGACTGGCCGGGGACGCGGTGGTCTCCCTCCGTCACCACGGCGGGGACGACCAGGCGGTGTACGCGTTCGCGCGCGAGGACCTCGACGGCTGGGAGCGGAAGCTGGGCCGCCGGCTGCCGGACGGCGCGTTCGGGGAGAACCTCACCACGAGCGGTGTCGACGTCAACGGCGCGCGCATCGGAGAGCGTTGGCGCATAGGTACGGATCTGGTGCTGGAGGTCAGCGCGCCGCGCATCCCCTGCCGTACGTTCGCCACCTGGCTGGGCGAGACGGGCTGGATGCGCCGGTTCACCCAGGAGGCGGCGCCCGGCGCGTATCTGCGTGTCATCGAGCCCGGGCGGATCCGCGCGGGCGATGCCGTCGCCGTCGTCCACCGCCCCGCCCACGACGTGAGCGTCTCCTATGTCTTCCGCGCCCTGACGGGTGAACGGGCCCTGCTGCCCGGCGTGCTGGCCGCCGGTGACGCGCTGCATCCGGAGACGCGGGCGAAGGCGCTGGCGTACAGGGAGCGTCAGGAGGAGTCCGCGGGGCGCCCACAGGGGCGATGAGAGGAGGGGGAAGGCAGTCAGGACGGGGTGCGGAGCACTAACGTTCCTGTATGACGACTGCACTGATCACGGGAGCCACGGCCGGCATCGGCGCGGCCTTCGCACGGCGGCTGGCGGCCGATGGACACAATCTGGTCATCGTGGCCCGCGACGAGAAGCGGCTGAGCGAGCAGGCGACCGAACTCCACGACCGCCACGGGGTGGAGGTGGAGGTGCTCCGCGCGGACCTCTCCGAGGAGAGCGGCATCGCCACGGTCGAGGCCCGGCTCTCGGACCGCAAGAACCCGGTGGACCTGCTGGTCAACAACGCGGGCTTCGGCAACAAGGGCCGTTATCTCGAGGTTCCGATGGCCGATGAGCTGATGATGCTCAAGGTGCACTGCGAGGCGGTGCTGCGGCTGACCTCGGCCGCGACGGCGAGCATGCGCGAGCGCAGGCGCGGCGGCGTGGTCAACGTCGCGTCGGTGGCCGCGTTCGTCCCCCGTGGGACGTACGGGGCGAGCAAGGCGTGGGTGGTGCAGTTCACCCAGGGGGCCGCGCGGGACCTGGCGGGAAGCGGGGTGCGGCTGATGGCGCTGTGCCCCGGCTTCGTACGGACCGAGTTCCACCAGCGGGCCGGCATGGGGGTGGACAACGTGCCCGCCTGGATGTGGCTGGACGCGGACAAGCTGGTGGAGGCGGCGCTCAAGGACCTGGCGCGCGGCAAGTCGCTGTCGATCCCGGACCCCCGGTACAAGGCGCTGACGGGCCTGATGAAGCTGGCCCCGCGCCGGGCGGTCTCGCGGGCGAGCGCGACGACGGGCCGCAGGTACGGGCCGAACTGACCCGGACCGACCCGGACCGATGCGACAGCGGGCCTCTCGGGTGGGCTGATCCAGGACTAGCCTGGACATATCACCCGGGAGGCGCCATGACTTTCGTACAAGTAATCGACTGCAAGACGCGCCGGTACGACGACATGAACCGGCTCATGGACGACTGGGTCGCCGCCACCGAGGGCAAGCGCACCGCCACCCACTCGATCGTCGGCCGCGACCACACCGACAACGACCACTATGTGGAGATCATCGAGTTCCCCTCCTACGCCAAGGCGATGGAGAACTCGAACCTTCCGGAGACCAACAGGATCTTCGAGGAGATGGTCGCGCTCTGCGACGGGATGCCGACCTTCACCGACCTGGACGTGGTCCGCGACGAGCAGCTGAACAAGGCGACGGCCCGCCGCTTCTACGAAGAGGTGGCGATGGGCGGCGACCTGGACCTCGTCGACGAGCTCTTCACCGCCGACTACCGCGACCACGACATCGTCAAGGCGGAGGAGACCACGGTCGGTTCCGACGTCATCAAGCAGGACGTCGCCGGCTGGCGCGACGCCTTCGACTTCACGTTCACCCTCGAGAGCGAGCTGGCCGAGGGCGACCAGGTCTGCGCCCTGTGGACGTGGCGGGGCACCCATCAGGGCGACTTCATGGGCCTGCAGCCGACGGGCCAGGAGGTCTCGATGAGGGGCACGACCGTCTGGCGCTTCGACGACGGGAAGATCTGTGAGGGCTGGTGGACCTACGACCTGCTGGGGCTGCTGCGCCAGCTGGGCGCGGTGAGTTCGTAGCGGACCCCGCGGAGGGCCCATGGCCCCCATGACCCCGCGGCGGGCGCATGGCCCCCATGAACGGCCGCGGCCCGGCCTCCCCGCGAGGGGAGACCGGGCCGGACCGTCGTACGGGGTGCGTCAGTGCGCGTGGCCGTGACCGTGGCCGTGACCGGCCTCGGCGGGCTCCTCTTCCTTCTTCTCGACGACCAGGGTCTCGGTCGTGAGCAGCAGGGAGGCGATGGACGCGGCGTTCTCCAGGGCGGAGCGGGTGACCTTGACCGGGTCGATGACGCCGGCCTTCACCAGGTCGCCGTACTCGCCGGTCGCGGCGTTGAAGCCCTGGCCCTTGTCGAGCTCGGCGACCTTCGAGGTGATGACGTAGCCCTCGAGGCCCGCGTTCTCGGCGATCCAGCGCAGCGGCTCGACGACGGCGCGGCGGACGACCGCGACACCGGTGGCCTCGTCGCCGTCCTTGCCCAGGCCACCCTCCAGCACCTTGGCGGCGTGGACGAGGGCGGAGCCACCACCGGAGACGATGCCCTCCTCGACCGCGGCGCGGGTCGCGGAGATGGCGTCCTCCAGACGGTGCTTCTTCTCCTTGAGCTCGACCTCGGTGGCCGCGCCCACGCGGATGACGCAGACGCCACCGGCGAGCTTGGCGAGGCGCTCCTGGAGCTTCTCGCGGTCCCAGTCCGAGTCCGTGGTCTCGATCTCGGCCTTGATCTGGGCGACGCGGCCCGCGACGTCCTCGGAGTTGCCGCCACCGTCGACGATGGTGGTGTCGTCCTTGGTGATCGTCACGCGGCGGGCGGAGCCCAGCACGTCCAGACCGGCCTGGTCGAGCTTGAGGCCGACCTCCTCGGCGATGACGGTGGCACCGGTGAGGGTGGCCATGTCGCCGAGCATCGCCTTGCGGCGGTCGCCGAAGCCGGGGGCCTTGACGGCCACGGCGTTGAACGTGCCGCGGATCTTGTTGACGACGAGGGTGGAGAGCGCCTCGCCCTCGACGTCCTCGGCGATGATCAGCAGCGGCTTGGAGCCACCGCCCTGGATGATCTTCTCCAGCAGCGGCAGCAGGTCCTGGATCGAGGAGATCTTGCCCTGGTGGATCAGGATGTACGGGTCGTCGAGGACGGCCTCCATACGCTCCTGGTCGGTGACCATGTACGGCGAGAGGTAACCCTTGTCGAAGGCCATGCCCTCGGTGAAGTCGAGCTCCAGGCCGAAGGTGTTGGACTCCTCGACGGTGATGACACCGTCCTTGCCGACCTTGTCCATCGCCTCGGCGATGAGCTCGCCGACCTGCTTGTCCTGCGCGGAGAGCGCGGCGACGGCGGCGATGTCGGACTTGGAGTCGATCGGACGCGAGGTCGCGAGCAGCTCCTCGGAGACGGCCTTGACCGCGGCGTCGATGCCCTTCTTCAGGGCGGCCGGGGAGGCACCCGCGGCGACGTTGCGCAGACCCTCGCGGACCAGCGCCTGGGCCAGCACGGTCGCGGTGGTGGTGCCGTCACCCGCGATGTCGTTGGTCTTGGTCGCCACCTCCTTGACGAGCTGGGCGCCGAGGTTCTCGTACGCGTCGTCGAGCTCGACCTCGCGCGCGATGGTCACACCGTCGTTGGTGATGGTGGGGGCGCCGAACTTCTTGTCGATGACGACGTTGCGGCCCTTGGGGCCGATCGTCACCTTCACGGTGTCGGCGAGCTTGTTGACGCCGCGCTCAAGGGCGCGACGGGCGTCCTCGTCGAACTTCAGGGTCTTGGCCATGGGTTACGTATCCTTCGCCGTATCTCTCAAACGACCTGCGCCCCGGGCGCCCGGCTAGCAGGCACGGGAACCAGGGGCGCAGATCAAAAGCTTCGAAAGCCTGGGTGAACTACTTCTCGATGACCGCGAGGACGTCGCGGGCCGAGAGGACGAGGTACTCGTCGCCGTTGTACTTCACCTCGGTGCCGCCGTACTTGCTGTAGAGCACGACGTCGCCGACCTTCACGTCGAGCGGCAGGCGCTCGCCGTTCTCGAAGCGGCCCGGGCCCACGGCCAGGACAGCGCCCTCCTGGGGCTTCTCCTTCGCGGTGTCCGGGATGACCAGGCCGGAGGCCGTGGTCTGCTCGGCGTCGAGCGGCTGGACCACGATGCGGTCCTCAAGCGGCTTGATGGCAACCTTGGAGCTGGCGGTCGTCACGATCCGACCTCCCCCTTCGGAGATCTCACGGGGTTAACTGTCTGAGGTGGCGACCTGGTAGATCCGTCGTCGCGGGTGCCGGATCTGCCCGTCGCTGTGTTTGGCACTCGCCGGTGGAGAGTGCCAACGGAGCCGAGACTATGACGCGGTTAGCACTCGGTCAAGCGGAGTGCCAATTCGCCGTGCGGCGAGCTTTGGCTACCCCCTGTGCCGGGGAGGTACTCCTGGGACTTCACCCGAGCCCAGCGGCCGACCCCGGAGGGGATACAGACAGTGGGTTACAGGTAGTCCTCCAGGCGCGCCACCGTGTAGCCCTGCCGCTGGATGCTGCGCAGCATGTTGGTGACCATCCGCGTCATCGTCGTGCCCTTGAGCTCCCCCGGCCCGCGGAAGTGGGCCAGGACGATGTCGCCGGGGCGCAGCCCGCCGCCCTGGGCGTAGCGCATGTCGTTGATCTGCATCGTCACCTCCCACAGCACGAGGGCCCGCACCCCGCAGGTGCCCGCCGCGGCGAGGGTGGCGTCGTTGTAGTTGCCGTACGGCGGCCGGAAGAGCGCGGGCCGGGTGCCGAAACGCTTCTCCAGGGCGTCCTGCTGCCCGCATATCTCGCGCCGCTGGGCGTCGGGGGACAGGGTGCGCAGGTTGGGGTGGGTCAGGGTGTGGTTGTCGACGCCGTTGCCGAGGGCGCGCAGCTGGTCGAAGTAGCCGTAGCCGCTGCCCGCGCGGGAGATGCCATCCGTCAGGAACATCGTGAAGGGCAGCTTCAGCTCCCTGGCCATCTTCAGGAACTCGGGGTCCTTCTCCGCCCCGTCGTCGATCGTCACGAAGACGACCTTGTCCTTGGTCGGTATGCGCCGCACGATCTGGGGCGTCGCGCCCGGCTTGACGCCCTGCAGCAGTTTCGTGGCGGGGGGCGCTGGCGGCGCGGCGAGCGGCTTGTCCAGCCCCCAGCGGCGGTACGCGTCGTCGGGTGCGGTGGGCGTGACGGGCGCGGCCGTGCCAGAGGGGCCGGAGCGGCCGGGCTTCTGCGAGGCCTTCGGAGCGCCGGAGGACGAGTTCGAGCACCCGGCGAGAACGCCGGTCAGCAGCACGGCGGCGGAGGCGAGGGCGGCGGCGCGGAGGCGGCCGGAAACAGACGGGCTCACGCGCACGATTGTTGTGCATGCGTTCGATGCCGCTGTGGGCGCGGGGTGACGGCCGGATGGCCCCCCGGACGGGCCTCAGGGCGCGGGCAGCGCCGCCACCGCCGCGGCCCATGGGTACGACTCCGCGCTGTCGCCCTGCCCGGGGTCGCGGCCGTCCTCGCCGAGCAGCACGGTCACGCCCGCCTCGCGCAGGAACGCCACGTTCTTGGGGAAGGCGGGGTGCGCGGCCTGTGCGTCGGCCAGGTGCGGCAGCGCGACGACGGGCAGCCCGAGGCCGATCGCCTCGGTGATCAGGCCGAGCGCGAGGGTGTCGGAGATGCCGGCGGCCCACTTGCCGATCGTGTTGAAGGTGGCGGGCGCGACCAGGATCGCGTCCGGCGGCGGCAGCACGTCGGGCTCCCCGGGCAGCTTGTACTCATGGCGTACGGGGTGACCCGTCAGCGCGGCCAGGGCGGGGACGTCCGCTTCCAGCCAGCGCCGGGCGTAGGGGGTGAGGATCAGGCACACCTCCCAGCCGGCGGCCTGCGCGGCGCGGACTCCGTCGACGGCCCGGACGGCCGGCTCGGCGGCGCAGCAGACCAGGTAAAGGGTGCGCTTCGTGGTCGTCGTCACCAGGGCAGTCCACCGCGTGCGGCAGGGGCCCGCAAGAGAGAATGAGACACGTGCCCGCACCGATCACCCCCCTCGACGCCTTCGCCGCCCTCCTCACCGACGAGGGCCGCGCCCTCCTCGACGGGCTGCGCGACTACGACCCCGCCCAGGAGCTGGCCACGGCGACCCGGCTGCGCCGCGAGCACCCGGCGGAGCTGGTCTCGGCGGCGCTCGGACAGGCGCGGCTGCGTCAGCGCGCGGTCGCGAAGTTCGGCGCGGAGGACGCGTACCGGATGTTCTTCACGCCGAACGGCGTGGAGCAGGCCACGCGCGCCTCTGTCGCACTCCACCGCGCCCGGCGCTTCGAGGCCCTCGGCGTACGCAGCCTCGCCGACCTCTGCTGCGGCAACGGCGGCGACGCGATCGCCCTGGCCCGGGCCGGCATCTCGGTGCTGGCCGTCGACCGCGACCCGCTGACCTGCGAGGTCGCCCGCGCCAACGCGGCCGCGCTGGGCCTGTCGGACCTGATCGAGGTGCGCTGCGCCGATGTCGCGGACGTCGACACATCGACGTACGACGCGGTCTTCGTCGACCCGGCGCGGCGCGGCGGCCGGGGCCGGATCTTCGACCCGGAGGCGTACTCCCCGCCCCTGTCCTGGGCGGTGGAAGCGGCCCGTACGGCGCCCCGCGCGGCGCTCAAGATCGCCCCGGGCGTGCCGCACGAGGCGATCCCCGAGGACGCGGAGGCCGAGTGGATCTCCGACGGTGGCGATGTGAAGGAGGCCGTGCTCTGGTTCGGCACGCAGCCGGGCGCGCGGCGCGCGACGCTGCTGCCGGGCGGCGCGTCCCTGGTGGGGCGCGGGCTGCCGGATCCGGCGGTACGGCCGGTGGGGCGCTATCTGTACGAGCCGGACGGCGCCGTCATCCGCGCGCACCTGGTGGCGGACGTCGCGGACGATCTGGGCGGCGATGCCGGGCTGATCGACGAGACGATCGCCTACGTGACGGGCGACGAGCTGCGCGCGACGGCCTACGCGGCGGCGTACGAGATCACGGACGTGCTGCCGTTCAACCTGAAGCGGCTGAAGGCGCTCGTGCGCGAGCGCGGCATCGGGGTGGCCGTCATCAAGAAGCGCGGCTCGGCCGTCGAACCGGAGGACCTCCGCAAGAAGCTCAAGCTCGGCGGGCCGAACTCCTGCGTCATCGTGCTGACGCGCGTGGCGGGCGCGCCGACGATGCTGCTGGGACAGCCGGCCGGCGGGCGAACCCCGTGAGCTTCCCGGCCTCCGGCGCGCACCCGGCCGAGTCCGTCCGGTCCGTCCGGTCCGTCCAGTCCGTGCCCGGGGCCGGCCGGGATCAGGAGGACTTCTTGTTGCCCGTGCCGGTCGCCTGACCGAGGGTCCCGCCGAGGTTCTGGAGGGCCTCCAGGGCCTTGGCGAGCTGGGCGACGTTCTCCTGGAGCTGGGCGACCTGACCGGGAAGGGAGGCCAGGGCCGTCGCGAGGTCCGCGGCGCCGCCGGCGGCACCGGTGGCCGCGGCCAGCGGGTCCGTCAGACCGGCGACGGGCGCCGCCGCCCCGGAAAGGCCGGTGAGCGTGCTCAGCGCGGTGTCGCCCCGCAGGATCTTCCGGGCGCCCTGCTCGCCAAGGGACTCCAGCGCGGCGAGCTTGCCGAGGGTCTGGAGCGCGTCGGCGGGGAGGTTGGCCACGGCCTGCAGGCGCAGGTGCCGGGTGAGCAGGTCCGTGCCGTGGCCGCCGGCCGAGGGGCGGTCGAGGATGTCGTCCAGGGCCTTCTTCGCGTCATCGGCGATGTTGCCGAGCAGGGTGCGGAAGGTGTCCGTCATGGTGTCCGTCATGGGGAATTCTCCTTGCGTCTAACGCGGATCAGCGGCGGGGGAACGGCCTGGGTGCGGAGGAGCGGCGGGGAGGGAACGGGGGCGGCCGCCCGCCGCGGGCGGAGGATGTCGGGTGAGGGGGCACGGCAATTCACGTGTTCCACGTTCGGCGGACGACGGCCGCGGCCGCGTCGGCGAGGGCGGCGGTGTGGGGGGAGTCGGGAAGACAGGGCCGCGCCGCGGCCCACGCCTCGTCCAGCAGCCGGGCCGCTTCCTTCTCGCACGCGGCGACGGCCCCGCAGTCCTCGATCGTCCGTACGGCCCGCTCCACGGTCCGCTCGTCGGGCCCCGCGCGCAGGGAGCGCCACAGGGTGGCCGCCTCGGCCCGGGGCAGCAGCGTGACGGAGTGGGCCAGGGGAAAGGTGACCTTGGCGTTGCGGAGGTCCTCGGCCGCGCGCTTGGTGACCCGGTCCCGGTGCGTGACGCCCCGCAGGTCGCCGACGTCGTCGGTGATCTGATAGGCGAGCCCGAGCGCCTCGCCGAACTCCCCCAGGACCGCTCGCTGTTCGGCCGTCGCCCGGCCGGCGAGGGCACCGATCTCGCACACCGCCCGGACCTGGGCGCCGGTCTTCAGGCGGTGGGTGAGCGCGAGTATCCGCAGCAGGGGCTCGCTGTCCGAGGTGGTCAGCGCCAGCTCCAGTTCCTCCTGATGGCCCTGGATGTCCAGGGCTTGGCCCGCGTGAGTGGCGCGCAGATTGGCCAGGTACGTCTCGTACACGGCCAGCCGGAGCTCCGCGTCCTCGGGGAAGGTGTGGCGGATGGCGCGGTCGAAGCTGAAGTAGGCGGCGGTTCCCGCGTTGATGGCCGTGGCCTCGCCGAAGACGGTGTGCGCCGCGGGACTGCCGCGCCGCAGGGGCGAGGCGTCCTCGACGTCGTCCACCATCAGCGAGCCGGCGTGCCCCACCTCGCAGGCGGCGATGAGTTCGGCATAGCGGCGGCCGCCGACGCCGAACAGATCCAGCACCCGGGCCATCAGATGGGCGCGCCAGCGTTTGCCGCCGGCGTCCAGCAGGTGGCGCACCGGGGCCACCAGAGCCGCGTGGAGCCGCCGGTCGCGGTGGACGGACCCGCCGGGGTCGAGTACGGCGCACCCCTCCCGTCCCATGAGTTCCACGCTGAGGGATGCTTCCGGCGCGGCGGGGCAGAGCCGGGTGATCCCCTCGTGCAGCACCGATGCCGTCCGCGCGACCTGGGCGTCGCCCTGCGCGCGAGGAGCGGAAAGCCGCGCGGCTTCTGCCGTCGTCGCGGCTCCCGCCGTCGTCGCGGCGAGGACCCGGGAGGCGGGCAGCGGGGAAAAGTCATCGGCCATGAGATCACTCCCTCCGTATGGGAAATGGCGTCGGTAAACCTAGCGAATGACGACCAATAATGAGGCGAATTGCCGCGTGCGCCCGCCCGCGCCGCGACAAGGGATTTGCCGCTCATCGCATTAGTGTGTGCGGTTTGTGCGCCGCGGCCCGTGCCGATAAGTTCTGCCCCTGACCGGAACCGGGAAAGGAACGCCTCCTGATGGGAAAACGCAACGTTGTCGAGGAATTCATTGACAATGTGGCGGACGATTACAAGAAGGCGTTGGACGACATCCTGGGCCACGACGGGGCCGACGGCCTCACCGGAGCGGCGGGCCGGCTCCTCGCCGCCTCCGCCCTGGCCGGTCTCCCAGGGCAGTTGGGTGCCGTCAGCGAACTGCTCGGCAGACTGGCCGAGGAGCTGAAGACCGTCCAGCCGCCTCAGGCGGCCGCCGGCGGCGCAGACAGGCCGGACGCTTCCGGCGAGAAGGCATAGGGCGGCCGCGCGGTGGGGCTGGTCGGCGGTCGGCTGCTCACCGTGGCCAGGGTGCTGGGCGAACTCGTCGGCCAGGACGAGACATGGCGGCGGACCCGGCCCGGCCGTGCCCACGACGACGCTCTCGCGTCCGGGCGCGCCACCCGCCGGGCCCAGGCCGCACGAAGAGCACTGGAGCGGCTCGGACCCCTCTACGTGAAGCTGGGTCAAGTCCTCGCGACCCGGCCGGACATGGTGCCGGCGCACATGCGCGCCGAATTCCAGAAGCTCAACGACCGGGTACCGGCTCAGCCCTTCGCCGCCTTCGCGCCCGTCCTGGAGGAGAACCTCGGCCCCGACTGGCGGCGGATGTTCGACGACGTCGACACGGACCGCCCGCTCGGCGCCGCCTCGCTCGCACAGGTGCACCGGGTCACCCTGCGCGGCGGCGCCCCGGGCGTCATCAAGCTCCAGCGCCCCGGCGTCCGGCGGACCACCCACGCCGACATGGCACTGCTGCGCCGCGCCGCCTGGCTCACGGCGCGTGGCGCGCCGCGCTTCAACGCGGTGGTCGATGTGGAGTCCATCCTCGCCAACGTCTTCGACGCGATGGAGGCGGAGCTGGACTTCACCAAGGAGGCCGCCAACATGGAACGGGCCCGCGCCTCGATCGGCCGCTTCCCCCAACTGGACATCCCGCGGGTCATCGCGGCCGCCCCCGGGGTCCTGGTGCAGTCACTCGCCCCCGGCGGCTCGGTCGCGCGGATCGACCGCGCGACGCTGGACGAGCAGCGGCGCGAGACCATCGCCCGCGACCTGACGGCGTTCATGGGCCGGGGCTACTTCGTCGACCGCTTCTACCACGCCGACCCCCACCCCGGAAACGTCTTCGTCGGCCCGGACGCCCCGGCGACCCTGCTGGACTGGGGCATGGTGGGTCGTGTCGACCAACGGACCAGCATGCGCATGCTGCTCCTGCTGATGGCCGTCGGCCAGAACGACGGCCACGGCCTGGCGCGGGTGTGGACGGAGCTGGGGCGCACCACCCCATGGTCGAACGTCCCCGGTTTCACCGCCGACATGGCCGCCCTGGTGCCCAAGCTGGCCTCGTCCTCGATGGCCGAGATGAACTTCGGGGTCGCGTTCAGCTCCGTCCTGGAGAAGGCCGCCCGACGCGGGATCGCCTCCGCCCCGACCGTGTCCCTGATCGGGAAGTCCCTGGTCAACCTGGAGGGCAGCGTGCGACTGCTGGCCCCCCACCTGACGTTCCCCGACCTGTTCGAGTCCGAGGTGCACGGCATCGTCCTGCACGTCCTGCGGGAGACGATCTCTCCACAGCAGACGGCCCGCCGGGCGCTGGAAGCGCTGCTGGCCTACAGCATGGCCGGAGAGCAGCTGCGCGGGGCCGCGGTGCCGGGGGGCGGCACGCCGCCGTCGCATGGGCGGCCCTCTTGCTCGCACCAGCACGCGCTGCTGGCCGCGGGTGCGCTGGCGCTGTGGGGCCTCCACCGCCGTGCGCGCCGGGGCCGCGATGGGCCGGGAAATCCGGTGCCATGGACAACACTACGGAAGGACCGAGCCCCATGGTAGGAGAGCAAGGGGAACAGTTGGCGCTGCTGGCCGCCCTGGCCGGGACCGGAACGGCGGGCGGTCCGGCCGGCCTGGTCGAGGTGCTGCGGCAGCTCAACGAGGTCACCGGCAGGCTCGTCGTCACCCTTCAGCGACTCCAACCGCTGCTGGCCGCCGCGTCGGCGGCGGGCGCCGCGGGGACGGGGGCGGGGGCGGGCAAGGCGGCCGCCGACGCATCGGCCAAGACGGCCTCCGACGCGTCGGCCAAAGCGGCCGACACCGGCGGCAAGGCTGCGGAGACCGGCAGCAAAGCCGCTGACACGGTCGGTAAGGCCGCTGACACCGGCGGGAAGACCGCTGACACTGGCGGCAAGGCCGCGGATACCGCCGGCAAGGCAGCCGACACCGTCGGCAAGACGGCCACCGGCGCCGGTAAAGCGGTTACCGACACCGCGGGCAAAGCGGCACCGGTCGGCTGGTGACCCGGCAACCTCACACCCCCACCCGCGGTACTGCCCGGTTGATCACCCGCAGGAGGGCCGCCTTCGCGTGGACCTCCTCGGGTGAGAGGGCTCCCGGTGCAGCGGCCGCGCGTGGTTCGCCCCGGCAGTCGCGGCAGAGGCCGCCGGGGAGCGCCTCCGGGCGGCCGGGGGTGGCACAGACGGTGCACTCCAGCAGCAGGAGGGTTCGCGGTCGCGGTGCTTCCGGCTGACGCTCCGGAGGCAGCTTGTCGACGAGTCGACGCCGGGCCAGCGCCGCCGGATGGTGCACCTGCGACGGCAGCCCCGCCGTGAGGTCCCGCACGACGTGGGCCTCACTCGCGCCGCGCTCCAGCCATGCCGCTGCCAGCGGTTCGAGGGCGACGCAGTCGGCGTGCGACAGCGTCATGCGCGGGTCGGTGCGTCCGGCGGCGGCCAGCGCCTCGTACGCCCGCGAGCGGGGCGCCGGGGCCTCCGGCAGGGGCGTCTCGCCCGTGAGGACGGACGTCCACCAGGCGTCGTCCCGCGCGGTGCGCGAGAAGTACGAGCGCGTCACCCAGTGATAGGCCCCGTCGTCACCCTTGAGGTGTTCCTTCACCCGGCGCAGGTGACCGGTCTCCGACAGCCGCCGCAGCGCGGTACGGCAAGCGGCCTGGCCGTAGGCGGGGAGCTGGGCCGCCAGCGTTTTCGCGTCCATGGCCGCGCCCTCGGGCAGGCGGTCGACGAACGCGGCGACCTGCGCCTCGCGGGGCGGCAGGTGCGCGAAGTCCGTGGCGGTGCGCGGTGATTGGTCCGGTGCGCTCTTCTTGCCGTAGCCGCGCTTGGCCATCGGGTAGGCGTGCGGGGCGCGCGCGGCGGCGCTAGGGTTGGCGTCAGCCATGAGATCGACTGCTTTCGATCTTGGTGGTCAGACCCCGGCTTGGTGCTGCTAACACCGACCGGGGTCGTTTGTCGTTCCGGACGCTAGAGGATCGCGACGGTACGTCGCAACCGGATCACGGAAAGTGAACTGCGCGTGGTATACGCGCGGTTGGGGAGGGTGGGTGGGTTGAACCCACCGCCCATTCCTTACAAAGAGCGCTCGGAGCCCGGAGCTCAAGCCCCGGCCTCGCCGAGGGCCGCCACGAATGTCGCCCACGAGGGCGCTGGGAAGGCCAGTTCCGGCCCGGATATTCGCTTCGAGTCCCGGACCCGCACCTCCCGGGGCCCGGAGCGCACCTCGATGCAGTTGTCGCCCATGTTGTTGCTGTAGCTGGACTTGAACCACGTGAACGTGCCGCTCACAGCTTCTCCAACAGATTCGTAATGAAACGCGCGGACTCATATGAACTGAGGGCCACTCGATGGCTGGGCATTTCGCTACACAATGTAGCCACCTGGGAACGTTCAGGTGCCGCAGATCGCACACAGAGCCCACGCCCCGAACGGGTGAACAATCGCGTGATCGCACTTATCCGTACCGCCATTCCGCCGACGATGCCGGTGGGGCACCCAGCCCAGGCGTAGCCTGGCATGAGCGACAAGGGAGGACAGCGATGGCCGCCGATCCCATCACCGAGCCGGTGAACAAGCCGCACGAGCAGGACCCCATCGATCTACTGATCGCGATCGAGGAGGCGTCAGAGGCGCCGATTCGACCCGAGTACTTCGAGGGGATGGTGGTTGTGCCACCGCAGCCTGACTTCGAGCACGGCGACGTCACCGGCGACCTCTATCACCAGCTGCGCTGCGCCGGAATCCGGCTGGCCGGGATGGGGATGGGGTTCCGCACCGGCGTCGACACGGAGGGCAAGGACGAGACCCAGTCCCTCGCCATCCCCGACTTCTACGTTCTGCGCCGTAAGCCCACCGAACTCGACGAGGCCTACCGCAAGGTTCACAAGGGCTGGTACCCGATGGATCTGCTCGCCCTCGTCGGGGAGGTGACGTCCAGCAATCACGAGACGGACACCGGCCCCAAGTACCGCAGTTACGCCGCTGCGGGGGTCCCGGTCTATGTGCTCGTCAATCGTGAGGAGAACCGGGTCTACGTCCACACGAACCCGGTTGCCGACCCGGACGAGTCCAGGAAGAGCTTCTACCGCACGACGTCGACCGCCACGCCGGGCGAGAAGCTACCTCTTCCCGACCCCTACCCGCCCCTGGACACGTCTGCGCTACTCCCCTGACCCCGCCTGCTCCATCACCTTGGCTTGCCAGCTCGCAACGAAGCGGTTCAGAGGACCGAAGTCCCGGAGCCGGAGAATCTCGTCGGCCACCTCGGCCAGTTCCTGGCTATAGGCTTCCAGCGAATCCGGCACGACCTTCGTGACGGCTTGCCGCAACTCAGCCATGGTGATGCGCGGCTGCGCGGCAGCCGTAAGTTCTCCCATGGACGGAATTCTGTTCCGTACGCTCACCGTACCCAGCCCCAACAGGCGTCCGATCACCTGATCGAACGACTGCCGGGCGAGCCTTGACCGCTCGCCCTACGAGTACAGGTTGTCCTTGCTCAACTCGTGGAAGTGGTCGTGATCGTGGTCATGGTCATGGGAATGCCCATGGTCATGCCCCGGCACATGCGTCTCCGTCACCGGCAGGGACGAGTCCGCCGACAGGTCCCACGACGACGACGCGCGTCCGCGGGCCACCATCTCCGCGCCCAGGGCCGCCACCATCGCGCCGTTGTCCGTGCAGAGCTTCGGGCGCGGCACGCGCAGGGTGATGCCCGCGTCCTCGCAGCGGCGTTCGGCCATGGCGCGCAGGCGGGTGTTGGCCGCTACTCCGCCGCCGATCATCAGGTGGTCGACGCCGTGGTCCTTGCAGGCGCGGACGGCCTTGCGGGTCAGTACGTCCACCACCGCCTCCTGGAAGGAGGCGGCCACGTCCGCCACGGGGACGTTCTCGCCGGCCGCGCGCTTGGCCTCGATCCAGCGGGCCACGGCGGTCTTGAGGCCGGAGAAGGAGAAGTCGTATATGGGGTCGCGGGGGCCGGTCAGGCCGCGGGGGAAGCGGATGGCGTGGGGGTCGCCCTCGCGGGCGTAGCGGTCGATGACCGGGCCGCCGGGGAAGCCGAGCTGGAGGACGCGGGCGATCTTGTCGAAGGCCTCGCCTGCCGCGTCGTCGATGGTGGAGCCGAGCGGGCGGACGTCCGCGGTGATGTCGGGGGCGAGGAGGAGGGAGGAGTGGCCGCCGCTGACCAGCAGGGCCATCGTGGGCTCCGGGAGGGCGCCGTGTTCCAGCTGGTCGACGCAGATGTGGGAGGCCAGGTGGTTCACGCCGTAGAGCGGCTTGCCCAGCGCGTAGGCGTACGCCTTGGCCGCCGAGACGCCCACGAGCAGGGCGCCGGCGAGGCCGGGGCCGGCCGTGACGGCGATGCCGTCGAGGTCGGACGCGGTGACGCCCGCTTCCTTCAGGGCGCGCTGGATGGTGGGGACCATGGCTTCCAGGTGGGCCCGGCTCGCGACCTCGGGGACCACGCCGCCGAAGCGGGCGTGCTCGTCGACGCTGGAGGCGACCGCGTCGGCGAGGAGCGTGTGGCCCCGGACGATGCCGACGCCCGTCTCGTCGCACGAGGTTTCGATGCCGAGGACGAGGGGTTCGTCAGCCTTGCGAGCCATGGGTCATTCCTTGCACTGCGGAGTTCGGATCGGTCAGGCGCATCACGAGCGCGTCGATGTTGCCGGGCTGGTAGTAGCCGCGGCGGACGCCTACGGGCTCGAAGCCGAAGCGCTCGTACAGGCGCTGGGCGCGGGTGTTGTCGACGCGCACCTCGAGCAGCACCTCGTGGCACTCGAAGGCGGTCGCGGTCGTCAGCAGTTCGGCCAGCAGCCGGGCGCCCAGGCCCGTGCTCCAGTGGTCCCGGTCCACGGCGATGGTCTGTACGTCGCCGGTGCCGTCGATGGCCGCGAGCCCGGCGTAGCCGATGATGCGCGGCGCCGCCCCGGCGGCCGGCAGGTCCTCCGCCACCACGTAGCGCCGGTTGGCGTTGGCGCCCCGGGCGTGGGCCAGCTCGGACCAGAAGAGGCCCTTGGACCACGCGTCGTGCGGGAAGAGCTCACGCTCCAGCTCCAGCACCGGTGCGATGTCCCACCAGCGCATCTCGCGGATGCGGACGGTCGCGGTCGGCTCGCTCACTGCGGTGTGACCACCTTGTAGTTGGCCGGCACCTGGGCGTCCGGGCGGCGCAGGTACAGCGGCTGCCCCGGCAGGAACTCCCCGCCGGTGCGCAGCTTCTCGGCGGCCAGGGCCGCCAGCGCGCCCGCCGACTGGTGCTGCGGCAGATCGTCCCGTACGCCGGTGAAGGCGTCCGGGTAGAGGACCGCGCCGGCGCCGACGGCCGTGAGGCCGGCGACGCGCTCGGCGAGCTCGGCCGGGCGGTCCACGGCGGGCTCGGTGGCGCGGGTGCGGGCGTCGGCGTACCGGGCCCAGTAGACCTCCTTGCGGCGGGCGTCCGTCGCCACGACGAACTCGCCCTCCAGGCCCGCCTGCCCGGCCGCGTAGGCGATGCCGTCGAGCGTGCACAGGCTGTGGACGGGGACGCCCAGCGCGGCGCCGAAGGTGGCGGCCGTGACGATGCCGACGCGCAGGCCGGTGTAGGGGCCGGGGCCGACGCCCACGACGATGCCGGTCAGGGCGTCCAGCTTGCGGCCCGCCTCACCGAGCACCCGGTCCACGGCGGGCAGGAGCAGCTCCCCGTGCCGGCGGGCGTCCACCTGACTCGACTCGGCGACGACGGACTCGCCGTCGTAGAGGGCGACGGTGACAGCGGGGGTGGCGGTATCCAGAGCGAGCAGCAGCACATGACAAGCCTACGGCGCGCCGTGGGGCGTCCGGTGCGCGCATCGGCCACCGGCGGGGGCGCGGCGGGGGCGCGGCCGGGTGCTACGGTCAGCCGCAAAGCCGTACGAGCCCTCTGAGCCGTATGAGTGGTGCCTGTGACCGGCGGGAATCCGGCGGGTACCGCCAGGAGCAGGACGCGGCCGTACGCCGGAACGAAGCCGTACGCGGGACAAGCCGTACGCAGGACGAAAGGGTGCGCAGCGTGGCACGCAGCAGCTCGGGGGTCGTCGTGGCCGCGCTCACCGCGGCGGCACTGGCCGGGGTCGGCTTCCTGGCCGTCCAGGCGGAGGCCGCGCCCGACCGCCCCGCGAGCGCGCACGCGGCGGGCAAGGACGCGTCCGGCAAGGCGAAGGACCAGGGCGCGGGCGACTCGGGCAAGGGCAAGGCGGAGGGCGGCCAGGACCAGGCCGCCGCGAACCCCGTCCCGGCGAACTCGGGCTCGGGCCTGCGGGTCGTCTACGCGCTGGCGCAGAAGCGGGTGTGGCTGGTCGGCTCCGACGAGAAGGCCACCCGGACCTACGAGGTGGCGCCCAGCGCCGTGCACCCGGCGCCGGGGACGTACGCGGTGACCTCGCGGTCGCCGAACGTCACCGGCACGGACGGGATCCCGATCGAGCACGTGGTGGTCTTCCACCGGAACGCGGCCGGGGTCGTCTTCGGCTTCAGCGCGGCCGTCGACGGTTCCTCGCCGAAGCCGTCGCCGGGGGCGAAGACCGGCGGCATCCGCGAGACGCCGGCGGACGGTCAGGCGATGTGGGAGTTCGCGGTGAACCACACGAAGGTCGTCGTCGTTCCGTAGCGCACGGCCGACGGGCCGCTCCGTGTCACCCTTCCGGGCTAACGGCGGACGCGGTCCCCTTCGCGGGCCCGTCCCAGGCCCGTCTCAGGCCGCTTCTCTCCGGTCCCTCTGATCCCGCTCGCCGGTCTCCGGGCCGTCTTCGGGCGCCGCGGCGGCGGGGCCGGGCGCGGGCGCCTTCGGCGGTGTGGAGACGGCGTCGGCCGCGGCGCAGGACGCGAGGAGGTCGCGCATCGACGGGGCCCGCTCCTCGAAGCGGTTCGCCATGGGGGCAGCGGTCTCTCGGGCCGACATGAATGCCTCCTGGGGCAGCTCGGGCCAGGCGGAGAAGTTAGGCAGCCCTAACCGGCTCTCCGTTCTCCATGTGACCACGCCCGGAGCCGCGCGCGCAACATCTTGCCGACGGCTTGTCGGAATACACCGGGGGCCGGGTGGGGCCTCGCGGCCCGGCCGGCCCGTCCCGCTCAGCCCAGCACGGTGAGGTCGACGCCCGCCCAGCGCTCGCCGACGCCCGTCACGGTGACGCTGCGGACGTCGTCGGCCTCGTCGGCCGGGGCGTCCAGGCCGACGGCCCGCTCGATGACGACCCGCAGCCGGTCCTCCGACAGCTCCTCGACCTTGCCGTCGCCCCACTCCACGACGATCACGGACTCGGGCAGCGAGACGTCGAGGTCCAGGTCCTCCATCTCGTCCAGCCCGCCGGAGAGCCGGTAGGCGTCGACGTGGACCAGGGCGGGGCCGTCGCCCAGCGGCGGGTGCACCCGGGCGATGACGAAGGTCGGGGAGGTCACGGCGCCACGGACGCCGAGGCCCTCGCCCAGCCCCCGGGTCATCGTCGTCTTGCCGGCGCCCAGCTCACCCGAGAGCAGGACCAGGTCGCCGGGGCGCAGCAGCCCGGCCAGCCTGCGGCCCAACTCGCGCATGTCCTCGGCGGACTTGACGGTGAGCTGCGCGGCCGGGGCCGCCGGGGCCGTGGAGGTGTCGTGCGGGACGTTCATATCCGTCGATGGTACGTGGCGGGCCCACCTGGCGGGGCGGGGCTCAGCCGCCCGGTTGCGCCCCGGCGGCGCGGCCGCGCTGCCGGACCTCGCCCACGCCGGCCGCCGCCAGCAGGGCGGCCAGGTGCGTGCCGACCGTCGCCGGCTGCTCCAGCATCACCATGTGGCCCGCGCCGGGGACGACGACCAGCTCGGCGTCCGGCAGGGCCGCGGCGATCACCTCGCTGTGCCCGCTCGGGATGACGAGGTCCTTCTCGCCCGTGAGGACCAGCACCGGGACATGGCCGAAGGCGGCCAGCGCCGCCGCCTTGTCATGCCCGTCGAACGCCGGGTAGAAGGCGGCGACCACGTCCACCGACGTCCCCTCCAGCAGCCGCTCGGCGAACCGGGCGACGGCCGGGTCCACGTCCTTGGACCCGAACGAATAGCGCCGGATGATCCCCGCGAAGAGGTCCGCGGTCGCCCGCCGCCCCCTCTCGACGAGCTCGGTCTGCGTCGCCATCAGCTTGAACGCGCCCGGAAAGATCGCCCGGCGCACCAGGGTCATGCCGGCGGCCGGGAGCCCGTAGGTGGCCTCGGAGAGCTTGCCCGAGGACGTCGAGAGGAAGGCCGCGCCGACGACCCGCTCGGCGATCAGCTCCGGGAACTGGGCGGCCAGGGCCATGGTCGTCATGCCGCCCATCGAGTGCCCCACCAGCACCAGCGGCCCCTCGGGGGCGGCGGCGTCGATGACGGCCTTCAGATCGCGGCCCAGCAGGTCGATGCTGACCGCCTCGGAGCCGCTCTTCGCCCGCCCGGACCGGCCGTGGCTGCGCTGGTCCCAGAAGACGGTGCGCACGCTGCCGCGCAGGGCGGCGCGCTGGAAGTGCCAGGAGTCCTGGTTGAGGCAGTAGCCGTGGCTGAAGACGACGGTGACGGCCGGCGCGGGCCGGCGCCCGAAGAGCCGCGAACGGCCGTTCCCGGGCTGCTCGGGTTCGGCCGGCTCGTCCACCTCGTAATAAAGCTCGGTGCCGTCCTCGGCGATCGCGATGCCGGGCGTGCCGCGCAGCGTCCCGTACGGGCCGGACGCGTCCAGGGCGAGCCGGGCCTTGCGGCGCATGCCGCGCCCGACCGTCAGCCGCTCCACGGCGACCCCGACCGCGGCTCCGGCGGCGACGATCCCCACGGCGGCGCCCGCCACGCCCGCCGCACCCGCTCCGCGCCGCCAGGCGCTCGCCGCGGCCGTGGCTCCCGCGACCGCGGTGGCCCCCGCGGCCGCCGTGGCCCCGGCGGCCCCCGCCGCCCTCGCGCCCGTACTGTCGCCGCCCTCGCTCATCTCACGCCCCCGTGTCGTCGCTCTCGGTGTCCTCTTCCCGGATCTCTCCGACATAGACGCGGGGTACGCGTGCGGAGATGCGCGTGACGACTTCGTAGGCGATGGTTCCGGTCGCCCGCGCCCAGTCCTCGGCGGTCGGTTCGCCCCGGTCCCCGGGGCCGAAAAGCACCGCTTCGTCACCGACCCGCGCCGTGTCGCCGCCCAGGTCGACGACGAACTGGTCCATCGCGACCCGGCCCGCCACCGTGCGCCACTTGCCGCCGACCAGCACCGGGCCGGTGCCGGAGGCGGCCCGCGGGATGCCGTCCGCGTAGCCGACGGGGACGAGCGCGAGGGTGGTCTCGCCGGGGGTCGTGTAGAGATGGCCGTAAGAGACCCCATGACCGCCCGGCACGCGCTTGACCGAGGCGAGGGACGCGGACAGCGTCATGACGGGCCTGAGCCCGAAGTCCTCGGGGGTGCCGACCTCGGGGCTGGGCGAGATGCCGTACATCGCCACCCCCGTGCGCACCAGGTCGAGGTGGGTCGAGGGCAGGGTGAGGGTGGCCGGGGAGTTGGCGATGTGCCGGACCTCGGGGGTCAGCCCCTGACGCTCGGCGTACGACACGGCGTCCCGGAAGACCTCGGTCTGCGCCGCGATCGACGGATGACCGGGCTCGTCGGCGCACGCGAAGTGCGACCACACGCCGGTGACCTTGACCAGCCCGGCCCGCTCCGCGTCGTGGGCGGCCGCGACCAGCTTCTCCCAGTCGCCGGGCTGGCAGCCGTTGCGGCCCAGGCCGGTGTCGATCTTCAGCTGGACGCGGGCGGGGCGACCGGCGGCCCGTACGGCCTCCGTCACCTCTTCCAGGGCCCACAGCCCGCTGACGGAAATGTCGATGCCGGCCTCGACGGCCTCGCGCCACGGGTCGCCCGGCGTCCACAACCAGCACATCAGCCGGCCCGTGTCGCCCGCGGCACGCAGCGCCAGCGCCTCCTGCGGAGTGGCCGTACCGACCCACTCCGCTCCGGCCTGCCGGGCCGCTCTCGCGCAGGGCACCGCCCCGTGCCCGTACGCGTTGGCCTTCACCACGGCCATCAGCTGCGCCCGGGGGGCGCGGGCCCGCAGAGCGCGTACGTTGGCCCGCAGGGCGGCCAGGTCGACCACGGCTCGGGCGCGCATCGGTGTCTCACTCATCCCCGCCAGTGTCTCAGGCCCCGGGGGCACGGGACTCGTGCGGGGCTGACAGGGGTGTCGGCCGTGCGCGTGGTGGGGAAGGCTGGGCCCATGAGGACTGGGTACAGCGTGGAGACCGTACGGGCCGCCGAACGGGCGCTCATGGCCGAGTTGCCCGAGGGCGCGCTGATGCAGCGGGCAGCGGCCGGACTGGCCGCGGCGTGCGCGGACCTGCTGGGGCGCGTCTACGGCGCGCGCGTGGTGCTGCTGGTCGGCAGCGGCGACAACGGCGGCGACGCGCTGTACGCCGGCGCCCGCCTGGCCCGGCGCGGGGCCGGGGTGACGGCCGTCCTGCTGGCCCCCGGGCGCGCGCACCCCGGCGGGCTGGCCGCGCTGCGCGGCGCCGGCGGGCGCGTCGTCGACGGCCCCGAAGCAGAGCCCGCGGTGCGGCGGGCGCACCTCGTGGTCGACGGCATCGTCGGCATCGGCGGCAAGGGCGGCCTGCGGCCCGAGGCCGAGGCGCTGGTCCGGGTCGCGGCGGAGGCCGGGGCACCGGTCGTCGCCGTGGACCTGCCCAGCGGCATCGACGCGGACTCGGGCGAGGTGCGCGGCGCGGCGGTGCGCGCCGACGCCACGGTCACCTTCGGCACGTACAAGGCCGGGCTGCTCATCGACCCGGCACGCGAGCACGCCGGGGCGCTGCGCCTGGTCGACATCGGCCTCGGGCCCCGGCTGCCCGAGGAACCGGACGTGGCGGCCCTCCAACACGCGGACGTGGCCGCCCTGCTGCCGCGCCCGGCCGCCGAGAGCGACAAGTACCGCCGGGGCGTGGTCGGCATCGTCGCCGGCTCGGCCCGCTATCCGGGCGCGGCGGTGCTCGCGGTGGCGGGCGCCCTGAGCGGGGGCGCGGGCGCGGTGCGCTACGCCGGGCCGGCGGCGGAGGCGGTGATCGGCCGCTTCCCGGAGACCCTGGTCTCCGCCGGGCCGCCCTCGAAGGCGGGCCGGGTGCAGTCCTGGGTGGTCGGCCCGGGCCTGGGCGACGGGGCGGAGGCGCGGCGGGCGCTCGTGGACGTCCTGGCCTCGGACGTGCCGGTGCTCGTCGACGCGGACGGCCTGCGGCTGCTCGACCCGCAGGCGGTACGCGCCCGGAGGGCCCCGACGCTCCTGACCCCGCACGCGGGCGAGGCCGCCGCGCTGCTGGGCCGAAGCCGCGAGGAGGTCGAGTCGGCCCGCCTGGCGGCCGTACGGGCCCTGGCCGGGCGGTTCGGGGTCACGGCCCTGCTGAAGGGCTCGACGACGCTGGTGGCCTGCGGCGACCGCGCGGTGCGGATCAACCCGACGGGCACACCGTGGCTGGCCACGGCCGGCAGCGGCGACGTGCTGTCGGGGCTGACGGGCGCCCTGCTGGCGGCGGGCCTGACGGCACGGGACGCGGCCTCCGCGGGGGCCTACCTGCACGGTCTCGCGGCCCGGCGGCTGGGGGCCGCCCCGATCACCGCCCTGGACGTGGCCGGGGAGCTCCGGGGGGTGTGGCAGGACGTCTGCGAGCGGTGAGGGGCCGCGGGCGCGTCACACGCGCCCCTCTTTCTCGTTTTTCTCGTCCCTCTCGGCCTTCTCGTCCCCCCGGTCCCCCCGCAGCCACACCTCCGGCCTGCCGCCCAGCCGCCGCAGGGCCCTCTCGTGGGCGCTGCTCTTGGCCACGAACGCCAGCCCGTCCTCGTACACGAGCTTGCCGATCACCGCGTCCGCGTAGTGGTCGGTGTCGAAGCGGTCCCACGCCCACGCCAGCTGGGCCCGCACCTGGCGCGAGGGGTGCGTGGCGTACCGGGCCAGCAGGGGGATGGCCCGGTCGTCGGCCACGGCCGTGGCGGCCACGACGACGGCGTGGGCCACCTCGTCCGTCAGCCCTTCGGGCCCCGGGAGCAGGTCCAGCACGATCTTCCCCGCCTCGGCGAGCGCCTTGGCCGACTCCGTGTCGCGCGGCGGCACCAGCTCGGCCGCCGCCTTCTCGACCCGCGTACGGACCTCCGGGTCGACCTCGGTGGCCTGCTCCAGGCAGGCCGCGGCCAGCAGGTGCAGGCGGTGGCGGTTGCCGTCCTCGCGCTCCCCGCGCTCCAGCAGCTTGCGCAGCAGTTCGGCGCGGGCGCGCGGCGGGGCGTGGCCCACGGCCATGCGCAGCACGTCCTCCCACTGGTCGTCGTGGGCGTTGTTGACCAGCAGGTCGAAGTCCCAGTCGTCGACCGCCGCCTGGGCGCCCAGATAGTCCTGGAAGGTGCGGTGGATGAAGTCCAGCGTCCCGCTCGTCGGCCGGCGCAGCAGTCCGCTGCGGACGACGAGGTGCCGCAGGATGTCCTCGGCACTGCCCTTGGCGGCGACGGCCGGCATGGCGGGCAGGGCCCGGTCGAGGATCTCGACGGCCCGGTGCCACTCGATCTCCGAGCGGCCGTTGCGGATCAGCCAGTAGGCGATCTTCTGTAACAGGGCCGTCTGGGCCTGCTCGAGCTCCGGGCCCTCCAGGCCGACCACGATCTCCCGCTCGCGGTCGCGCCGGATCAGCAGCAGGTCCAGCGCCGCGCGGTAGAGCTCCATGCGGCCGTGCGGCAGATAGCCGCGCCGGGAGCGGTTCAGGGCGCAGATCAGGGCGCACATCAAGGGATTGGTGGCCAGCCGGCCGAGGTCGGGCTTGGCGACGACGGCCGCGCTCAGGGACTCGCGGAAGGCCCGCAGCCGCTCGTCGTCGGCCTGGCCGGCCGCCGTGTGCCAGCGGTCGATGAACGCCAGGACGTCGGCGCGGCTCATCGGCAGCAGGTCCAGCTCGGTGAAGCCGGCGTCCGAGAGCCAGCCCTCGCGGACCGCGGAGGGCCGGGTGGTGATGACGTACCGCGCGTCGGGGTAGGCGGCCAGCAGGTCCTTGACCCACGTCAGGGTGCGCCGGCGGTCGGCCTCGGGGACCTCGTCGACGCCGTCGATCAGCAGCAGCGCCGTGCCCTGGTTGAGCCGGTCCGTCACCCACCCGCGGGCGGCGGGCACCCCGGCCAGCGGCCCGGCGGCCGCGGCGAGGAACTCCTCCGGCCGCGGGAGCTCGCCCCTGCGGATGAGGGTCCGCAACGGCAGGGTCAGCGGCACGCAGCCGCTCAAGTGGCCCAGCTCCGGGGGCAGGTCACCGCGGGCGGTCATCGTCGCCAGCCACTGCAGCAGCGTGGTCTTGCCCGAGCCGGCGGCGCCCCGCAGCAGCACCCGCCGGTGCCCGGCCAGGGCCTCCTCCGCCCGGCGGGCCGAGGGCACCTCGCGGGCGGCGGCGCCCCCGCGGCCCTCGGCGGCGCGTGCCCCGGTGGTCAGCTCGAGGCTGAGGTAGGCGGCGTCGAGCGGCCAGGTCTCGCCCTCGCCGTCGGAGAGGGTCAGGCCGATGATGGTCAGCTCGCCGGACTTCTCGACGATGTAGTCGCGCAACCGGCGTTCGAACGCCTCGATCTCGAGCTGCCGGGGCGAGGCCAGCGAACGCGACTCGGGCTTGTGCCCGGCCATCAGGCATTCGCTGAGGAAGCTGAACTCCGACCACAAGGTCGCCGACGGCGTCACGGTCAGCCGGCCGTGCCGCCAGCCGCCCGGGTCCGCGCAGACCACCCCGGCGAGCAGCCCGTCCACGAACACGGCGGCCCCGGACATCCCCGCCCACGGCGAGCCCCCGCCCTCGGCCGGCCCGGGGGCGCCGAACTCGCTGTCGAGCACATGCCGGCCGCTGAGCAGGTTGCTGCCCGGCTTGAGGGTGCCGATGACCTGCTCGGTGTCGAGTTCACCGTGCGCGTCGCGCTGGGCGTGCGGATAGCCGACGGCCTGGGCGTTCGGCCACACCCGCAAGTCGTAGGCGCGCCCCCACACGAGCGGCTCGAACGCCTGGGCCGTCTCGTCGGTGACCAGGGCGCGCTCGGCGACGAGCAGCGCGGCGTCGCAGCGCCGGTTGTCGTCCCGCGCCCACGCCACCCGGCAGCGGATCCTGCCGGTGCCGCCCGGCACGATCACCGAGGGCGTGGCGCAGTCCCCCACCACGTGTGCGGCGGTCAACACCACGTCGGGCGCCAGCAGATAGCCGCTCCCCTGGCGCCGTCCGAACACCGCCGCAATGCGTTCCCTCGCCGGGTGCACAGACCTCTCCCTCTTCGCCTCCAAGGGCCCCTGACGATACGCCAGCGCGGTCGTGGGGTCAGGGGGTTCGGGCACTGGAGAGTCGACGTCACTCCCTACTGGCAGCCGTCCTCACGCGCCCACGCCCGCGGCCCGCAGCCGCCGGTACGCCTCGTCCCAGGTCGGCTCCATGACCTCGGAGGGCTTCGTGCCGACGGCCCGGTCCTTGAAGCCGCTGGAGGTGGAGACGCACACCACGGGCCCGTCGAAGGCGTCGGCCCCGGCACGGGCGCGCAGTCCCGCGAGGCCCGCCGCGCCGGAGAGTTCGGCCCAGATGCCCTGCCGGGCCAGTTCGGTCTGGGCGGCCCGCATCTCCTCGTCGCTCACGAGCAGGGCCCGGCCGCCGCTCTCCCGGACGGCCAGGACGCCGCGGTAGCCGCCGACCGTGCAGCTGATGGCGTACGCGTCGGTGGGCCCGCCGCTCACCCGGGCCGCCGGCAGCCCGCCCGCCACGGCGGCGGCGAGCGGGCCGCCGGCCGCGGGCTCGCAGCCGAACATCCGCGGGACGCGGTCGGTGAGCCCGAGCCGCCGCAGCTCGGCGAAGCCCTTCCAGATGCCGAAGAGGCACTCGCCGTAGCCGGAGGGCACGAACACGGCGGCGGGCACGCCGAGTTCGGTGAAGATCTCGTAGGCGATGGTCTTGTAGCCCTCGGGTCCGAAGGCGTGACCGGTGTGGGTGACGGCGAGGTTGCTGACGGGGTGCAGGCCGATGCGGTCGACGAGCTGGCGCATCAGCGGCCAGCGGGCCTCCTCCGGCACGGGCAGGACGACCGCCCCGTAGGCGTTCAGGAACGCGTCCACGGCCGCGGGCATACCGGCCGAGGCGAGGACGACGCAGTGCAGCCCGGCCCGCGCGGCGAAGGCCGCCGCGGACGCGCCGTGGTTGCCGGAGGAGGACACCACGATGCCGGGCGCGCCCATCCTGACGGCGGCGCTGACCGTGCAGCGGTTGAGCCGGTCCTTGTGGCTCCAGGTGGGGTTGCGGGACTCGTCCTTCACATGGACCCCGCCGCCGATGTCGACCAGCGGCGTGTGGCCCTCCCCCAGCCCCGGCGCGGTCAGCGGCGGCAGCAGCGGCGCCCACCGCTCCAGACCGGCGCTCCGCTTCCCGGCGCCGGGGGCGAACAGCTCCGGGCTCACCCGGTCGTAGGCGTAGTCCACCTCGACCGGGTACACCAGCTCGTCCGTGGCGGTGCGCGGGCACCCCCGTACGAGCGGCGGCCACAGCGGATAGCCGAGGGACGGGTCACCCAATGATCGCTGGCCGGTGGCCAGGGAGTCTCCTGCCGTCATGATCAGGAGTTTAGGCACGAGAGTCGCTCAAATGGTGAACGGCCCCGATTCCCGCGGCCGTTCACTCCTCCGATGACCCTACTTCTCCGCGATCACCACCGCCGACGCCACGCCCGCGTCATGGCTCAGCGAGATGTGCCACGAGGTCACGCCCAGCGCCTCGGCCCGCGCCGCCACCGTCCCCGTGACCACGAGCCGCGGCTGCCCGCTGCCCTCCGTCACGACCTCGGCATCCGTCCACAGCAGCCCGGGGGGCGCCCCCAGCGCCTTGGCCAGGGCCTCCTTGGCGGCGAAGCGGGCGGCCAGGGAGGCGACGCCGCGCCGCTCCCCGCCGGGCAGGTGCAGCTCGCGGTCCACGAACAGCCGCTGCGCCATGCCCGGGGTGCGCCGCAGCGCGGCGTCGAAGCGGTCGATCTCCGCGACGTCGATCCCCACTCCTACGATCATTCGACCGTCACCGACTTCGCCAGGTTGCGCGGCTGGTCGACCTCGTTGCCCCGGGCCGTGGCGAGCTCGCAGGCGAAGACCTGCAGCGGCACGGTGGCGACCAGCGGCTGGAGCAGCACCGGGGTGGGTGGGATCTCGATGAGGTGGTCCGCGTAGGGGCGTACCGCCTCGTCGTCCCGTTCGGCGATGACGATCGTGCGCGCCCCGCGCGCCCTGATCTCCTGGATGTTGGAGACGATCTTGTCGTGCAGGACCGAGCGGCCGCGCGGCGAGGGGACGACCACGACGACCGGCAGGTCCTCCTCGATCAGGGCGATCGGGCCGTGCTTGAGCTCGCCTGCCGCGAAGCCCTCGGCGTGCATGTACGCCAGCTCCTTGAGCTTGAGGGCGCCCTCCAGGGCCACGGGGTAGCCGACGTGCCGGCCGAGGAAGAGGACGGTGTTCTTGTCGGCGAGGGAGCGGGCCAGCTCCCGGACGGGCTCCATGGTCTCCAGCACCTCCTCCACCTCGCCGGCGATCTCCGACAGCTCGCGCACGACGCTGCGGACCTCGTCGCCCCACTTGGTGCCCCGCACCTGGCCCAGGTAGAGGGCCACCAGATAGCAGGCCACGAGCTGGGTCAGGAAGGCCTTGGTGGAGGCGACCGCGACCTCGGGCCCGGCGTGCGTGTACAGCACGGCGTCCGACTCGCGCGGGATCGTCGAGCCGTTGGTGTTGCAGATGGCCAGCACCTTCGCGCCCTGCTCGCGGGCGTGCCGCAGGGCCATGAGGGTGTCCATCGTCTCGCCGGACTGGCTGATGGCGACGACGAGGGTGCGCTGGTCGAGGATCGGGTCGCGGTAGCGGAACTCGCTGGCCAGCTCGGTCTCGCAGGGGATGCGGGTCCAGTGCTCGATGGCGTACTTGGCGATCATCCCGGCGTGGAAGGCGGTGCCGCACGCCACGATGACGACCTTGTCGACCTCGCGCAGCACGGACGCGGGGATCCGCACCTCGTCCAGGGTCAGCGAGCCCGCGCCGTCGATGCGGCCGAGGAGGGTGTCGGCGACCGCCTTGGGCTGCTCGGCGATCTCCTTGAGCATGAAGTAGTCGTAGCCGCCCTTCTCGGCGGCCGAGGCGTCCCAGTCGACGTGGTACGCGCGCACGTCACCGTCCGCCGGGGCGCCGTCGAAGCCCGTCACCGTGACGCCGTCGCGCCGCAGCTCCACGACCTGGTCCTGGCCGAGCTCGATGGCCTCCCGGGTGTGGGCGATGAACGCGGCGACGTCCGAGGCGAGGAAGTACTCGCCGTCGCCGACCCCCACCACGAGCGGGGAGTTGCGGCGGGCGCCGACGACGACGTCCGGCTCGTCCGCGTGCACGGCCACGAGCGTGAAGGCGCCCTCCAGGCGGCGGCAGACCTGCCGCATGGACTCGGCCAGGTCACCGCAGGAGGAGAAGGACTCCGACAGCAGGTGGGCGACGACCTCGGTGTCGGTCTCCGAGCCCAGGGCGTGGCCGCGGCCGGCGAGCTCGGCCCGCAGCTCGGCGAAGTTCTCGATGATGCCGTTGTGGACGACGGCGACGCGGCCGGGGTTGTCCAGGTGGGGGTGGGCGTTGGCGTCCGTGGGGCCGCCGTGGGTGGCCCAGCGGGTGTGACCGATGCCGGTGTGGCCGGACGGCAGCGGGCGGTCGGCCAGCTCCTTCTCCAGGTTGGCGAGCTTGCCCGCCTTCTTCGCGGCGGCGAGCCCGCCGTCGGCCAGGACCGCCACCCCGGCCGAGTCATAGCCGCGGTACTCCAGCCGCCGCAGCCCTGCCAATACGACGTCGAGGGCGCACTGCCCTCCCACATAGCCAACGATTCCGCACATGGGGTGCAGCGTACGGCCCTGGGGTCAACGCCCGCGCTCGATCCGGTCGATGGCCTCCTGGACCAGCTCCAGGTACTCGACCTCCTCGCAGCGCGGTTTGCTGCCCAGGACGTAGCGGTCGAGGCAGTCGTCGAGGTCCTGCCCCAGGTCCTCGTCCGGCAGCTCGGCGGCGAGGTCACCGTGGACCTGCCCGGCGAAATCGACGGGGCCGGCCGGGACGGCAGGGGCGGCCGGGCCGCTCCGGCGCACGAGGCGGCGTACGCGCCTTTTGGCGAGCCGGAGCACCAGAAGGAAAACGAACATGGATCAGGCCCCTCGCGTCGTGCGGACCGGGGGCAGGAACGTAGTACTGACTCGCGAGTAGGTACAGACCCTGCGAGAGAACTTCACTCCCTGGGACCCCCCGGCTCCCTTAGGTCACGGCCCGAACGGCACCCCGCGGTCATCCCCGCGCCCCTCCCGCGCGCACAATGGGCCCGTGCCGACCACCATGGAGCCCTCGCAGCAACGACGCCGCGCAGACTCGTCCCCGTTCGTGGACCTGACCCGCGCGGAGTGGAGCGCCCTGCGCGAGAACACTCCCCTGCCGCTGACCGCCGAGGAGGTCGAGCGGCTGCGCGGGCTCGGCGACGTCATCGACCTCGACGAGGTCCGCGACATCTATCTGCCGCTGTCCCGGCTGCTCAACCTCTACGTGGGCGCGACCGGCAGCCTGCGCGGCACGCTCAACACCTTCCTCGGCGAGACGCTCGGCGAGAAGGGGGCCCAGCGCGGCACGCCCTTCGTCATAGGGGTCGCCGGCAGCGTCGCGGTGGGCAAGTCCACCACGGCCCGGCTGCTGCAGGCCCTGCTGGCCCGCTGGCCCGAGCACCCGCGCGTCGAGCTGGTCACCACGGACGGCTTCCTGCTGCCCAACGCCGAGCTGCAGCGCCGCGGCCTGATGTCGCGGAAAGGTTTCCCCGAGTCGTACGACCGGCGTGCCCTCACCCGCTTCGTCGCGGACGTGAAGGCCGGCAAGGACGAGGTCTCCGCCCCCGTCTACTCCCACCTCATCTACGACATCGTGCCCGGCGAGCGGCTGACCGTGCACCGCCCGGACATCCTGATCATCGAGGGCCTCAACGTCCTGCAGCCCGCCCAGCCCGGCCAGGACGGCCGCACCCGCGTCGGGCTCGCCGACTTCTTCGACTTCAGCGTCTACGTCGACGCGCGCGCCGAGGACATCGAGCGCTGGTACTACGAGCGGTTCAAGAAGCTGCGCGCCACGGCCTTCCACGACCCCGACTCCTACTTCCGCCAGTACACCCAGGTCTCGGAGGAGGAGGCGCTGGACTACGCCCGCCGCAACTGGCGCACCATCAACAAGCCGAACCTCCTGCAGAACGTGGCGCCCACCCGCGGCCGCTCCAACCTGATCCTGCGCAAGGGCCCCGACCACAAGGTCCAGCGGCTCTCGCTGCGCAAGCTCTGACCACCGGGACACCCATGCTGCATCTACGGATGATCACTCCGGCCGACCGGACCGACGAGATCGTCGCCCTCGTCGAACGGACCGTCGGCACCGCCCACCTCGCCGTGCTCCCCGGTGCCGCGCGCAGCCCGGAGGGCGACCTGGTGCTGTGCGACGTGGCCCGCGAGGCCGCCGACGGGCTGCTGGAGCGGCTGGGGAAGGCGGGCCTGCCGGAATGGGGGTCGCTCGCGGTCGAGGACGTGGACCTGATGCTCTCGCGGCGCGCGGACACCGCCAAGGAGGAGGCGCCGGGCGAGGGCGCCGACGCGATCGTCTGGCAGTCGCTGGTCGGGGAGACGCACGAGGAGTCGACGCTGACCGTCACGTTCCTGGCGTTCCTGACGGTCGCCACGATGCTCGCCGCGTGCGGCGTGATCATCGACAGCGCGATCCTGATCGTGGGCGCGATGGCGGTGGGCCCGGAGTTCGGCCCGCTGGCCGGGCTGTGCACGGCGATCGTGCGGCGCTCGCCCCGGCTGGCCTGGCGGTCCCTGATGGCGCTGCTGGTCGGCTTCCCGGTGGCGATGGCCCTCACCGGCGGCTTCAGCGTCCTGATGGACTGGCTGGGCCTCTTCCACGAGGCGAAGTTCCTCGCGCCCCGCCCGCAGACCGCCTTCATCTGGCAGCCGGACGCCTTCTCCTTCATCGTGGCGTTCCTGGCGGGCGTCGCCGGCATCCTCTCCCTGACCTCGTCGAAGTCGGGCGCGCTGATCGGCGTGGCGATCTCGGTGACGACGGTGCCGGCCGCCGCGAACGCCGCCGTGGCGCTGTCCTACGGCAACTGGTCGGAGACCCGCGGCTCGGCCGTACAGCTGGCACTGAACCTGCTGGGGATCATCCTCGCCGGCACGCTCACGCTGCTCGCCCAGAAGTGGTTCTGGGCGAGGCAGCGCGAGCGCACGGCGCAGGAGGCGGGCGCTTAGCCCAGCGCCGACTTCACGACGTCCGCCAGGCGCTGCGCCACCGCGCGGGCCTGCTCGATGTCGGCGGCCTCCACCATGACGCGCACCAGCGGCTCGGTGCCGGACGAGCGCAGCAGCACCCGGCCCGTGGAGCCCAGCTCGGCCTCGGCGGCGTTGACGGCGGCGGCCAGCTCCTGCGAGGAGCCCACGCGGGACTTGTCGACGTCGCGGACGTTGATGAGGACCTGCGGCAGGCGCTCCATGACGGCGGCCAGGTCGGCCAGCGAGCGGCCCGTGGCGGCGACGCGCGCGGCCAGCATCAGGCCGGTCAGGGTGCCGTCGCCGGTCGTGGCGTGGTCCAGGACGATGACGTGGCCGGACTGCTCGCCGCCCAGGGCGAAGCCGTTGGCCTTCATCTCCTCCAGGACGTAGCGGTCGCCGACCGCGGTCTGGACGAGCTGGACGCCCTCGCGCTCCATCGCCAGCTTGAAGCCCAGGTTGGACATCACGGTGGCGACGACGGTGTTCTTGCGCAGCGAGTCCGCCTCGCGCATGGCGAGCGCCAGGACGGCGAGGATCTGGTCGCCGTCGATCTCGTTGCCCTTGGCGTCCACGGCCAGGCAGCGGTCGGCGTCGCCGTCGTGGGCCACGCCCAGGTCGGCGCCGTGCTCGACGACGGCGGTGCGCAGCTTGTCCAGGTGGGTGGAGCCGCACTCGTGGTTGATGTTGAGGCCGTCGGGCTCGGTGCCGATGGTGACGACCTCGGCGCCGGCGCGCGAGAAGGCCTCGGGGGAGACGCGGGAGGCGGCACCGTGGGCGCCGTCGATGACGACCTTGAGGCCGTCGAGGCGGTTGGGCAGCACGCCGATCAGGTGGGCGACGTAGTTGTCGAAGCCCTGGTCGTAGTCGCGGACCCGGCCGACGCCGGCGCCGGTGGGCCGGTCCCAGGGCTCGCCGGAGGCGTGGGCCCGGTAGGTCCGCTCGATGCGGTCCTCGAGCTCGTCGGCGAGCTTGTGGCCACCGCGGGCGAAGAACTTGATGCCGTTGTCGGGCATGGCGTTGTGGCTGGCGGAGAGCATCACGCCGAGGTCCGCGCCGAGGGCGCCCGTCAGATAGGCGACGGCCGGCGTCGGCAGCACGCCGACCCGCAGGACGTCCACGCCGGCGCTGGCCAGCCCGGCCACCACGGCGGCCTCCAGGAACTCACCGGACGCACGCGGGTCGCGGCCCACCACCGCCACCGGGCGATGGCCCTCGAACGTACCCGCCTCGGCGAGCACATGCGCCGCGGCGACCGACAGGCCGAGCGCGAGCTCCGCCGTCAGATCCGCGTTGGCGACGCCGCGCACACCGTCCGTACCGAAGAGTCGTCCCACAGGTGTCCTCCGAAAAAGCGGGGCGGGGCCCAGGCGCGGGCCCCGAACATTCGTACCAAGTCCTGACCGGTAATGGCCGAACGCCCCGGCGGCACGGATCGTGCCGCCGGGGCGTTCGGGCAGTGCAACAAGCCGCGTGATTAGCGCTTGCTGTACTGCGGAGCCTTGCGGGCCTTCTTCAGACCGGCCTTCTTGCGCTCGACCGCACGGTCGTCGCGGCTCAGGAAGCCGGCCTTCTTCAGCGGGCCGCGGTTGTTGTCCACGTCCGCCTCGTTCAGCGCGCGGGCCACACCGAGGCGCAGGGCGCCGGCCTGGCCGGAGACGCCGCCACCCGAGATGCGGGCGATGACGTCGTAGCGGTCGTCGAGCTCGAGCACCTTGAAGGGCTCGTTGACTTCCTGCTGGTGCACCTTGTTGGGGAAGTAGTCCTCAAGGGTGCGACCGTTGATCTTCCACTTGCCGGAGCCCGGAACGATCCGGACGCGGGCAATGGCGTTCTTGCGACGGCCCAGGCCGGCGGCCGGCTGCGGGTCGCCGAAGCGGGAGGCGAGCGACTCGGAGGTGTACTCCGACTCGACAACCTCGGACTCGGTGGTGTACTCCTCGACGCCCTCGTCGAGCGGCATCTCGGCGGTGGTCTCAGCCACGATTCTCCTCAGACTTTCTGGTTCGGCGGTGGCCGGGACTTAGCCCTGCTTGACCTGGGTGATCTCGAACGGCACCGGCTGCTGGGCGGCGTGCGGGTGCTGGTCGCCCGAGTAGACCTTCAGCTTCGAGAGCATCTGACGGCCGAGGGAGTTCTTGGGCAGCATGCCCTTGATCGCCTTCTCGACGGCCTTCTCGGGGTTCTTGTCGAGCAGCTCGTCGTAACGGACGGAGCGCAGACCACCCGGGAAGCCAGAGTGGCGGTACGCCATCTTCTGGGTCTTCTTGTTGCCGGAGAGGTGCACCTTGTCGGCGTTGATGATGACGACGAAGTCACCCATGTCCATGTGCGGGGCGTACACGGGCTTGTGCTTGCCGCGCAGCAGGGAGGCAGCCTGAGAGGCCAGACGGCCCAGGACGACGTCCTGCGCGTCGATGATGTGCCACTGGCGCGTGACATCGCCGGGCTTGGGGCTGTACGTACGCACGGTCGTAGCCTTCGCTTCTTCAGTGAGTGGGTCCTGACACGGTCCACACGGGACGATCACACAGCCATGGCCGCACAACGGGGACGCAACCCGCGTGCCGACCGCCGGCAATCAGCCCGGTGGACAAGCGTAAGGGCCCCTCGCGTGAGAACGACCAAGCCAATACGCATAACGAACTCGTAGAGTACCGGGCGCCCACCTGCCGGGTCAAAACATGGTCCGATCGGACGCCACGCCCTAGCGCTGACGGGCCACCCGTGCCTCGTCCCACACCGGCTCCGGCACCTCCCGGACCCGCCCGTCCGCACCGAACACGACGAAACGATCAAAAGCACGCGCGAACCAGCGATCATGCGTCACCGCCAGCACCGTCCCCTCATACGCCTCCAGCCCCTCCTGAAGAGCCTCCGCGCTCTCCAGATCCAGGTTGTCCGTCGGCTCGTCCAACAGCAGAGCCGTGGTGCCCGCCAGCTCCAGCAGCAGGATCTGGAAGCGCGCCTGCTGGCCGCCCGAGAGCTTCTCGAAGGGCTGGTCGCCCTGCTTCTCCAGTTCGTAGCGGCGCAGCACGGACATCGCGCCGCCCCGGTCCCGGGCGTGCTCGGTCCACAGGATGTCGACCAGCGTGCGGCCCACCAGCTCCGGGTGGGCGTGGGTCTGCGCGAAGTGGCCGGGCACGACCCGCGCGCCCAGCTTCCAGGCACCGGTGTGGGAGATGTCCTCCCCCGCCAGCAGCCGCAGGAAGTGGGACTTGCCCGAGCCGTTGCTGCCCAGCACCGCGACCCGCTCGCCGTAGAAGACCTCCAGGTCGAACGGCTTCATCAGACCCGTGAGCTCCAGCCCCTCGCAGGTCAGCGCCCTGACCCCGGTCCGGCCGCCGCGCAGCCGCATCCGGATGTCCTGCTCGCGCGGCGGCTCCGGCGGCGGGCCCGCCTCCTCGAACTTGCGCAGCCGGGTCTGGGCCGCGGCGTAGCGGGAGGCCATCTCGTGGCTGACCGCGGCGGCCTGCCGGAGGCTGATCACCAGCTTCTTCAGCTGGGCGTGCTTCTCGTCCCAGCGCCGGCGCAGCTCCTCGAAGCGGGCGAAGCGCTCCTTGCGGGCCTCGTGGTACGTGCCGAAGCCGCCGCCGTGCACCCATACGTCGCTGCCCGCGGGCCCGGGCTCGACGCTGATGATCTTCTCGGCGGAGCGGGCCAGCAGCTCCCGGTCGTGCGAGACGAAGAGGACGGTCTTCTTCGTCTCGCGCAGCTTCTCCTCCAGCCAGCGCTTGCCGGGGACGTCGAGGTAGTTGTCCGGCTCGTCCAGCAGCAGCACCTCGTCCGTGCCGCGCAGCAGCGACTCCAGGACCAGGCGCTTCTGCTCGCCGCCGGAGAGGGTGCGCACCTGGCGCCACTGGGCCTGCTCGTAGGGGACGCCGAGCGCGGCCATGGTGCACATGTCCCACACCGTCTCCGCCTCGTAGCCCCGCGCCTCGGCCCAGTCGGACAGGGCCTGGGCGTAGGCCATCTGCGCGGCCTCGTCGTCCACGGTCATGATCGCGTGCTCGGCCGCGTCGACGGCCGCGGCGGCCTGCCGGATGCGCGGCTGGGCGACCGAGAGCAGCAGGTCGCGCACCGTACGGTCGTCCCGTACGGACCCCACGAACTGCGGCATCACGCCGAGCCCGCCCGTCACGGTGACGGATCCGCCGTGCGGCTGCAGCTCCCCCGCGATCAGTCGCAGCAGCGTGGTCTTGCCCGCGCCGTTGGCGCCGACCAGGGCGACCGCCGCCCCTTCCCCGACCCGGAAGGACACATCGCCGAGCAATGCCCTCCCGTCGGGGAGGAAGTACTCCAGATGTGCCGCTTCGACGTGTCCCATGCGGTGAATTCTCGCCGCTCCCGGCGCGGTCACCCAACCGGTTTACGATGCACGCCATGAGCTTTGGGCAGGGAGGGCCGCACGGGGCCCCGGGGGATCAGCCGTCCACGCCGCCGTGGGGGCCGCCGCCGCCCCAGGCGCCACACACATCTCAGCCACCGCAGGCGCCCCACGCGCCTCAGGTGCCTCCGCAGCTGCCCCCGGGCGCGGCACCGGCACCGGCCTGGCAGCAGCAGCAGATACCCGGGATGCCCGCCCAGGGCGGCACCCCGGACTGGGGGCGCCTCGCCGAGGACGCCGAAGCCCGCGGCCGCCGCCGCAAGTGGCTGCTGATCGGTGGCGGGACGCTGGCCACCGGCGCGGTCGCCGCGATCGTCGCCACCGCCGTCATGACCTCGGGCAAGGGCGGCAAGACGCTGCCCGCCGCCGAGAAGCTGCCCAGCGCCTCGGCCGGCGCCGCCGAGCCGAGCTTCTCCCAGGTGGTCCCGCCCAACCCCCGCGAGTTCATCTCCACCGAGGAGAAGGACAAGGCGCCCCTGTCCACCAAGACGCTCTTCCCGCACTCCAAGCCGGTGCTGGACAAGCGCACCTACAAGCGGGTCGCCACCGACACCACCACCGACTGCGCCTCCGCCACCCAGGGCGGCCTCGGCCAGGTCCTCGCCGGCAACGGCTGCAAGAAGCTGATGCGCGCCACGTACGAGCGGGAGGGCGTCGCCGTCACCGTCGGCGTCGCCGTCTTCGCCGACAAGGCCGCCGCCGACAAGGCGAAAGCGCAGGCCACCGGCAACGTCACCGCTCTGTCCGGTGACGACGGTCCCACCTTCTGCCGCGCCACCGCCTGCCGGCTGACCACGAACGCCGAGGGCCGCTACACCTACTTCACCGTGGCCGGCTACACCAACGGCAGCCCCGTCCACTCCGACGACACCAAGGCCCTGCAGGCCGGCCGCGACGTCGCGGGCTACACCTTCCGCCGCATCATGTACCGCGCGAACGCCCAGGCCACGGCCGCGGCCTCGCCCAAGCCCTCCGGCAAGGCATCGGCCAAGCCCTCGGCCAAGCCGTCCGCCTCGGCGTCCCCCAAGGACTGACTGACAGGGACCCGCCCCTCCCGGACTACTCCGCGCTCTCCGCCTCCTCGCTGTCGGCACCGTCCTCGCCGTCCTCGCCGTCCTCCCCGTCCTCGTCGGGGCCGGGGGCGGGGCCCGCGTGCGGGGGCGGGGGCGCGGTCGGCGGGCGCTCCGCCCGCTGGAGCCGCTCCACCTTCGCGACCTGCGCCGCCATCAACCGCTCCGGGATCTCCACCGCTCCCGGGTCGGACAGATGCGTCGCGAAGAACATCGACAACGCCGAGCCGGTCCGTACGACTGTCACCAGGCTCGGCGCCTTCTCCGCCGCGTTCACCAGGCGGTACGCCATCGCCTCGTCCCCCAGCCCCGGCGCCGGGAGCGTACGCACCTCCTCGAACCGCTGCGGCTGGCCCTCGCCCGTCTTCATCCGGAAGCCCCCCGCACACTCCCGCGCCGCCGCCCGCAGCGCCCGCAGCGTGCTCTGCGCGCCGTCGCCCGCGTACGCCGAGACCCGGATCGTCCCCAGCAGCCCCTGGAAACCCTGCTCCGTGGTGGCGGCGAAGGTGTCGACCACCGAGCCCACGGGCGCCGGCTGCGGCTGCGAACCCATCGCCACCACCAGGGGCCGGCATGCCTCGCTGTCGGTGCTGGGCAGACCGTGCCCGGCCGTGGCCCGCGAGCCCTTCTCCACCACGAAGCCCGGCACCTCCCTCGCCCCCAGCTCCACATGGCGCAGCTGGTCGTGGCCGAGCGCCCGCACCCGCCGGCTCTCGTCCTTGCCCTCCCCCGGCCCGCCCTCCCTGCCGCCCCCACCGGCGCCCGCGCCACCGGACCCGCAGCCCGCCACGGACCCCAGCACCGCGACCGCGGAGAACACCACGCCCACCACCTTCGCCCTCACGCTTCCCGCCTCCCAGCGCCCACCGAGCGGTACCTCCACACCTTCTTGCGACGTGACCCAAGCCACAATGTAGGCTGCGCAGGCAACTGAAATCCCTCCCAACGGTCTCAACCGGCGGTTCGGATCACGCGGAACCGCCGGGCCGATCAGCAAGGGAAGACCCGGACACCACCCAGGCCAGGGGGAAGGACGGACGCGACGCCCCCGGCGCGTCGCGCACACACCGCCATGAAGATCTCTTTCCTTTTGCAGAACGCCTACGGCATCGGCGGCACCATCCGCTCCACGTTCAATGTCGCGAGCGCCCTCGCCGCCCGGCACGACGTGGAGATCGTGTCCACCATCAGAAGCGGCGAGAAGCCCCGGCTCCCCCTGCACCCCAAGGTGAAGCTGGTCAACCTCATCGACCGGCGCCCCGAGAAGGGCGCCGACCGCGACCACCCGCTGCTCACCCAGGACAGCCAGTACGTGCCGCCCGTGGAGGCGAAGGGCGCCCACTTCAGCGCGCTCACCGACCAGCGGGTCGCCGAACACCTCGCGCAGACCGACGCCGACGTCGTCGTCGCCACCCGGCCGGGCCTGGTGATGTACCTCGCCGAGTTCGGCCAGGACCGCTACCTGCGCATCGGCCAGGAGCACCGGATCTACGGCACCCACGAGCCGACCATCCGCGCCTACCAGGACGCGGCCATCCCGCACCTCGACGCGCACACCACGGTCTCCGAAGCGGACGCCGCCACCCACCGGGAACGCTTCCCCGACGTCAAGACCACGATCGTCTGCCTGCCCAACGGCTGCCCCCCGTCCGAGGTCGAACCCTCCGACGGCAGCGCCAAGCTGGTCGTCGCCGCGGGCCGGCTCATCCCCGTCAAGCGCTACGACCTGCTGGTCAAGGCGTGGGAGACCGTCGCGGCCGGCCACCCCGACTGGAAGCTGCGCATCTACGGCCGCGGCCCCGAACTGGCCAAGCTGCGCACCCAGATCGACACCCTCGGCCTCAACGAGGCCGTCACGCTCATGGGCGCCCACTCCCCCATCGAGACCGAGTGGGCCAAGGGCTCGATCGCCGCCGTGACCTCCCGCGAGGAGTCCTTCGGCATGACCATCGTCGAGGCCATGGGCTGCGGCGTCCCCGTGGTCGCCACCGACTGCCCGCACGGCCCCGGCGAGATCATCACCGACGGCGAGGACGGCCTGCTCGTCCCCGTCGGCGACAGCGACGCCATCGCCAAGGGCCTGCTCAAGCTCATCGAGGACGAGGACCTGCGCCGCGCCATGGGCGCCGCCGCCCGCGCCTCCGCACAGCGTTACGCCCCCGAGCGCATCGCCGACGCCTATCTCGAGCTCATCGACAGCCTCGGCGGCCCCCGCGCCACGGCGACCAAACCCACGAGCGCACCCGCGACCGCGCCGCGACCCCTGCCCCTGGCCAAGCGGCTGCGCCGCACGGTCGGCAGGATCATCCGGCCGCTGCGCCGCCGGGTGGCCAAGCCGGCCGCGCCGCCGGTGAAGAAGGTCCTCAAGGACATCGTCGTCCGCAAGCCGCTGCGCCCGGTCGCCTCCTGCCGCGTCGACGCAGGCGGCGACATCCTCGTCGCCCTGGAGAGCAAGGGCCTCAGCGGCGAGAAGCTGTCCCTGACCGTCACCCGCCGCAAGGAGGGCAAGCCCGTCGAGGTTCCCCTGCGCGCCCCCGCCGACGGCGGCGGCCCGTACACGGCCGTCCTCAAGCGCGCCGAACTGCGCCTGGGCGAAGGCCGTTGGGACCTGCACGTCGTGCGGGCCGACGACAAGGCCCGCCGCCGGGTGGTCTCCCATCTCGCCGAGGGCCGCGGCCTGGTGGACCTGGAGCCGCTGCCGGGAGCCCCGTTCACCTGGTGGGTGCCCTACCCGACCGTGGACGGCTACCTCGCGCTGCGGGCCTGGCACCGCGACGCCCACGCCGAGGCCCGTTCCGTGCGGGCGGCCGGCGACGCGTTCACCGTCGAAGGCACCCTGTACGGCGCGGAGTTCGCCGCCGGTGCCGAACCGGTCGTCCTCGGCACCCCGCGCGGGGAGAGCGCCTCCGAGGTGACCGTGGATGTGGAGGCCGTGGACGCCACGTCCTTCCGCTTCACCGTTCCGTACGAGCGCCTGCGCGCGGCCCGCGCCGGCGACGGGGCCACGACGTGGGACCTGGCCCTGCGCACCGCGCCCGGCGCCACGCCGATCCGCGTCGGCCGGCTCATCGGCGACATCGTCGACCGCAACAAGACCGACCTCTACCCGACGGTCGCGGGCGTCCGCCCGTATTTCACGGTGAACAGCGACCTGGCGGTCAACTTGGCGGCACCCGAAGGCTCCTGACGGGGAAAACGCCGAACGGGCCGGAAGATCCGGCCCGTTCGGCGCCCAGGAGATGAGGTCAGCAGCAACCCGCCCCCGGCAGCGTCCGCTTGTTGCGCGCCGCCAGGTTCCGCGCGGCCAGCTCGGAGTCCGCCGGATAGCCGACCTCCTCCAGCGTCAGCCCGTGCGGCCGCACCACGTGCACCGCCGAGTCCCGCACACCCGCCGCCAGCACCTTGCCCGGCCAGTCCACCGGCCGGTGCCCGTCGCCGACGAACAGCATCGCGCCCACCAGCGAACGCACCATGTTGTGGCAGAAGGCGTCCGCCCGCACGGTGGCGGTGATGACGCCGGACGCGTCCCGCTCCCAGCTCAGCTGCTGCAGCGTACGGATCGTCGTCGCGCCCTCGCGCTTCTTGCAGTACGCGGCGAAGTCGTGCTCACCGACCAGCTTCCGCGCCGCCGCGTTCATCGCGTCGACGTCCAACGGCCAGTCATGCCAGAGGACATGACCGCGCAACAGCGGGTCCACGCCCCCGGGGTGGTCGACGACACGGTAGGCGTAGCGCCGCCATATCGCCGAGAAGCGCGCGTTGAAACCGGCCGGCGCCTCGGCCGCGCGCCACACGCGGACGTCGTGCGACAGCCGCCCGGCGAGCCGGCGCAACAGTTTGTCCTCGTGTTCGGCCCAAACCTCGGCCGGAAGATCGACATGGGCGACCTGGCCGCGCGCGTGCACCCCGGCGTCCGTACGGCCGGCGACCGTCAGCTCGTACGTCTCCTTGGACCGGGTCACGGTCCGGATCGCGTCCTCGAGCTCGCCCTGGACCGTGCGCTGGCCCTCGCGCTGCTTGGCCCAGCCGGAGAAGTCCTTGCCGTCGTACGACAGGTCCAGCCGCACCCGGACGAAACCGGGTGCCACCTCGTCACTCACCGAGTGTTCCTCTCAGAAATGCGGGACGGGCCCGCCCCCGGAAAGGGGCGGGCCCGTCACTGACACGCATCAGCGTTGTCAGGCGTCCTTCGACTCCTCGGCCGGAGCCTCGGCGGCGGCCTCGGACTCCTTGACCGCACGCTTGGTGGCGGCCTCGGCCTCGGCGACGGTCGCCTTCTTGGCGATCTCGCCCTCGACCAGCTCGATCACGGCCATGGGCGCGTTGTCGCCACGGCGGTTACCGATCTTGGTGATGCGGGTGTAGCCACCCGGACGCTCGGCGAAGCGCGGAGCGATCTCGGTGAAGAGCACGTGGACGATGCCCTTGTCCGTGATCGTCTGCAGCACCTGGCGACGGTTGTGGATGTCGCCCTTCTTCGCCTTGGTGATCAGACGCTCGGCGACCGGACGCAGGCGGCGGGCCTTGGCCTCGGTCGTGGTGATGCGGCCGTGCTCGAAGAGCGACTTGGCGAGGTTCGCCAGCATCAGCTTCTCGTGCGCGGCACCGCCGCCCAGACGGGCACCCTTGGTGGGACGCGGCATGGTGTTTCTCCTAGGTGTCTGCCCCGGCCGTATCAGGTACCGGAGTCAGTATCCGAGCGGGCGGTCGCCCGTCGGAGACCCGCGCCCCGTAAGGGGCGCGGGGAACTGCGCGATCAGCCGAAGCGGACCCGCAGCCGAAGACCGTCAGTACTGCTCGGTCTCGACAAAACCCGCATCCGCGTCATCGTCGGCGCCAAAGGCATCCGCGGCGGCGGTCGGGTCGAATCCGGGCGGGCTGTCCTTGAGGGCCAGGCCCATGCCGGCCAGCTTCGCCTTGACCTCGTCGATCGACTTCGCACCGAAGTTGCGGATGTCGAGCAGGTCGGCCTCGGAGCGGGCGACGAGCTCACCCACGGAGTGGATGCCCTCGCGCTTGAGGCAGTTGTAGGACCGAACGGTGAGCTCGAGCTCCTCGATCGGCAGCGCCAGGTCGGCGGCCAGGGCGGCGTCCGTCGGGGACGGGCCCATGTCGATACCCTCGGCGTCGATGTTGAGCTCGCGGGCCAGACCGAACAGCTCGACCAGGGTCTTACCGGCGGACGCCATGGCGTCGCGCGGGCGCATGGCCTGCTTGGTCTCGACGTCGACGATCAGCTTGTCGAAGTCGGTGCGCTGCTCGACTCGGGTCGCCTCGACCTTGTAGGTGACCTTGAGAACCGGCGAGTAGATGGAGTCGACCGGGATACGGCCGATCTCCTGGCCCACCTGCTTGTTCTGCACGGCGGAGACGTAGCCGCGACCGCGCTCGACGGTCAGCTCCATCTCCAGCTTGCCCTTGGCGTTCAGGGTCGCCAGGACCAGGTCGGGGTTGTGCACCTCGACGCCGGCCGGCGGGGCGATGTCGGCGGCGGTGACCAGACCCGGACCCTGCTTGCGCAGGTACATCACGACCGGCTCGTCGTGCTCCGAGGAGACGACCAGCTGCTTGATGTTGAGGATGAGGTCGGTGACGTCCTCCTTGACGCCCGGCACGGTGGTGAACTCGTGCAGGACACCGTCGATGCGGATGGACGTGACCGCCGCACCCGGGATCGAGGAGAGGAGCGTACGACGCAGGGAGTTGCCGAGGGTGTAGCCGAAGCCCGGCTCGAGCGGCTCGATCACGAACCGCGAGCGGAACTCGTCGACGACCTCTTCGGTCAGCGAGGGGCGCTGAGCGATCAGCATGCGATGAATCCTTCAGTCATGGACACCCACTATTTGATGTCCTGAGGTACTACAAGGGTACGGGCGGCACGGCCCCCGCGAGGGAAGCCGTACCGCCCACACTCTCAAGGCAGCGGCCGTGCGTCAGACGCGGCGGCGCTTCGGCGGACGGCAGCCGTTGTGCGGGGTGGGGGTGACGTCCTGGATGGAGCCGACCTCGAGGCCGGTCGCCTGCAGCGAACGGATCGCGGTCTCACGACCGGAACCCGGACCCTTGACGAAGACGTCAACCTTGCGCATGCCGTGCTCCTGCGCGCGGCGGGCGGCCGACTCGGCGGCCATCTGCGCGGCGAAGGGGGTGGACTTGCGCGAGCCCTTGAAGCCGACGTGGCCGGCGGAGGCCCAGGAGATCACGTTGCCCGTGGGGTCGGTGATCGAAACGATGGTGTTGTTGAACGTGCTCTTGATGTGCGCGTGGCCGTGAGCGACGTTCTTCTTTTCCTTGCGGCGCACCTTCTTGGCAGCGCCCTGACGACCCTTGGGGGGCATGTCTTACTCCTGATGGAGGGAGGTGGTCGGTCCTACAGCGAAGACCGCTGGTGAGCGTCCGCTGCGGACTACTTCTTGCCCGGCTTCTTCTTGCCGGCGATGGCGCGACGCGGGCCCTTGCGGGTACGGGCGTTCGTGCTGGTGCGCTGACCGTGGACGGGCAGGCCACGACGGTGACGCAGACCCTGGTAGCAGCCGATCTCGACCTTGCGGCGGATGTCGGCCTGGATCTCGCGACGGAGGTCACCCTCGGTCTTGAGGTTGGCGTCCACGTACTCGCGGATCTTGACCAGGTCCTCTTCGGGAAGGTCACGAACGCGGGTGTTCGGGTTCACACCGGTGGCGGCGAGAGTCGCCTGCGACTGGGTGCGGCCGATACCGAAGACGTAGGTGAGTGCAACCTCCACGCGCTTGTCGCGCGGGATGTCAACACCGGAAACGCGTGCCATTCAATGGCTCCAGTTGATTCTCGGGGGTCTTCCGCAGTGCCACTCCCGACCGCCGGCGCTTCCTGTTGGAAGAGCGGTACGTCCGGGTCCCCGGCCCCCGCCGGAGGTGTCGCCAGCCTGGGCTGGACGGGCCCTGCGTATGTACGTATTGCTATGCGTCGCGCGAAGAAACTGCGGAGTGCAGGTTCTGCGTCAGCCCTGGCGCTGCTTGTGGCGCAGGTTGTCGCAGATGACCATGACCCGGCCGTGGCGGCGGATCACCTTGCACTTGTCGCAGATCTTCTTGACGCTCGGCTTGACCTTCATGGGTGTGAGGTTCTCCGGGTCAGTGCCGCCGCCCCACGTGCGTGGGGCGTCGACAAGATCTACTTGTAGCGGTAGACGATCCGGCCACGCGTCAGGTCGTACGGAGACAGCTCCACGACGACCCGGTCATCAGGAAGGATGCGGATGTAGTGCATGCGCATCTTGCCGCTGATGTGCGCGAGGACCTTGTGACCGTTCTGGAGCTCCACCTTGAACATCGCGTTCGGCAGAGACTCGATCACGGTGCCCTCGATCTCGATGGCACCTTGCTTCTTGGCCACGCTTCGCCTTTCGAATCGGCTACCTTGATCGACTCCCCCATATGCACGCAGGCATGCGGATACACGAGAGCCGACGCATCAGTCTACGTCAGGGCAACCGGAAAGCCTAATCCAGGGTGCTTGCCCTGCCGAGAAGATCCTTACGCCAGCGGGTCGGGCGCCGCCGTGACGCCGTACTCCGCCAGCTTGGCGCGGCCTCCGTCGACCGCGGTGAGCACCAGCGGGCCCTGCTCCGTCAGGGCGACGGAGTGCTCCCAGTGGGAGGACCAGCTCTTGTCGTCCGTGAGGACCGTCCAGTCGTCCTCCAGGACGTGCGTCTTCGCGGTGCCCAGGCTCACCATGGGCTCGATCGCGATGCAGAAGCCCGGCACCAGCTTGGGGCCCTTGCCGCGCTTGCGCGAGACGTAGTTCAGCAGGTGCGGGTCCATGTGCATCTCGGAGCCGATGCCGTGGCCGCCGTAGTCCTCGATGATCCCGTACTTGCCGCTCGCCGGGCGGGGCTGGCGGCGGATGTAGCCCTCGATGGCCTTGGAGATGTCCACCAGGCGGTTGCCGTTCTTCACGGCCGCGATGCCGGCCCACATGGACTCCTCGGTCACCCGGGAGAGCTCCACGAGCTCCGGAGCGTGACCGGTGCCCACGAAGGCCGTGAAGGCCGCGTCACCGTGCCAGCCGTCGACGATGGCGCCGGCGTCGATGGAGATGATGTCGCCGTCCTTGAGGACGGTCCGGGTGTCCGGGATGCCGTGGACGACGACCTCGTTCACCGAGGTGCAGATCGTGGCGGGGAAACCGCCGTACCCGAGGAAGTTCGACTTGGCCCCGTGCTCGGCCAGGACCTTGCGGGCGACCATGTCCAGGTCCTTGGTCGTGGCGCCCGGCACCGCGGCTTCCCGGGTGGCCGCGTGGATGGCGGCGACGACAAGCCCCGCCTCGCGCATCTTCGCGATCTGCTCCGGGGTCTTGATCTCGACCATTGCGGCTGACGCCTTTCCTGAACCGACGACTGGGCTTCTCCGCGGCTCGGCCGCGGCTTTCGGCGGCCGGGGCCGCCTGGGCGTGCCGCACGTCCGGGACGACGGCGACGCCCGGCGGAGCCGGAGCGTCACACAGCGCGAGGGCGCGGCAGCCCCATACACAATACGGCCGCGACGCCCGGGAGGGCATCGCGGCCGTATCCGACCCGTACGAGGGGTCTCAGTCGCGCTCCAGCGCGGCCATGGCCCGCTGGGTGACCTCGGCGACCTTGCCGAGGGCGGAGATCGTCACCACGAGGCCCTGGGCCTTGTAGTAGTCGATGATCGGCTCGGTCTCGCTGTGGTAGACCTCGAGCCGCTTGCGGACGGTCTCCTCGCTGTCGTCCTCGCGCTGGTACAGCTCGCCGCCGCAGGTGTCGCAGACACCCTCCGCGGCCGGCGGGTTGTAGATCGCGTGGAAGACGTGGCTGCTGTCCTTGCGGCAGATCCGGCGACCGGCGATCCGCTTGACGACCTCGTCCTCGGGCACCTCGAGGTCCAGGACGGCGTCCAGCGTCAGGCCGTCGCCCTTGAGGATCTCGTCGAGGGCCTCGGCCTGGGCCAGGTTGCGCGGGAACCCGTCGAGCAGGAAGCCGCCGGCGGCGTCCGGCGCCTGCATGCGGTCCTTGGCCATCCCGATGGTGACCTCGTCCGGCACCAGCTGGCCGGCGCGCATGTACTCCTGGGCCTTCTGGCCGAGCGGCGTGCCCTGGCTGATGTTCGCCCGGAAAAGGTCACCCGTCGAGATGTGCGGGATCCCGAGGTTCTTGGCGAGGTACGCGGCCTGCGTACCCTTGCCGGCGCCGGGAGGGCCGACGAGGACGATTCGCATCAGCGGAGGAACCCTTCGTAGTTGCGCTGCTGAAGCTGGCTCTCGATCTGCTTCACAGTCTCCAGACCGACACCCACGATGATCAGGATGCTGGTTCCCCCGAACGGGAAGTTCTGGTTTGCGTTGAGTGTGACCAGTGCCACGGTGGGCACCAGGGCGATCAGGCCCAGGTAGAGCGAGCCAGGCCACGTGATGCGGTTCAGCACGTAGCTCAGGTACTCCGCGGTGGGACGACCGGCCCGGATGCCCGGAATGAACCCACCATACTTCTTCATGTTGTCGGCAACTTCTTCGGGGTTGAAGGAGATGGCGACGTAGAAGAAGGCGAAGAAAACGATCAGCAGGAAGTACGTGACCATGTAGATCGGGTGGTCGCCCTTGACCAGATTGGCCTGGACCCAGTTCGCCCAGTCCGCCTTGGAGCCGGTGAACTGCACGAGCAGCGCCGGGATGTAGAGCAGCGACGAGGCGAAGATGACCGGGATCACACCGGCCTGGTTCACCTTCAGCGGGATGTACGTGGACGTGCCGCCGTAGGAACGACGGCCGATCATGCGCTTCGCGTACTGCACGGGAATGCGGCGCTGGGCCTGCTCCACGAAGACGACCAGCGCGACCATGGCCAGACCGCAGAGGATCACCAGGCCGAACTCGAGCCAGCCGTCCATCAGCTTGCCCTGCATCTTGATCGCCCACAGGGCGCTCGGGAAGCCGGCGGCGATGGAGGTGAACATCAGGATCGACATGCCGTTGCCGATGCCGCGGTCGGTGATGAGCTCACCGAGCCACATGATCAGCGCGGTACCCGCGGTCATGGTGATGACCATGACGACCGTGGTGAAGATCGACTGGTTGGGAACGATCTGGTTTCCGACCGTGCAGTTCCCGAAGAGCGCACCGCTGCGCGCGGTGGCCACGAGACCGGTGCCCTGGAGCACCGCGAGGGCGACGGTCAGATAGCGCGTGTACTGCGTGATCTTGGTCTGTCCGGACTGGCCCTCCTTCTTGAGGGCCTCAAGTCGCGGAATGACGACGGTGAGCAGCTGGAGGATGATGCTCGCCGTGATGTACGGCATGATCCCCAGCGCGAAGATCGTGATCTGCAGCAGCGCACCACCGCTGAACATGTTCACGAGGCCGAAAAGGCCCATCCCGCTCTTGGCCTGGTCCATGCACGTCTGGACGTTCTGATAGTCGACGCCCGGCACGGGCACATGCGCCCCGAGCCGGAAGAGGACCATGATGCCCAGCGTGAACAGCAGCTTCTTGCGCAGGTCGGGCGTTTTGAACGCCCGGGCGAACGCGGTGAGCACGGTGCCTCCTGCGCCTCCCACGTGGCTGCGTGAGAGGTGACGGTCTTGAAGGATCGACAGAACCTTACGAGTTACGTATCAGTCAAAATCCGCACGGACAGGGGCCGTGCGGAGGTTAACAGTGCACGCCACCTTACCGGCGACCGTGCCCCCCTTGGAACGACCAACCGGGGATGCCCCTTTTGGGACATCCCCGGTTGTCAGATCAACGAACTCAGATGAGCTCGGTGACGGTGCCGCCGGCGGCGGCAATCTTCTCCTGGGCGGAGCTGGAGACGGCGTCGACCGTCACCTGCAGCGCCACGGAGATCTCGCCCTGGCCAAGGACCTTGACGAGCTCGTTCTTGCGAACGGCACCCTTGGCGACCAGGTCGGCCACCGTGACCTCGCCACCCTGCGGGTAGAGCGCGGCCAGCTTGTCCAGGTTCACGACCTGGAACTGCTTGTGGGCGGGGTTCTTGAAGCCCTTGAGCTTCGGGAGACGCATGTGGAGGGGCATCTGCCCACCCTCGAAGCGCTCCGGAACCTGGTAACGGGCCTTGGTGCCCTTGGTACCACGACCTGCGGTCTTACCCTTGGACGCCTCACCACGACCCACACGGGTCTTGGCGGTCTTGGCGCCGGGGGCAGGACGGAGGTTGTGGACCTTCAGCGGGTTGTTCTCCGCCATGTCAGTCGACCTCCTCAACCGTCACGAGGTGGCGGACGGTGTGCACCATGCCGCGGATCTCGGGACGGTCCTCCTTGACAACCGTGTCGTTCATGCGCTTGAGACCAAGCGAACGCAGGGTGTCGCGGTGGTTCTGCTTGCTGCCGATGTAGGACTTGACCTGCGTGACCTTGAGGCGAGCCATTACGCACCCGCCCCTGCACGCGCCCGCAGCAGAGCGGCGGGAGCAACGTCCTCGAGCGGCAGGCCACGACGGGCCGCGATCTCCTCGGGGCGCTGAAGGCCCTGAAGCGCGGTCACCGTGGCGTGCACGATGTTGATCGGGTTCGACGAACCGAGCGACTTCGACAGGATGTCGTGGACGCCGGCGCACTCGAGCACCGCACGCACCGGGCCACCGGCGATAACACCGGTACCGGGGGTGGCGGGCTTGAGCAGGACGACACCGGCCGCCTTCTCGCCCTGGATCGGGTGGGGGATGGTGCCCTGGATACGGGGGACCTTGAAGAAGTTCTTCTTGGCCTCTTCCACGCCCTTGGCGATGGCAGCCGGAACTTCCTTGGCCTTGCCGTAACCGACACCGACCGTGCCGTCACCGTCGCCCACCACGACCAGCGCGGTGAAGCTGAAGCGGCGACCACCCTTGACAACCTTGGCGACGCGGTTGATCGCGACTACGCGCTCAACGTACGCGGTCTTCTCGGCGGCAGCGCCACCGTCACGGCCCTTCCGGTCCCGCCGCTCGCCGCCACCGGCACCGCTTCCGCGGCGCTGGGGTCCAGCCATTGGATTTACCTCTCTCTGTTACGTCCGCTAGCTCCGGAACCGGGGCTTAGAACTTCAGCCCGGCTTCGCGGGCGGCGTCCGCCAGAGCGGCGATGCGCCCGGCGTACTGGTTGCCACCGCGGTCGAACACGACGGCCTCGACGCCGGCGGCCTTGGCACGCTCGGCGACCAGGGCGCCCACCTTCGTGGCCTGGGCGCTCTTGTCGCCCTCGGCACCGCGGATGGACGCGTCCAGGTGCGACGCCGACGCCAGGGTGTGACCCTTGAGGTCGTCGATGACCTGAGCGGTGATGCCACGGTTGGAGCGCGTCACGACGAGACGCGGGCGCTCGGCCGTACCCGACATGTTCTTGCGGATGCGGATGTGGCGGCGCTGCTTGGCGGCGCGCTTGTAGGCGTCACCCTTGGCGATCTTCACACCGTATGCCATGGCTTACTTACCAGCCTTTCCGACCTTGCGGCGGATGACCTCACCCGCGTACTTCACGCCCTTGGCCTTGTAGGGGTCGGGCTTGCGAAGCTTGCGGATGTTGGCGGCAACCTCGCCGACCTTCTGCTTGTCGATGCCCTCGACGCTGAGCTTGGTGGGCGACTCGACCTTGAAGGTGATGCCCTCGGGGGCCTCGATCAGGATCGGGTGGCTGTAGCCCAGGGCGAACTCCAGGTTGGAGCCCTTCGCCTGGACGCGGTAACCGACACCGCTGATCTCAAGAGCCTTGCTGTAGCCCTGGGTCACGCCGGTGATCATGTTCGCCACCAGCGTGCGGGACAGGCCGTGCAGGGCCTTGTTCTGACGCTCGTCGTTGGGACGGGTGACGTTCAGAACGCCGTCCTCGCCCTTGGCGATCTCGATGGGAGCGGCAACGGTGTGGCTCAGGGTGCCCTTGGGACCCTTCACCGAAACCGTGCGGCCATCGATGGTGACGTCCACACCAGCGGGAACCTGGATGGGCAGCTTGCCAATACGCGACATTAGCTTTTCCTCCGTTCCCGATTACCAGACGTAGGCGAGGACTTCCCCACCCACGCCCTTCTTGCTGGCCTGCTGGCCGGTCAGGAGACCGTGGGACGTGGAGATGATCGCCACGCCCAGGCCGCCGAGGACCTTCGGCAGGTTGGTGGACTTTGCGTAGACCCGGAGGCCCGGCTTCGAGATCCGCTTGATGCCCGCGATGGAGCGCTCACGGTTCGGGCCGAACTTGAGGTCGACGACGAGCTTCTTGCCGACCTCGGCGTCCTCGACCTTCCAGCCGGCGATGTAGCCCTCCTGCTGCAGGATCTCGGCGATGTGCGCCTTGATCTTGCTGTGGGGCATCGCCACGGAGTCGTGGTAAGCCGAGTTCGCGTTCCGCAGACGGGTCAGCATGTCTGCGATCGGATCGGTCATGGTCATGTTTGGCCTTCGGCCTCTCTCGCCGGGGTTTCCTATCTGCGCCATCCCTCTCCCCGAACTGAGTCGGAGCGGGTGCGGCGCGGGGACCTACGGCGTAGTAAGACGGTCATGGGCGGCGGGCGCCCAACCCTTCAACTCTACGCGAGTGAAGGACCGGGCCCCACCGTCCTTGATGCTTACCGAGAGTCCTGGTCAACCCAAGTGGGTTGTTACCAGGAGCTCTTGGTCACGCCCGGCAGCTCGCCACGGTGAGCCATCTCACGAAGGCACACGCGGCAGAGGCCGAACTTGCGGTACACGGAGTGCGGACGGCCGCAGCGGTTGCAACGGGTGTACGCACGAACCGCGAACTTGGGCTTGCGCGCGGCCTTCGCGATCAGAGACTTCTTCGCCATCTCGGTCACGCCTCCTTGAAGGGGAAGCCGAGGTGACGGAGGAGGGCGCGGCCCTCGTCGTCGTTGGTCGCCGTGGTGACCACGGTGATGTCCATACCCCGGACGCGGTCGATCTTGTCCTGGTCGATCTCGTGGAACATGACCTGCTCCGTGAGACCGAAGGTGTAGTTGCCCCGACCGTCGAACTGCTTCGGGGACAGACCACGGAAGTCGCGGATGCGCGGGAGCGCGAGCGACAGGGTGCGGTCCAGGAACTCCCACATGCGGTCACCACGGAGGGTGACGTGGGCGCCGATCGGCTGGCCCTCACGCAGCTTGAACTGCGCGATGGACTTGCGAGCCTTGGTGACGGCGGGCTTCTGGCCGGTGATCGTGGTGAGGTCGCGGATGGCGCCCTCGATCAGCTTGGAGTCGCGGGCGGCGTCGCCCACACCCATGTTGACCACGATCTTGGTCAGGCCGGGAACCTGCATGATGTTCTCGTAGGAGAACTCCTCACGCAGCTTGCCGACGATCTCTTCGCGGTAGCGCAGCTTGAGACGCGGCGCGTTGGTGGTGGCAGTCATCAGATGTCCTCACCGGTGCGCTTGGCAACGCGGATCTTGTTGCCGTTCTCGTCGAAGCGGTAACCGACACGCGTGACGACCTTCTTGCCGTCCTTCTCCACGACGAGCTGAACGTTGCTCACGTGGATGGGGGCCTCGGTCGTGACGATGCCGCCGGTCTGCGAACCACGAGCGGTCTGGCCGGCCTTGGTGTGCTTCTTGACCCGGTTGACACCCTCGACGAGGACGCGGTTCTCGCTGGGCATGGCCACGATGACCTTGCCCTGCTTGCCCTTGTCCTTACCGGTGATGACCTGAACCAGGTCGCCCTTCTTGATCTTCATCGGTTACAGCACCTCCGGCGCGAGCGAGACGATCTTCATGAACTTCTTCTCGCGCAGCTCTCGGCCCACGGGGCCGAAGATACGGGTGCCGCGGGGGTCACCGTCGTTCTTGAGGATGACGGCCGCGTTCTCGTCGAAGCGGATGTACGAGCCGTCCGGACGGCGGCGCTCCTTGACGGTGCGAACGATGACCGCCTTGACGACGTCACCCTTCTTCACGTTGCCACCGGGGATCGCGTCCTTGACGGTGGCGACGATGACGTCACCGATGCCCGCGTAGCGGCGACCCGAGCCACCGAGAACACGGATGCAAAGGATCTCCTTGGCACCAGTGTTGTCGGCGACGCGAAGTCGCGACTCCTGCTGGATCACGTCTATCTCCTGATCGTCTGCCGGTTCCCGGTGAGGGGCTCCTTGCGAAGCCCCTCACCGAGCCTGGCGGAACTTGCCTAAGGGCTAACTGCCCTCAGGAATTACTTGGCCTTCTCGAGGATCTCGACGACGCGCCAGCGCTTGGTGGCGGACAGCGGCCGGGTCTCCATCAGGAGGACGCGGTCGCCGACACCGGCAGCGTTCTGCTCGTCGTGCGCCTTGAGCTTGTTGGTACGGCGGATGACCTTGCCGTACAGCGCGTGCTTGACGCGGTCCTCGACAGCGACGACGACGGTCTTGTCCATCTTGTCGCTGACGACGAGACCCTCACGGGTCTTGCGGAAGCCGCGCTCGTTCGTCTCAGTCACATTCTTCTCGCTCATCAGGCGCTCTCCACCGTCTCGATGCCCAGCTCACGCTCGCGCATCAGGGTGTAGATCCGGGCGATGTCCTTACGGACGGACTTGAGCCGACCGTGGTTCTCGAGCTGCCCGGTCGCCGCCTGGAAGCGGAGGTTGAACAGCTCTTCCTTGGCCTCACGGAGCTTCGCGACGAGGTCCTCGTCGTTCAGCTCACGCAGCTCGGTCGCCTTGATACCAGCGGCCATCACGACTCACCTGCCTCGCGCCGAACAATGCGGCACTTCATCGGAAGCTTGTGGGCGGCGCGGGTGAGCGCCTCCTTAGCGACCTTTTCGTTCGGGAAGGACAGCTCGAACATCACCCGACCGGGCTTGACGTTCGCGATCCACCACTCCGGAGAACCCTTACCGGAACCCATGCGGGTCTCGGCCGGCTTCTTCGTCAGCGGACGGTCCGGGTAGATGTTGATCCACACCTTGCCGCCACGCTTGATGTGACGGGTCATGGCGATACGAGCGGACTCGATCTGCCGGTTCGTCACGTAGGCCGGGGTCAGGGCCTGGATGCCGTACTCACCGAAGGCGAGCTCAGTGCCACCCTTGGCCATGCCGTTCCGCTTGGGGTGGTGCTGCTTGCGGTGCTTGACCCTGCGAGGGATCAGCATGTCGGTCAGGCCTCCGTTCCGGTGGACTCAGCCGGAGCAGTGGTGGCCTCGGCCTTGGGGGCCTCGGCAGCCTGCTGCGGCTTGCGGCCGCGGCCGCCACGCTCGCCACCACGGCCACCACGGGCCGGGCGGTCGCCGGCGCCACGGGACGGGCGGTTGCCCGCACGCGCCGCGGCGTTCTCGGCGCGGACCTCGGCGATGTTCTTGACGTCGCCCTTGTAGATCCAGACCTTCACGCCGATGCGGCCGAAGGTGGTCTTGGCCTCGAAGAAGCCGTAGTCGACGTTCGCGCGGAGCGTGTGCAGGGGCACACGGCCCTCGCGGTAGAACTCCGAGCGGGACATCTCGGCGCCGCCGAGACGGCCACCACACTGGATCTTGATGCCCTTGGCGCCGGCCTTCATCGTCGACTGCATGCTCTTACGCATGGCGCGACGGAAGGAGACGCGGGAGGACAGCTGCTCGGCGACGGCCTGGGCCACCAGCTGAGCGTCGACCTCGGGGTTCTTGACCTCGAGGATGTTCAGCTGGACCTGCTTGCCGGTCAGCTTCTCCAGCTCGCCACGGATGCGGTCGGCCTCGGCGCCACGGCGACCGATGACGATGCCCGGGCGGGCGGTGTGGATGTCAACGCGGACGCGGTCGCGGGTGCGCTCGATCTCAACCTTCGAGATACCGGCGCGCTCCATGCCCTTCGTCATCATGCGACGAATGGCGACGTCTTCCTTGACGTAGTCCTTGTACAGCTTGTCGGCGTACCAACGCGACTTGAAGTCGGTGGTGATGCCGAGCCGGAACCCGTGCGGGTTAACCTTCTGGCCCATTACCGGGTTCCTTCCTTGCTGCTGACGACCACGGTGATGTGGCTGGTCCGCTTGCGGATCCGGTAGGCACGGCCCTGGGCACGCGGACGGAACCGCTTCAGGGTCGGGCCCTCGTCCACGAACGCCTCGCTGATGTACAGCGACGAAGCGTCCGTGTGGTCGTAGTTGTGCGCGGCGTTGGCAATGGCGCTGTCCAGCACCTTGCCCACCGGCACGCTCGCGGCCTGCGGGGCGAAACGCAGGACCGCCTGAGCCTCCGTGGCATCCATGCCACGGATGAGGTCCACCACGCGGCGGGCCTTCATGGGCGTGACGCGGATGTACCGCGCCTGGGCCCTGGCTTCCATGGTTGTCCCTTCGGTGTCAGTCATAGTCGTTCACACCCCGCCTTTAGCGGCGCTTCGACTTGCGGTCGTCCTTGACGTGGCCGCGGAAGGTGCGGGTCGGCGAGAACTCGCCGAGCTTGTGGCCGACCATCGACTCGGTGACGAACACCGGGACGTGCGTCTTGCCGTTGTGCACCGCGAGCGTGTGGCCGAGCATGGCCGGCACGATCATGGAGCGACGGGACCAGGTCTTGATGACGTTCTTGGTACCAGCCTCGTTCTGAGCGTCCACCTTCTTGATGAGGTGTCCGTCGACGAAGGGTCCCTTCTTGAGACTACGCGGCATCTAAACCCGCTCCTAGCGCTTCTTGTTCGTCTTGCGGCGGCGGACGATGTACTTGTTGCTCGCCTTCTTGGGAGAACGAGTACGACCCTCCTTCTGACCCCACGGGGAGACCGGGTGGCGACCACCGGAGGTCTTGCCCTCACCACCACCGTGCGGGTGGTCAACCGGGTTCATCGCGACACCGCGGACGGTCGGGCGAACGCCCTTCCAGCGCATACGGCCGGCCTTGCCCCAGTTGATGTTCGACTGCTCGGCGTTGCCGACCTCGCCAACGGTGGCGCGGCAGCGGACGTCGACCAGGCGGACCTCGCCGGACGGCATGCGCAGGTGGGCGTAAGCGCCCTCCTTCGCCAGCAGCTGCACGGACGAACCGGCGGAGCGGGCGAACTTGGCGCCACCACCGGGACGGAGCTCGATCGCGTGGATCGTGGTACCGACCGGGATGTTGCGCAGCGGGAGGTTGTTGCCCGGCTTGATGTCGGCCGTGGGGCCGTTCTCGACCAGGTCGCCCTGGCCCAGCTTCGCCGGGGCGATGATGTAGCGCTTCTCGCCGTCTGCGTAGTGCAGGAGCGCGATGCGCGCGGTGCGGTTCGGGTCGTACTCGATGTGAGCGACCTTGGCCGGCACGCCGTCCTTGTCGTGACGACGGAAGTCGATCACGCGGTAGGCGCGCTTGTGGCCGCCACCCTGGTGGCGGACGGTCACGCGACCGGTGTTGTTACGGCCACCCTTGCTGTGCAGCGGGCGGACCAGCGACTTCTCCGGCGTGGACCGCGTGATCTCGACGAAGTCGGCGACGCTGGAGCCACGACGGCCCGGGGTCGTCGGCTTGTACTTGCGGATACCCATTTCTCAGTCCTCGTCCGATTCCGGACGACTCGGACTCCTGGTTAGGAGACCGGGCCGCCGAAGATGTCGATACGGTCGCCCTCGGCGAGGGTCACGATGGCGCGCTTGGTGTTGGCGCGCTTGCCGAAACCGGTGCGGGTGCGCTTGCGCTTGCCCTGACGGTTGATCGTGTTGACCCCGGTGACCTTGACCGAGAAGACCGCCTCGACGGCCTGCTTGATCTGGGTCTTGTTGGCGCGCGGGTCGACGATGAACGTGTACTTGTTCTCGTCCAGCAGCGCGTAGCTCTTCTCCGAGACAACCGGCTTGACCAGAAGGTCGCGCGGGTCCGTGAAGGTCTTGCTGGTGACGACAGCCTCAGTCATCAGGCCTCGCTCCCTTCGGTCTCAATGGCCTTGGGGCCAGACACGAAGGACTCGAAGGCGGCCTGGGTGAAGACCACGTCGTCCGAGACGAGCACGTCGTACGTGTTCAGCTGGCCCGGCTCCAGGATGTGCACCTGGGGCAGGTTACGGGCGGACAGCCACGCGGCCTCGTCGGACCGGTCGGCGACCAGGAGCACGTTCTTGCGCTCCGAGATCTTGCCGAGCAGGTTCTTGGCGGCCTTGGTGGACACCGCGCCGTCGACCACGCCGGAGACGACGTGGATACGGCTGTGGCGGGCCCGGTCGGAGAGGGCGCCACGCAGAGCGGCGACCTTCATCTTCTTCGGGGTCCGCTGCGAGTAGTCACGCGGCACGGGACCGTGCACGACGCCACCACCGGCGAACTGCGGCGCGCGGGTCGAACCCTGACGGGCGCGACCGGTGCCCTTCTGGCGGTAAGGCTTCTTGCCACCGCCGCGGACCTCGCCACGGGTCTTGGTCTTGTGCGTGCCCTGACGGGCAGCGGCCAGCTGGGCGACGACGACCTGGTGGATCAGCGGAATGCTGACCTTCGCGTCGAAGATCTCCGAGGGGAGCTCGACGGTCCCGGCCTTGTCGCCTGCCGGCGAAAGGATGTCAATGGTGCTCATCGTTACCTCAGGCCCCCTTGGCCGCGGTACGGACCAGGACGAGGCCGCCGTTCGGACCAGGAACCGCGCCCTTGATCAGGAGCAGGCCCTTCTCCGCGTCAACGGCGTGGACGGTCAGGTTCTGGGTGGTGACCCGCTCGTTGCCCATGCGGCCCGCCATGCGGAGGCCCTTGAACACACGGCCCGGGGTGGCGCAGCCACCGATGGAACCGGGGGAGCGGTGCTTGCGCTGGGTGCCGTGCCCGGCGCCGAGGCCACGGAAGTTGTGACGCTTCATGACACCGGCGAAGCCCTTGCCCTTGCTCTTGCCGGTGACGTCAACCTTGACGCCCGACTCGAACACGGCAGCGGTGATCTCCTGGCCGAGCGTGTACTCGCTGGCGTCAGCGGTACGCAGCTCCACCAGGTGGCGGCGCGGGGTGACGTCGGCCTTGGCGAAGTGGCCCTTGAGGGGCTTGTTCACCTTGCGCGGGTCGATCTCGCCGAAGGCGATCTGGACCGACTCGTAGCCGTCGATGTCGTTGGTGCGGACCTGGGTGACGACGCAGGGCCCGGCCTTGACGACGGTCACCGGGACAACCCGGTTGTTCTCGTCCCAGACCTGGGTCATGCCGAGCTTCTCGCCCAGGACGCCCTTAATGTTCTTAGCCATCTCGCGCGTCACCTCAGAGCTTGATCTCGATGTCGACGCCAGCCGGCAGGTCGAGACGCATGAGCGAGTCAACCGTCTTCGGCGTGGGGTCGAGGATGTCGATGAGGCGCTTGTGCGTGCGCATCTCGAAGTGCTCGCGCGAGTCCTTGTACTTGTGCGGCGACTTGATGACGCAGTACACGTTCTTCTCAGTGGGCAGCGGCACCGGGCCCGCGACCGACGCACCAGTGCGCGTCACCGTCTCGACGATCTTCTTCGCCGAGGAGTCGATGACCTCGTGGTCGTAGGCCTTGAGCCGGATGCGGATCTTCTGTCCCGCCATGGCTACTTCGTAGTCCTGTCTCTCGTAACGCTCTGGGACTCGGTGAGCCGCGTACCGGAAACTTCCCGGAACACTGCCGTTCTCCGCTCCACCTCCGACCCACGCGGTCGGGCGTGTCGCGCCCCTTCCAGCAAAATTTCCCAAGGAAATTCCCTGCTCAAGGGGTTCGTGGGGGAAAGACACCCACCGAGCGCCTGGCTGGGGCCCCGCTGACACTTCCCGGAAGATTCCCGTACTTCCGCCCCTGATGAGGGACGACGAGTACTGCGGGACTCGCTTCCAGTCCTCCCGGCGGGAGGCGCGCAGCATCGGCACTCAACCGAGCAACCTGAACAGTGTGCCATACGGTCCCGAAGAGGCGCCAATCGCGGCCGAAGACGGTACCCCGACCGGCCCACTTGTCAAACCACCCCGCCGACATACGGGACACTATGGTCGCGAACGGCCTGGCGTCACGGCCGTATCACTCCCCAGCATGCTTTGTCAGGGCTAGGGCAACCCCCGAGGAGCCCCAGCCGTCCCTTATCACGCTGGGGCAGCCGGGGACTGCGCGCTGCACGACGGGAGGAGTCTCTTAGTTGAACATCTCACAGCGCAGGGGCATGTCACGCCGGGCGGTACTCGCCGGTATCGCCGCCACCACGGCGGTCACCGCCACCGGATGCAGCGGCGGCTCGGGCCGGGTCACATCATCCCCCGAGGCCATAAGCTCCGTCGACCCCGGCGCCGCGCAGTCCTTCACCACCGCCGGCAACCCCCTGCTGCTGCAGATCATGGCGCACCCCGACGACGACCTGTTCTTCATGAACCCCGACGCCCAGCACCTGGTCTCCTCCGGCGTCCCCGTCGTCTCCGTCTACGTCACCGCCGGCGAGGCGGTGGGGCAGAACTGGATCCCGGGCATGCCCCCGCCCAGGCCCGACAAGGCGGCCTACTCCTCCGCCCGCCACCAGGGCCTGCGCCAGGCCTACGCCGAGATGATCGGCCGCGACAAGTTCACCCCATGGAAGAAGTCGGTCATGGACCTTCCGGGTGGAGTCCAGGCCGAGACCAACGAGCTCACCAACGGCCGGCGCCGGGCCCGGCTGATCTTCCTCAACATCGCCATGCTCTCCACGGCGGGCAACACCCGGCTGCCCCAGCTGTGGGAGCGCCCCTACGCGATGATGCAGAGCCTGGTCGCCGCGGACTCCCCCTGCACGGCCGTGAGCACCTACCGGCACAAGACCGTGGTCGACGTCCTGGCCACGATCATGGCGAAGTTCCGGCCGACCGTGGTGCACACCATGGACCCCGACCCCGACTACCAGGTCCACGACGCCACGCACCCCAAGGACAACGACTACGGGGCGTGCTCGGACCACCGCGACCACACCCCCACCGCGCTGTTCACCTGGAAGGCGCTCGCCCAGTGGGTCGCGGACGCCACCCGGCGCGAGGGCCACCCGCCGCGCTTCGCCGTGAACGCCTTCCGCGGCTACTACAACCAGCGCTGGCCGCACAACCTCCCCTCCAAGGTCGTCGAGGACAAGCACCGCCTCGTCTCGGCCTACGGCGGCGACCCCGCCTGGAACTGCGGCAACACCACCGGCTGCGGCGACTACGGGCAGGGCGGCGAGCGCCCCCTGAAGAACCGCAAGGGCTGGATCCGCTCCACCCACTACCGCTACCCCGGCGCCCTGCCCGTCGCCGACAGCGACCGCGCGGGCCGCCTGGAGGCCTACGGCGTGCTCGGCCTGCAGGCCGTGCGCTGGCAGGAGACGTCCGCCGGCAGCGGCCGCTGGGGCCCGCCGCAGAACCTGGGCGGCGGCCCCCTGGCGCCCTCCCTGGCGGCCGTCAGGGACGCCAAGGGCCGCAGGCTGCTGTTCGCGCTGCGCTTCTCCGCGCTGGAGGGCCAGGGCCGCGCCAACAGCCGCGAGATCGTCGTCCTGGAGCAGCGCGCCCCCGGCGGCCCCTTCAAGGGCTGGGCGGGCCTGGGCAACCCCGAGCGCAAGACCGAGCGGGGCCGCCGCGTGGGCATGCCCGCCGCCGTCGCCACCCCCGACGGCCGCGTCCACCTCTTCGTCCGCAACGCCGGCAAGGGCCTCTCCAGCCGGGTGCGGGAGGCCGACGGCACCTGGGGGAAGTGGCAGAGCCTGCACGGCCAGGAGATCCAGGAGGGCCTCACCGTCGCCCTGGACAGGCAGCAGCGCGTCCACGTCTTCGGCGCCGGCCGCGACACCGTGCACCACTGGAGCCAGGAGGCCCCCGGCGGGCCGGTGCGCCACATGCCGCTCAGGGGCCTGCCGGGCCCCGGCGGCGACCAGGTCGGCGCGGCCCTGGGCCAGGACGGGGCGCTGACCGTCGTCTACCGCACCCCGGCCACCGCCGAGCCGACCGCCTACCGGCTGGCGCAGGACGGCGCGGGCGCCGAGCAGACCGCCGGCTCCGGCCTGCGCGGCTTCCCCGGCTACGGCGCGCTCGCCGCCGCCACCCTGCCCCGGCGCGGCGGCAGGGACTCGCTGATGGTGCTGGGCCGCGGCATGAACGGCGCGATACAGCTGATCGACGCCGAGTCCGGCGACTCCCCCGTCCGCCCGCCCCGCGACATCGCGACGGTGGGCACCTCGACGCTGGTCACGGACGCGAGCCACCGGCTGTGCGCCGTGGGCCTGAGCCCGGACGCGACGCCGTGGGTCTGGCGGCCCGCTCCCGGCTCGGGAGCCTGAGCCCGGACGCGACGCCGTGGGTCTGGCGGCCCGCTCCCGGCTCGGGAGCCTGAGCCCGGACGCGACGCCGTGGGTCTGGCGGCCCGCTCC
>NZ_JBEYZU010000006.1:0-68798 GCF_040646235.1 Streptomyces sp. NPDC046261 | reverse complement strand
CCCGGCTCGGGAGCCTGAGCCCTATCCTCCGGATGAGGCCGGAGCGCTTCTCCCCCGGTCTCATCCCGGTCTCATCCCGCGTTCAAGCCACGCCACCGAGGGCAGGGGCAGATCGTGCGCATTCACTTCACCGGCGTCGACCTGGGCCGCATCCGCCTGACCGCGGAACCGGACATCCTCTGGGAGACGCTGCTGGCCGCCCACATGGTGCAGACGGGACAGGCGCCCCTGGTCTTCGGCGAGTGGCGCAACCGGGTCCGCGGCCGGCTGACGGACCCCATGCGAAGGCTGCTGGCCCTGGCACCGCCGAAGGGCTACTCCCCCGACTTCCTCACCCCGCCCGAGGCGGCCCAGGGCCTGCGGACCGGGCTCGACGCGATGCTCTCGCTGCCCCGCCGGCAGCTGCGCCGGGACCTGGAACTGCTGGCGCCGGACCGCCGGGACCTGCACTTCGTCCGGGCCCTCGCCGACGGGGAGGCCGCCCCGCTGCAGGCCCTCGGCGACGGCATCACCGCCTTCCACGACCTGGCCGTCCTGCCCTACCTCGGCAAGATGCGCGAGCACATCTCCGCCGACCGGGCCACCCGCTCCCAGTCCATCCTGACGAGCGGCGGTGAGCATCTCCTGGCCACCTTGCATCCGGCCGTGCGCTGGAATCCGCCCGTACTGGAAGTGGCGATCCCATCGAACGAGGACGTCTATCTGGAGGGGCGCGGGCTACGGCTCGTGCCCTCCTTCTTTTGCTGGCGCGCCCCCACCGTGCTCCGCGATCCGGAGCTCCCGCCGGTGCTCGTCTACCCGATCGTCCACGACCCCGCCTGGCTGCTGGACGTCCACGGCAAGCAGGCCGGACGCGGCGAGCCCCCGCTGGCCGCCCTCCTCGGGCGCACCCGGGCCGAGGTGCTGGAAGCCACCGCCCGCGGCTGCACCACCAGCGAGCTGGCGCGCCGGGTGCGCATCGCCATGGCCACCGCCAGCCACCACGCCACGGTCCTGCGCGACGCCGGGCTGATCACCACGCACCGCGCCAACGGCCGGGCGTACCACACCCTCAGCTTCCTGGGCCGGGAGCTGCTCAACGGCCGGCGGCTGATCACTCCGGACGGCGCCCGCTGAGCCCCGGCCGCAGGCCCATCCCCCGCGATGGACATGGGCCCGCCACCCGCCGGGCACCAGGGCCTACCGTAAGTTGCGTATGACGCAACGCCCCATAGCCGCCCGCGAGTCTGGGATTCGATGCAACAGCCGATTTCGCACCGCTCCGGCCGACGGCTCCTCGCCGTCAGCGACCTGCACACCGGTATGGCCGACAACGTGCCCATCGCCGAGTCCCTGCGCCCCGTGACCGACGAGGACTGGCTGATCGTGGCCGGCGACGTGGCCGAGCGCTTCGAGGACGTCGAGCGCACCCTGGCCCTGCTGGCCGGCCGCTTCGCCAAGGTCGTGTGGGTGCCCGGCAACCACGAGCTGTGGACGCCGAAGACGGACCCGGTCGACCTGCGGGGCGAGGCCCGCTACGAGCGGCTGGTCAAGCTCTGCCGCGACCTGGGCGTGGTGACGCCCGAGGATCCCTGGCCGGTGTGGGAGGGCGAGGGCGGGCCGGTCGCCGTCGCGCCGCTGTTCACGCTGTACGACTACACCTTCCGCACGCCGACGGCGGCCACGAAGGAGGAGTCCCTGGCCCAGGCCCATGAGGCCGGCGTGGTGTGCACGGACGAGTTCCTGCTGCACCCGGAGCCCTACGACGGCGTGGACGACTGGTGCCGCGCCCGGGTGGCGGCGACCGAGGCCCGGCTGGCCGCGCACGACCCGTCCGTACCGCTGGTGCTCGTCAACCACTGGCCTCTGGTCCGCGAGCCCACGGACGTCATGACGTACCCGGAGTTCGCCCAGTGGTGCGGGACCGTGCTGACCCGCGACTGGCACACGCGGTTCACCACCGCGGCCGTGGTCTACGGGCATCTGCACATCCCGCGGACGACCTGGTACGACGGGGTCCGCTTCGAGGAGGTCTCCATCGGCTATCCGAGGGAGTGGCGGCGCCGGGGCCATCCGAAGGGGCTGCTGCGGCAGATCCTGCCGTACACGCCCTGAGCCGGCCGGCGGGCGGAAAACGAGCGGGCCCCGCACATCCGAGGATGTGCGGGGCCCGTTCAGACCTGCAAGTAAGCGGACTTACTTGACGATCTTGGTGACCTGGCCGGCGCCGACGGTGCGGCCGCCCTCACGGATGGTGAAGCGCAGGCCCTCCTCCATCGCGACAGGCTGGATCAGGGAGACGGACATCTCGGCGTTGTCGCCGGGCATGACCATCTCCGTGCCCTCCTTGAGGGTCACAACACCGGTCACGTCAGTCGTACGGAAGTAGAACTGCGGACGGTAGTTGTTGAAGAACGGGGTGTGGCGGCCGCCCTCGTCCTTGGAGAGGATGTACGCCGTGGCCTCGAACTCGGTGTGCGGGGTAACCGAACCCGGCTTGATGATGCACTGGCCGCGCTCGACGTCCTCGCGCTTGATGCCACGGAGGAGCAGACCGACGTTCTCACCGGCCTGGCCCTCGTCGAGCAGCTTGCGGAACATCTCGATACCGGTGACCGTGGTGGTGGTCTTCTCGGTCTTGATGCCGATGATGTCGACGGTCTCGTTGACCTTCAGGACACCACGCTCGATACGGCCGGTGACGACCGTACCGCGACCGGTGATCGTGAAGACGTCCTCGATGGGCATGAGGAACGGCTTGTCGACGTCACGCTCGGGCTGCGGGATGAAGTTGTCGACCGCGGACATGAGGTTCATGACCGACTTGCCCCACTCGGCGTCGCCCTCGAGCGCCTTGAGCGCCGAGACCTTGACGACCGGAGCGTCGTCGCCCGGGAACTCGTACTCGTTGAGGAGCTCACGGACCTCGAGCTCGACGAGCTCCAGGATCTCCTCGTCGTCCACCATGTCGGCCTTGTTCAGGGCGACAACGATGTACGGAACGCCGGACTGGCGGGCCAGGAGCACGTGCTCCTTGGTCTGCGGCATCGGACCGTCGGTCGCGGCGACCACGAGGATCGCGCCGTCCATCTGGGCGGCACCGGTGATCATGTTCTTGATGTAGTCCGCGTGACCCGGGCAGTCAACGTGGGCGTAGTGACGCGACTCGGTCTGGTACTCGACGTGCGCGATGGAGATGGTGATACCGCGCTGACGCTCCTCCGGGGCCTTGTCGATCTCGTCGAAAGGCGTGAAGGGGTTCAGGTCCGGGTACGCGTCGTGCAGCACCTTGGTGATCGCCGCGGTAAGAGTGGTCTTACCGTGGTCGACGTGACCGATGGTGCCGATGTTGACGTGCGGCTTAGTCCGCTCGAACTTCGCCTTCGCCACTGGGGTCCTCCTGGGAGTGGTTCTGTACGCCTAGATTCGGTCGGCGCCAGGGATCTTTGCTGGGGTGCCGTCCGCCGGGGCATCCGACGCATTCCTCACGGTTTGCAACGGAATGCCCCGACAGTCGGTGTCAAGCCTAAGGCGTGAGCCTCGTCTATGGAGACGGGAGCTCGTTACTCGCCCTTGGCCTTCGCGATGATCTCCTCGGCGACGTTCCGCGGAACCTCGGCGTAGGAGTCGAACTGCATCGAGTAGCTTGCGCGACCCGAGGTCTTGCTGCGGAGGTCTCCGACGTAGCCGAACATCTCCGACAGCGGAACCAGGCCCTTGACGAGCTTGGCGCCGCTCCGGTCCTCCATGGACTGGATCTGACCGCGACGGGAGTTGATGTCGCCGATCACGTCGCCCATGTAGTCCTCGGGGGTGGTGACCTCGACGGACATCATCGGCTCGAGAAGAGCCGGGGACGCCTTGCGAGCACCCTCCTTGAACGCCATGGAACCGGCGATCTTGAACGCGAGCTCGGAGGAGTCGACGTCGTGGTAGGCACCGTCGAGCAGCGTCACCTTGACGCCGGTCAGCGGGTAGCCGGCCAGCACACCGAACTCCATGGCCTCCTGGCAACCCGCGTCCACGGACGGGATGTACTCCCGCGGGATACGGCCACCAGTGACCTTGTTCTCGAACTCGTAGCCGTCGCCCTCGAGGGGCTCGATCGCGATCTGCACCTTGGCGAACTGGCCGGAACCACCAGTCTGCTTCTTGTGCGTGTAGTCGATCCGCTCGACGGCCTTGCGGATCGTCTCGCGGTACGCGACCTGCGGCTTGCCGACGTTGGCCTCGACCTTGAACTCACGGCGCATACGGTCGACCAGCACGTCGAGGTGCAGCTCGCCCATACCCGCGATGATGGTCTGGCCCGTCTCCTCGTCCGTGTGGACCTGGAAGGACGGGTCCTCCTCGGCCAGGCGCTGGATGGCGACACCCAGCTTCTCCTGGTCGCCCTTGGACTTGGGCTCGATGGCGACCTGGATGACCGGCGCCGGGAAGTCCATGGACTCCAGGATCACCGGCTTCGCGGCGTCGCAGAGGGTCTCACCGGTGGTGGTCTGCTTCAGACCCATGACGGCGACGATGTCACCGGCACCCACCGAGTCGATCTCCTCACGCTTGTTCGCGTGCATCCGGTAGATCTTGCCGATGCGCTCCTTCTTGCCCTTCACGGAGTTCTGCACCTGAGTGCCGGCCTCCATGCGGCCCGAGTAAACCCGGACGAAGGTGAGCTTGCCGAGGTGCGGGTCGCTCATGATCTTGAAGGCAAGACCGGCGAACGGCTCGTCGTCGGACGGCTTGCGCTTCACGACCTCGTCGGCGTCGTTGACCGCGTGGCCCTCGACAGCCTCGATGTCCAGCGGCGACGGCAGGTAGCGCACGACCGCGTCGAGCAGGGGCTGAACGCCCTTGTTCTTGAACGCGGTGCCACAGAACACCGGGGTGACGGTGACGGAGTCGGCGCCGCCCTTGGAGGCGAGAGTGATGCGGCGGATGGCCGCCATCAGCTGCTCCTGCGTGGGCTCCTGGCCCTCGAGGAACAGCTCCATCATCTCTTCGTCGTTCTCGGCGACGGCCTCGAGCAGCTTGCCGCGCCACTCCTCGGCAGCCTCGGTGTGGGTGTCCGGGATGTCGACGACGTCGTACATCTCGCCCTTGGCGGCCTCGGCGGACCAGACCAGCGCCTTCATCTGGACGAGGTCGACCACGCCCTTGAAGTCGGCCTCGGTGCCGATCGGGAGCTGCATGACCAGCGGAACCGCACCGAGGCGGTCGACGATCATGTCGACGCAGCGGTGGAACTCGGCACCGGTGCGGTCGAGCTTGTTGACGAAGCAGATGCGCGGCACGCCGTAACGGTCGGCCTGACGCCACACCGTCTCGGACTGCGGCTCGACGCCGGCGACGCCGTCGAACACCGTCACGGCACCGTCGAGCACGCGCAGGGAGCGCTCCACCTCGACGGTGAAGTCGACGTGGCCCGGGGTGTCGATGATGTTGATGGTGTGGTCGACGCCCTCAAGCGGCCAGTGGCAGGTCGTCGCGGCAGACGTGATCGTGATGCCGCGCTCCTGCTCCTGCTCCATCCAGTCCATCGTGGCAGCGCCGTCGTGGACTTCACCGATCTTGTACGAAACGCCGGTGTAGAACAGGATCCGCTCGGTGGTGGTCGTCTTGCCCGCGTCGATGTGGGCCATGATCCCGATGTTGCGGACCTTGGCCAGGTCAAGCGAAGTGGTGGCCATATGGCTCAGTCTTCTCTCGGTTCTCGATGGGGGTAGCGACTACCAGCGGTAGTGCGCGAAGGCCTTGTTGGACTCGGCCATCTTGTGCGTGTCCTCACGCTTCTTGACCGAGGCGCCGAGACCGTTCGAGGCGTCCAGCAGCTCGTTCATGAGGCGCTCGGTCATGGTCTTCTCGCGACGGGCGCGGGAGTAACCGACCAGCCAGCGCAGCGCCAGGGTGGAGGCGCGGCCCGGACGGACCTCGACCGGCACCTGGTAGGTGGCGCCACCGACGCGGCGGGACTTGACCTCGAGAGCCGGCTTCACGTTCTCGAGAGCGCGCTTGAGGGTGATGACCGGGTCGTTACCGGTCTTCTCGCGCAGACCCTCCATGGCGCCGTACACGATGCGCTCGGCGGTGGAGCGCTTGCCGTGCAGGAGGATCTTGTTGATGAGCGACGTCACCAGAGGGGAGCCGTAAACCGGGTCGATGATGACCGGGCGCTTCGGGGCGGGGCCCTTACGAGGCATTCTTACTTCTCCTTCTTGGCGCCGTAGCGGCTGCGAGCCTGCTTACGGTTCTTGACGCCCTGCGTGTCGAGGGAGCCGCGGATGATCTTGTAGCGAACACCCGGCAGGTCCTTCACACGGCCGCCGCGCACGAGCACGATGGAGTGCTCCTGCAGGTTGTGGCCCTCACCCGGAATGTAAGCGGTGACCTCGATGCCGGAGGTCAGACGCACACGCGCGACCTTACGGAGCGCCGAGTTCGGCTTCTTCGGGGTGGTCGTGAAAACACGCGTGCAGACGCCGCGGCGCTGGGGCGAACCCTCGAGTGCGGGCGTCTTGTTCTTCTCGACCTTGTCCTGCCGGCCCTTCCGGACCAGCTGCTGGATCGTAGGCACCGTTTCTCCGGTTTCTGTGTGCCGATCACGATAAAACTAACCTGGGAGCTACCACCGACCCACGCGGTCGGGTGTGTCGAAGGCTGCAGACCCCCGCCGATGGCGGATTGGTGCAGATTTCGGTGTCTCCGAAGCGGCCGAGACCGCCCGGTTCCGGGTCTCCCGCGCGGTCTGAAGGCACGCGCAAGAGCCCAGGGACACCCCAGGCACAAGGTCAGAGCGTACCTACCGCATGGGCTGCGGTCAAAACAAATGCACACGCGGAGGACACCCCGATGTGCTGGATATGTCGCAGATCAGAGCGGCCTCACGGGGCCCGCCAGGGGCCCGCCCACCGGCCCTAGCGCCCGGCGGATACACCCCGATGGGTGCTGCGCGGGTCCTCCGGCCGGGCCCCGCTGACGGCAATGATCATTTCGGTCATCTCGACGAACTGGCGGCGGTGGCTGTCGGGAATGCCCAGCAGTTCGGCCGCTTCGTCCGGGGTCGTCCGGCCGGCGCCGCGGTCCGCCGCGCGCGCCGCGCCCGGCAGCGGCAGGTCGTCCGCCGTGACCTTGCCGGACTGGATCAGCATGTCCCGCAGCGATACGCCGAGCACGCGCGCCAGCGCGCGCATGGTCTCCAGGTCGGGCAGGCTCTGCCGCTGCAGCAGGCGCGTCACCGCCGCCCGGTGCACCCCGGCGTCCTCCGCCAGTCGCGATCTGCCTCCGCCGCGCGGACTGTCGATGTCGTACCCGCGCTCGCGCATCAGAGCCTCGACCCAGCCCGCGAACCGCTCCATCTCCGAGCCCTTTTCGCCCATAGCACTGCTCCCTCCGCAAGAGAAACCCTACCGTCCGTTCGCGCACGCAATAACCAGGATGCTGCGCGGTGGCGCAACTTGCCAGCCCACCGGGCCAAATTCACTCCCTACGGCCGATTGACTGGGGCTTTCTCTTGTGACAGGCGATACCCGAGAGACGTTTGTTGCGCTCTCGCACGCAAGCTGGCTAATGTTCATTGCGCTGCCGCAACAACCGGTCCCTCCGGCCGGGCGGTCGCACGCCACGCTCCGGGGCCTCCGCAACCCCGCACCCGCCCGTCCGTCCGTCCGCCCCAGCCGTGCCCGAGAGGGGCCCCGATCCGCCCATGCCCGCATCCGCGCTCCGCGCCCCCGTCTCCGCCTATCCGCACCCCACCGCCGCCCGCCGCCCCGCCGACTGGCGCACCCGCGCCGCCTGCATCGGCCTGCCGGACCACGCCGTGTTCGCCCGCCGCGCCGAGGCCGCGCTGCCCGCCCTGCGGGCCTGCGCCGTCTGCACCGTGAGCCGCTACTGCCTGGAGACCGTCGCCCCGCGCGAGAGCTGGTTCGACGGGGTGTGCGCGGGCCGGCTGTGGCGCAACGGCAGGGAGGCCCGGCTGCCCGAGGCACCGGCCGTCCCCGAGAAGGCCCCCGACACCCCTTTGGAGCAGCCATGACCACCGCGAACCGTCCCGACCGCGCAGCCGTGTGGCTGGGCATCCTGCTCCGCCAGTTCCCGGAACTGGGCCGGGAGCTCGCCCCCAGCCGCACCGCCCGCCCCGCCGCCATGACCACCGGCCGCGCCCCCCGGACCGCGCCCTCCGCGCCCATCCGCCTCTTCGTCTCCGACACCATCCGCGACATCACCGACGGTGTGGTGGAGCTGGAGGAGGCCGTCTGCGACAAGCTGCGGCTGCCGCGCCCGCCGCGCGGCACGGTGGAGCAGCGCCTGACCCGCCTGATCGCGGGGCTGGACCTCATCTGCGGCGACCCGGTCCTGGCCGAGCACGTACGCGCCGAGGCCCGCCGCATGGCCCGCCGCTGCTCGCTCGCCCTGGGCGACGCCGAGACGCCGGTACGCGTGCGCGGCCGCTGTCCGCACTGCGACTCCGTATCCCTGCGCGTCTTCCCGCACCGCGAGACGGTGCTGTGCGTGAACCCCGGCTGCCGCTGCGCGGATGCCGCCTGCGCCTGCCACACCGACGCCCGGCACCGCCACGCGTGGGCCCGCCCGCAGTGGCGCCGGCTCGCGGAGGCGACGGAGGGGGACCTGGCGGAGATGGCGGCGGCTCAGGACGACGAGGAGACCGAGATGATCGAGACGGCCGGGGCGGTCGGGGCGGTCGGGGCGGTCGCCTACGACGAGCGCGGCGCGAACACCTGTGAGAACGTGACCGAAGGGATGCCCCGATGACTCTGGTGACGACGGCACTGGCCGCACAGGAGACGGCCGTCGTGCCCGACACCGTCCGCAAGTGGGTCCAGCTGGGCCATCTGACGCCGGCGGGCCGGCGCGGCCGGGCGCACCTCTTCCGCCTGGAGGACGTCTTCGCCGCCGAACGCGCCACGCGCCGGGCGCACGAGCTGCGCCGCGACGACGCCTGACCCCGCTCTCCCCCTGTCCCCATATATATGAGGTGTGCCCCGTGGCCGATCGGCCACGGGGCACATGTGCATGTGCGGGTGCGGGTGCGGGTGCGGGTGCGGTCAGACGTCGACGTTGCTGGACGGCATGCGGTAGACCTGCGCGCCCATCGCGCCCTTGCGCTTCTCCCCCATGGCCTCGATCGCCTCCTGCCAGCCGCTGACGAACCCGCCGATCTCGGCGTCGGCGACGACCTTGGTGGCTATCTTCCCCACGACGGCCGTCAGGGCCCGGGCGACCTCGTCGCTGAAGGCACCGGAGAGCCCGGACTCGGCGGCGACCTCCACGGTGGCGGCCACGACCTCCGTGAGCCGCTCGCTGTGCCCGCTCACCGCGCGGCTCCTCCACGCATCACGAACCGCTCAACCATGCCGCCCCCCGGTTCTCTCCGCCGACTCATTTGCCCCTCCGTGCCACCTCCGGCAGATCTGTCGTGAGATACCCGGGAGTGTGCGCGAACGCCCATTAATCTATCCCGTCTCTCTGACACCCGGTCGCCGGGCATGACGAAGCGTCATCGCCCCGGCGAGGGGCCGGAGCGACCCCTTGATTGCGGGCTCGAAACTTCTAGTTGCGCGCTCGCACGATCTCGTTCACAATAGATGCAGCGGCGGAGCTGTGCCCACAACGAGGGCGCGGCATCCGCCGCTTGGCGTTGAGCGCCCGCATACCAGCGCCGCATGGCAACGGCCCCCCGCCCCTCAGGGCGGGGGGCCGTTCGCGTGGCCCCGACCTTCCCGCGGCGCTCACCGCCGATTTCCTGTCCACCCACCCTTATCGGAAGGGGGCATTTATCGATATGGCCAATACCGCTAAGTCCATGCTTGACGAGGCCGCCAAGCACATTGGTTATAAAGAGGGCGCGAACAACGACAACAAGTTCGGCCGTTGGTATGGCGATGGCATGAACCACCAGCCTTGGTGCGCCATTTTCATTTCCTACTGCGCAGCGATGTCGGACAACACCGACATCATCCCGAAGTTCGCCTGGTGCCCGGACGGCGTGAGCTACTACCAGGCCCGCGACCGCTGGAGTCGCACCCCGTCGGTCGGCGCGATCGTGTTCTACGGCTCCTCGGGCCAGGACCACGTCGAGATCGTCGAGTCGTTCACCGACACCCACATCACCACCATCGGCGGAAACACCAACAACGACGGTTCGTCCAATGGCGACGGCGTCTACCGCCGAGTGATCAACCGCAGCTCCACCCGTATCTACGGATACGGCCACCCCAACTACAAGGAAGATGACGACATGCCGAAGCGCGTGAGCCTTGCCCGTAAGACCGACCTGGTCATCAAGCGGAACACCCCGACGCAGATCTCCTTCGAGGACGAGTACTCCGACGGCGGCGAGCAGCACCCCGACAAGGGCGGCGCCGCCTTCATCTCCAGCCACTCCGACTACATCGCCCTCGCCGCCGCCACCCTCACCGGCGTCGCCCCCGGCATCATCATCCAGACCCGCTTCCTGGAGATCAACAGCAAGGGCGAGACCGTCAAGGAAGGCCCCATCGAGGAGCACACCGCCACCACCGGCAACACCTACATCAACCAGACCCGCGCCGGCGCCGTCTGCGACCCGGGCAACCGCGTCGTATGGACCATCGAAATCATCAACGGCGACACCGACGGCAAGCTCACCTACGCCGAGGTCCAGGCCAACTACTGGACCCGATAAGCCCCAGCGGCACCATTTGACGGAAAACACCGAGGGGTGCCCCGCATGCGTCGGCATGCGGGGCACCCCCGTTTTCGTCGGACCCCGGAAGGACATCAACATGGTCACGGTCAATGACCTGCTGCCGTATCCGCTCACACACACCCAGACCGAGTGGAAGTTCGATGCCGATCAGCGCAGCAACGCCCAGGCGATCCTCGAAGAGGCGATAAAGGCCGGCCTCGGTTTTCGAGGTGCGGTCGTCGGCGTCGCCACCGCGCTTCAGGAGTCGGGCATGCGCAACCTCGACTACGGCGACGCGACGAGCATCGGCCTTTTTCAGCAGCAGGACTGGTGGGGCAGCCGGGCGCAGCGGCTCGATCCGCACTGGACGTCCTGGAAGTTCTTCTCCGAGATGAAGAAGATCTGCCCGCCGAAGTTCGGCCCGGATTACCTCACGTCGACGCAGCTCTACCAGGTCGCCCAGGCCGTCCAGGTCAGCAATTTCCCGACGTACTACGCCAAGCACGAGAAGGCCGCCGCGCAGATCGTCGCGGAGCTGGTCAACAAGCTCGGCCTCGATGACGACGCCCCGAAGCGGGTGAGCCTCGCCCGCAAGTCGGACCTGGTCATCAAGCGGAACACCCCGACGCAGATCTCCTTCGAGGACGAGTACTCCGACGGCGGCGAGCAGCACCCCGACAAGGGCGGCGCCGCCTTCATCTCCAGCCACTCCGACTACATCGCCCTCGCCGCCGCCACCCTCACCGGCGTCGCCCCCGGCATCATCATCCAGACCCGCTTCCTGGAGATCAACAGCAAGGGCGAGACCGTCAAGGAAGGCCCCATCGAGGAGCACACCGCCACCACCGGCAACACCTACATCAACCAGACCCGCGCCGGCGCCGTCTGCGACCCGGGCAACCGCGTCGTATGGACCATCGAAATCATCAACGGCGACACCGACGGCAAGCTCACCTACGCCGAGGTCCAGGCCAACTACTGGACCCGATAAGGAGTCCGTGTGAACGCGGCTCTGCTCTCGTTCCCCGATGTGGAACGCCTCATCGTCGACACTCTCAAGTACCGGCCGGAACTGGCGGGAGTGGTCGTCGACAACCGGCCGCCCGCCGGCTTCGACGGTACGCAGAAGGTGGTGCTGGTCTCCCGGACCGGTGGCGCCTGGGTCGACGACCTGCACCTCGACACGCCCCTGGTCGAGTTGGAGGTCTACGGGCCCGACAAGACCACGGCCCACTCCGTGTCCCTGACCGTCCGCGCCGCGCTCCTCCAGCTCCGCGGCACCACCTACGGCACGGCGGTCGTCACCGACGTCGTCGAGACCGAGGCCGTGCGCTGGCTGCCGGACTACAACCGGCCGGCCGGCAACCGCTACCTGACCACGGTGCGCTTCTCGCTCCGCCCGGTGTGACCGGACGGGGTGCCCGCCCCTCGCCTCCCCCAGCAGGCCCCGCCGACCGCCGGCGGGGCCTTCGTCGTACCTCTCACCTAGGAGAACCCATGCCCGGAATGAACCCGAGCGAGATCCGCGTCGCCGGCACCGGCCGCATCCTCATCGCCAAGGTCGGCACCGACGCCCCCGCCGACACCGCCACCGAGTGGGGCGCGGCCTGGCACGACCTGGGCTACACCAGCACCGACGGCGTGAAGTTCGGCCGCAAGGGCAAGACCGCCAACATCGACACCTGGCAGTCCCTGACGCCGGCCCGCACGATCTACACCGAGCGCGAGCTGACGCTGAAGTTCGGCATGCTGCAGCTCAACGAGGACACCCTGCCGTTCTTCTTCGGCGGCGGCGCGGTCGTCGAGACGGCCCCGAACTCGGGCCTGTTCAAGTACGAGATCCACAGCGACCAGGGCGAGGACGAGCGCGCGCTGGGCGTCGAGTTCAGCGACGGCGCCGAGATCCGCTACCGCTTCGTCGTCCCGCGCGGCCTGGTCACGGTCAGCGACGACCTCGACCTGAACCGCAAGGGTGCGGTGAAGCTGGGCGTCACGTTCACGGCGATGGCCTCGAAGCCGGACGCGCCGCTGGCGACGTGGCTGATGAAGGACAAGGCGTTCGCGCCGGGCGCGGCCAAGTAAGTCACCTCCGAACGGGGCGCCGCCCCGTGGCGGCGCCCCACCCCCTTCACATCACCCCTCTCACAAGGAGCAGCACCATGCCCGCATTCGACGTCAACGCGGCCCGCGCCCAGCGCCTGGAGGCGCACGGCACGTCCTGGTCCTTCCAGCTCGACGGCGACACCTTCGAACTTCCCACCGAGATCGGCCACCGCACGGCGCGTGCGCTGCGCGAGCTGGACGACAACGACGTGGACGGTCTGCTCGGGCTGCTGCTGGGCAAGGAACAGTTCGCGCGCTTCGTCGAGCACGACGTGACGATGCAGGACATCGCCGCGATCCTGGAGGCGTACGGCCAGGAGACCGGGCTCGGCCTGGGGGAAGACTGAGCCTCGACGCGTTCGTAGAGGAACACGCCGAGGCTCTTGAGGCCGATCTGCTGCGGCATTTCGGTGTCGACCTGTTGGACTGGCACCGGGGGTCGTTGTCGTCGCGACGGCTTGCGGTGCTGGTGAAACACATGCCGCGGGACAGCGCGGTCAACCGTGATCTCCACGGTGAGGCGGCCGACTGGGATGTGTCGACCCATCTGCTGGCGGCGACGGTCGACCATCTGGCTGTCGCCAACTGGATGACAGCGACGCTGAACAGCGGGGAAGACTCCGAACCGCTGGATTTCCCGGATCCGGTCCCCAGGCCAGGGCTTCCGGAAGCCGGACCGAGCTCCGACGCCTCCGCCGAAATCAACCACAGAGATGTGGCCGCCATGCCGAGTCCGGATCAGCTCGCTCGCTTCTTCTCCTGACGCTCCCCGAGCGGAGCGAGACGCAGGACGTTCCCCCCGATTCCCCTACCCACTAACCTGGGCCTTCGGGATCTGCACAGGAGGGGAATCCTTGAGCAAGGACATATCCCATCAGGGGTGGCGCAACCGCGAGATCGAGATCGAGCGCACGCCAGGAATACCCACACTGATCGAACTGAGAACGTCAGGGTGGACCAGCTCGTTCATTGCGCACGGAATCGAAAGAACGGCACATCGCGAGGAACGGACGCTCATATCCGTAGCGATATCGGGCAGGAAACCGTATCGGTTTCTGCTCGCACCTAAATACACACACGTCTCCATAACCCGGGTATCCGACTCGGAGGGCGGAGGCGGGATTTCTCGCTGGCAACTGCGCATCATGCCGGCCCCATCGGCACCGCTACTCACAGGTGCGGCCGGCGGCAAGGTGGCGGACGTGTTGCAGTGTCCCGCAGGTCTCCAGTCCATCACCTACTCGTTCGACCGGAAGTCCGTCGACTCGGGTACAGGCATCACCCACTTCTCGCCGAGCGGGAAAGCAACCGAGCTTACCGATTCCCGAAGAGTTCAGGGCAGCGCAAAAATTCCCGGGCCGGGCTACCTGCAGATCAGGGCATCAGGCCCGTGGGAAGTGTCGCCCAACCCGTAGACAAAAAGAAAACCCTCCCGCCCACAGCTCCGGTGGGCGGTTTTTTTATGCCCCAGCAATTGCACTGGGGGACGAATTGAGCATCCGGCGAACTACATCCCAGGCCCTTCCAAGGAGATTGGAAGAGCCTGGGCAAACGGATGAAGTACACCGATGACAATAGGATGACGACTCGTTGCCGGGAACGCCGGTCGGCCCACGATCAAAGGTCGAATCCGCCGGACAGCAGTATGTAAATCCACCACGCCTGCGGTATCAGAAAAATCCCCTCAAGGGCTACAAGAACCCAGGTCGCGAATCGACTGCCCGGTTCCCCGTCGAGCCAGTCGGCAACTCGCGCATTACGAGGGTTCCGAGGGTCATAGACGATGACTGCGGCACCACCCTTCGTAAAGGGAGAAACATAACTCGGGTTTGTATGGTGCGTAAACTTGCGCCCGTCCGGAGTCGCGTACTCAATCGCAGCCACAGCCGCATTATCGATCCACGAAATACTGACACATCTCCCACTCGCACGAATCCCCACCCGCTTCAGCCTCGCACGCCGCCGACGAGGGATGAGCTCAAGCGCTATCAATATCCATACGGGGATGAACAGCATCAGAGTGGCGACCAGGATGATGGCTACCGTCAAGACGACCTCCGCTTTATTCGTCATGCACCGCCGAACAGAGTCATCTTATACCTGGAAACAGGAAATGTAGCCGTCAAACACAGAGTCAGCATACAAAGTTGCACATATAGCAGCATTTTGGATGTGAAGCGATGGCCGTTGACCCAGGCCCACTGATCCCCGATTCCATTGGCAATAAATTCGAGGACACGAAGGAGGAGCACTCAAGGTACAACAAAAAGATAAACGACCTCTCCTTCGTAGTTAATAAACAAGCCCTCACCATGAACGGCATGAGCGCATCGATCAACCAGCTCAGCCTCGGCCTCGACACGGTAAAACTAGGGCTTGGCCTAGTGGCCCTCGGCTTCACGCCAGTGAAGATCGACGGGGGCATATTCAAGATGGACGAAAAGGGAATAAGCATCCTTGGCGTTCAGCACAGAACTTGGCCCTGGACTCGCGAGGGCGGATCCTTCTGGCGCGTAGTAACCTCCAAGAAGGACTTGGATAAGTACGACGAAAAGAAAGCGAGAGAGGCCGCCCAGGAAAGGCTTGATTCGCGACTGAGGACAGAGATTCGCGATATCAAGAGGAGGCTTGGCGCCGCCGATAACAACGCAAAGCAAGCTTACCGCGAGGTCGTGCGAACGAACCGGACTCTAACCGGCCACGCACAAGAGACGAAGCGGGCCCATAGGCGTATCGACAGCCTTGAGAGTCGGCTCCGCGCTCAGCGCAAACAGGTGGGCAAGGTCGCCGCCCAGCCCAACGTCTCCGACGGCAATCCCAGGCGCCTCAAGGGTGCTGCAGACCAGATCAAGGCGCTCGAAGCCCGCGTGAATAGCCTCATGGCCGCACTCGGCTGACGAATCCTCTGAGAGTGGATGCCAATCGAATTGGATAGAACATGTCTCTAGTGCAATCCCTCGGCAGAGCCAACGGCTCACTCCGTGGTTTCAAAACCGGCCTGGAAGGGGCCGGCCGCTCCGCCGGCACGCTCGGCCGCCAGGCCGGCACCGCCAACACCAACGTCGGGAAGATCAAGAACTCCGCCAAGCAGTCCACCCGCGAACTCAAGGGCATGAAGACCGCCGCCGACCAGGCGGCCAGGTCCGTCGCCAAGGTCGGCAAGGAGGCCGGCAAGGGCGGCACGTCCATGGGGAAGTTCCAGGGCGGGCTGAAGAAGGCCGACGGTGGGTTCAAGGGGCTCAACAAGTCGATGAAGGGCAACGTCATCGGGATGTTGCTCGAACTCTTCGCACCGCTCATCGAGAAGGTCGTCACCATGGCGTCCAAGTCGAAGACGATGCAGAAGATCATGAAGGTCGCCTTCGACGTCATCGGCAGGGTCGTCAAGACCGTCATGAAGGCCATCGGCCCGCTGATGAAGGCCACAGGCAAGATCATCTCCAAGGTGTGGAACGGCATCAAGGCCGCCATCCTGCCGATCGCCCTGTGGATCGGCTCCGCGATCCCCGGCGCGTTCAACACCGTCAAGGACGCCTTGTCCAGCGCCTGGAGCGGTCTGTCGTCCTTCGCCGGAGGCGTGTTCGACGGCATCCTCTCGGCCGTCAAGTCCCCGCTCAACGCCGTCATCGGCCTGATCAACTCGGCGATCGGCGCCCTGAACGGCATCAAGGTCTCCATCCCCGGCTGGGTCCCCCTCGTCGGCGGCAAGACCTTCGGCGTCAGCATCCCCCGCATCCCGATGCTCGCCGAGGGCGGCATCGTCGCACCCCGCAGCGGCGGTGTGCCGGCGATCGTCGCCGAGGCGGGCGAGCACGAGGCGGTCATGCCGCTGTCGAAGCTGGACCGGCTGCTGACCCGTACCGCCGTCCAGGCCCGCATCGCCTCGGCAGGCGGCAACGGGTCGGCGTCCACCGCCGGTTTCCACATCGAGAACTACTACGCCACCCCGTCCAGCGACCCCAAGGACACCGCCCGAGCGCTGCTGTTCCTCGCCAAGGCCCGCGGATAAGGCGGTAAGGAGGAACCCGCGTGACTGCCGCCGCAGCAGCGCTCCCCAGAAACCCGCTCGCCAACTCAGCCGGCGCGTTCCGCGCCTTCGGCTCCGCACTCGGCCAGGCCGGCCGGTCCCTCCGCACCACTCAGACCGGTATCCGCAACGCCACCCGCGCCGCCGACCGCATCAGGCGGTCGACCGGTCAGGCCGGGAAGGACCTCAAGCAGTTCGGTACGAACGCCGGGGCCGCCGGCCGGGCCGCACTGGCCGTCGGCAAGCAAGCCGGCACCGCCAACTCCGGCCTGCTGAAGACGAAGACCGGCTCTCAGCAGTCCGCCCGCCTGCTGAAGAACATCAACCGTCAGGCCACCGGCAGCGCCAGGGCCATCACCCTGCAAGGCAAGGGCGCCGGCGTCCTCGGCAAGTTCACCGGCATCCTCGGCGGCAAACTCAAAATCGCCAGCGGCATCATGACGGCCGTCAACCTCGTCATGAAGACGAACCCCTTCGTCCTCATCGCGACGCTCCTCGCCCCGTTCGCCACCGAGCTCATCGACTTCGCCCTGAACTCCGAGCTCGGCCGGCAGATCATGGAGACGGTCTTCGGCCTCGTCGAGACGTACCTCACCACCGCCCTGACCGTCATCGTCCCGGTGATCACCGGCTACCTCGCCACGATCAAGGGCGTCTGGAAGGCCGTCGAGCGCGTCATCAAGCCGGTGGTCACGTGGGTCACCAAGGACATCCCCCGCGGCTTCCGCAAGGTCAACTCCGCCATGGAGAAGGCGCTGAACGGCATGGGCGACTTCCTCGAGACCGGCTTCCAGATGGTCCTCGGCGTCGTCAAGGGCCCGCTCAACGGCCTCATCGCCTTCGCCAACTGGGTCATCGACGGCCTCAACAGCCTCAGCTTCAGCATCCTCGGCAAGAAGTTCGGGGTGAACCTGCCGAAGATCCCGATGCTCGCCCAGGGCGGTGTGGTCGGCCCCCGCGACGGCGGCGTCCCCGTGATCCTCGCCGAGGCCGGCGAGGCGGAAGCCGTGCTGCCGCTGTCGAAGCTGGACCAGCTGCTGGCCCGTACCGCCGAAGCGGCCCGCGACAACGCGCCGGCCGCACCCCGCATCGACCACTACTACGAGCCGCCGGGCCGTGGCGCCCTCGCCATCGCCCAGGACCTGCTCTTTCTCGCTCACGTCAGCACACGGAGGTGAGGCCGCCCATGCCCACAGCACAACTCGACACCGCGACTTCGGCCCCCGGCTCACTGATCTCCCAGGACGGGCAGATCGAGTGGGCCGGACTTCTCATGGGCCCCGGCACGCCCTACCAGATCGACGCCAAGGGCCTGACCGGCTGGGACGACCTGCCGGATCTCGAGTCCGCCGACGTACCCCGGCCCGACCAGCACGGCTCCTGGCCCGGCGCCCAGTGGGCCAAGCCCCGCACGGTCTCGGCGTCCGTATGGCTGCTGCCCGAGCGGCCGGACCAGGCACGGGCCGTCGCCGAGGCGTTCCGCGCCGCCACCCGCGTGCACAGCGGCGAGCAGTGGCTGGCCGTACGTCTGCACGGCCAGATCCTCGCCTGCCGGGCCCGGGTCGACCGTCGTGCCGTCCCCACCGACCGTACCTATCTCCTCCAGGGCATCGGTTCGGCCTCTCTGCAGTGGCTGTGCACCGATCCCCGTCGCTACGGCGCCGACGAGCAGTACGCGCGTACGGGCCTGCCCGCGCCGGAACCGGGGCTGCTGTGGCACCCCGGCGGCGGCCTGGAATGGCCGCTCGAGTGGGGGGCGGCGGGGAGCACCGGAACGGTCACCGCGGTCAACGCGGGCGACGCTCCCGCCACCCCCGTGATCGAGTTCCAGGGGCCGGTCGTACGCCCGTCACTGACCCGGCTCAGCGACGGCCGGCAGATCGAGTACGACATCACGCTCGCCGAGTCCGACGTGCTGACCGTCGACACCGGCGCCGGCACGGTCACCCTCAACGGCACCACCTCCCGGCTCTACACCGCCACGGCCCGGTCGACCCCCGAGCAGTTGTTCCACCTCGACCCCGGGGTCACCTCGCTGGCCTTCCGCGCCGCCCCCGAGTCGGCCGATCCGCGCGCCGCCGTGACCGTCAGCTGGCGCAACGCGCACTGGTGACCTCGCCCCCGTTCCGCACCGACGCCCTTCCGCCCACACCGCTTTGGAGAACGCCATGAACAACGTCCGCAGCGCTTGGCTGCTCAACCGCACCGACGCCGGCGGCGGCCAGTCCCGCGTCGACACCCGGCTCGCCCCGCTCGGCACCATGGCCCCGGACGGCCTGCTGACCTCGCGCGACGGCGTGGTTCCCGGCTCGAAGGAGGGCCAGCACGTCATGGGCGGCCTCTACGTCTTCGGTGACGAGGCCGGCATGACCGGAAAGGTCGCGCCGGGCCGGGCCGTCGTTCAGGCCGGCGAGCTGGCCGGGGCCTACCCGGTGGCGGTCACCAACTACACCCCCATCGCCTTCGCCGACGGCGATCCGAACCACCCACGCGTGGACCTCGTCGTGCTGCGGATCTACGACGCCGCCCACGACACGTCCAACCGCACCGAGGCCGTCATCGAGGTCGTCCAGGGCACCCCGGCCCCCAGCCCGGCCGTGCCCGCGACGCCCGGCGGTGCCATCGCGCTGGCCGACGTCACCGTCCCCGCCGGGGCCTCGGCCGGCACCGGCGGCATCAACTGGGCCACCGCCGTCCGCGACCGCCGCCGGGCCACCGTGGCCGTCGGCGGCATCATCCCGCGCGGCTGGGGCACCAACTTCACCGGCGGCTACCCCGGTCAGTACCGCGACACCGGCGCCGGCCTGGAGCGCTGGGACGGCACGCAGTGGAAGCCCTACCCGGCACCCCGCCCGACCTGGCAGGACTACACGCCGGAGTGGGGGGCGGACAACGGTCCGGTGCCGCGCATCGGCAACGGCTCGCTGTCGGGCCGGTACCTCCACGACGGCTCGGTCGTCCACTTCACCGCGACCCTGAAGATCGGCTCCACCAGCAACTGGGGCGGGGCCGGGAAGAACGGCAACTGGTGGCTGTCCCTGCCGCTGCGCCCGACCGGGCCCGCCATCAACGGCCACCTGAAGGCCCGCCTCGACAACGGCTACTACCACGGCGGATGCTTCCTGGAGGCGTCCCGGCACGCCAACGGCTCCGCCTGCGGCTGGACCTCCAACAACGCCGACGGCACCCCCTCCGGCGGCTGGATGGACGCCGACTGGCCGCGGTCCGTCGCGGACGGCAACTGGATCACGCTGTTCGGCACCTACGAGGCCGCCGCATGACCACGGCCACCGGGCCCGCCTACCGCGCCCTGTTCTGCGACCTGCGCACCGACCAGGTCGTCGACAGCCTGCCGCTGACCGGCGTCGAGTTCGACGACTACATCGGCAAGGCGGGCTCCCTGCGCGCCACGGTCCCCCTTCCCGACCAGGCGATGGCGCAGCGGGCCCGTACCGCGCTCCAGCCGGGCCGCACCGCGGTCTGGCTGGAGCGCGGCTCCGAGATCTGGTGGGGCGGCATCCTGTGGACCTGCACGCCCTCGGGTGACGAGCAGGGCCGGATGACGGCCGAGATCCAGGCGGGCACCTTCGACTCGTACCTGGACCACCGCATCCTCAACGACGGCCTGGAGGGCAAGGGCGTCGACCAGTTCGACATCGCCCGCAGCCTGATCGACCACATCCAGGCCCAGCCGGGCGGCGACATCGGCATCGAGTACGGGACCGAGGTCTCCGGCGTACGGCGCACCCGGAAGTACGCCTGGACGGACGTCGCGCGGATCCGCGAGCTGCTGGACAGCCTCGCGGCCCTGCAGGACGGCTTCGAGTGGCGCATCCACTGCTACCGCGATCCGGTCTCCGCGCGGCGCGTGAAGCGGCTTCAGCTCGGGCATCCCAGGATCCTGACCGGCGCCACGGACATCGTGCTGGACCGGCCCGGCCCGCTGCTGTCCTACAGCCTGCCCAGCGACGCGACCCTGCAGGCCAACGTGTGGGTGGCACGCGGCGAATCGGTCAACCGCAACCAGGCCAGGGAATCGCTGCCGACCATGTCCGAGCGCATGGAGGCCACCAGCGACCTGGCGGAGGGCTGGCCCCGGCTGGAAGGCACCTCCGACCACAGCTCGGTCACCGACCGGAACACCCTCAACAGCCTCGCCGAGGCCGGACTCCACCGCTCCCGCAGCCCCCAGCTCATCCCCGAGGCCACCATCCGGCTCGACGGCCGGATGACCCCGGCCCTCATCGGCGCCACGGTCCGGCTGCGCATCACCGACCTGTGGCACCCGGAGGGGCTCAGCGCCCGCTACCGGGTCGTGGGCATGACCGTCTCGCCCCCCGAGCGGGCGAAGGCCGAGACCGCGAAGCTCTATCTGGAAGGAATCTGAATGGCCGCCATCCCCATGGACCTGCTGGATCGCATCCGCGACCTGGAACGGCAGGTACGGGCCCTGATGGGCAGCGCCAACACCCGGCCCAAGATGGACGAGATCCAGGGCGGCAGGGTGGTCATCGGTGACGGCGGATCGCTGACGGTACGCACACCGGAGGGGCAGGAACTCGCCTACTTCGGCCGGATCCTCCCGGACCGGCCGGGCGGCCAGTTCCAGCAGGGCTTCGTCGTCCGGCGCGACGACGGCTCCCCCGCGATCAGCGTGTGGACGGGCGACCCCCAGGGCATGCCCGACCAGCCCGTCCAGATCTGGGACCGCAAGGGCAACGTCATCCTCGCCGACGATGCCAAGGGCCACGGCCTGGCCAAGCCGTACGTCCCGTATCCGATGCCCACCCCGGAGAACGCCACCAAGTGGGAGTCCACCAGCTCCACGAGCTGGACCACCCTCTACAACGGCAACGCCATCGTCCAGCACCCCAAGCTCTACTGCCTGATCGCCATGGCCACGGCGGGCAACGGCGGCGAACTGCGGCTGCTGGTCGACGACCGGCAGGTCGGGCCCACGGCGAAGTCCACGCTGCTGTTCACCGAGCCCATCGGCGTGGACTACGGCAGCCACATCACCTTCAAGGTCCAGGCCCGCGCGGCCAACGGCAACAGCACCGTGTGGTGCTCGCCGCGCGCCCTGTACGGCGTCCAGTCCTGACGCCCACCGGATCTCTCCCGCCCCCCGCGTAGAAGGGCACGCCCCGTGCTACCCCAAGCCATCCCCACCGTGACCGTGACCGCCCGCTATCTGACCCCGGACGGCCAGGCGCTGAGCGGCGACGTCACCTTCGAGCCCCCCGCCCTGCTGACGCACAGCGGGGCCGACGTCATGCTCGGCGGCCCCATCAGGGCGTCCCTCGACGACCAGGGGCGGCTCAAGGTCACCCTGCCCGCCACCGACGCCCCCGGCATGAACCCGCGGAACTGGGCGTACACCGTCACCGAGCGGCTGTCCGGGGTGCCCTCCCGCGCCCCGTACAAGATCCTGCTGCCGGCCGACCGGCCGCAGGCCGACCTCGCCGACATCGCCCCCACCGACCCCGGCACCCCCGACTACGTCGCCGTGGCCGGACACCCCGGCCCCGCCGGACCGGCCGGGCCGGCGGGGCCCGCCGGGCCCCCGGGCGCCGTGCACTCCGTCAACGGCTACTCCCAGCCCGAGATACGCCTCGCCGCCCAGGACGTCGGCGCCGTGCCCGTCACGGGCGGCGCCGTCACCGGCCCGCTGACGGTGACCGCGACGCTCACCGCCCGCGGCGACGGCACCGGCGACATCGCCGCGTGGCAGGACCCCAAGGGCACCGCCCGCCTCCGGATCGACCCCGCCGGCAGCCTGGTGGCCTCCGCCGACTCCTACTTCACCGGCAACGTGCAGATCGGCGCCGCCGTCGCCGACACCGCCGGCGGCCAGGCCGTCCTCGGCATCAAGAACGCCGCCACGGTGCCCGCCGCCAACCCCGCCGACGGTGTCGTCGTCTACGCCACCGGCGGCGTCCTGGCCTACCGCAAGCCCGACGGCACCACCGTCACCCTCGACGACCGCAGCGGCGGCGTGCGCACCGTCAACGGCCTGAGCGGCGACGTCAGCGTCACCCCGTCCCTGATCGGTGCCGAGAACGCCGGACGCTCGGTCCTGCTCACCGGGCCGCAGAGCATCGACGGCGCCAAGACCTTCACCACCGTGCCGTCCGCCACCGCCGACCCGGCCGGCCCCGACCAGCTCGCCCGCAAGTCCTACGTCGACGCCGCGGCCCGCTCCGGGGCCTGGGCACCCTCCGACCTCGGCTTCACGGCCTGGACCTTCGACCCCGGCCTCGGCGACGGCAAGAGCGGCATCAACTCCTCGGCGCCCGGCGACATCCCCGCCTCCGGCCGCATCTACTACAACGCCGTCGTCGTGCGCTCCACGGTCACCGTCAAGGAGCTGTGCACCCACACCCTGGGCTACTCCGGCGCGGCCGGCGGCATCGTGGCCGGGTCCTTCGCGGGCCTGTACAACGCGGCGGGCAAGCGCGTCGCCCAGACCGCCGACCTGAGCAAGGTCTACCCCGAGGCGCACGACATCGGCGGCTCGACCTCCTTCCTGCCTCTCACGGCCGCGGTGACGCTCCAGCCGGGCGTCTACGTGATGGCGCTGCTGCTCAACTACACCAACTCCGCGAACGCGCCCCGGATCATGACCGGCAACGGCGGCTACGACGTACCGGGCCGCTTCGGCCGGCCGGGCACCGTCCCGCGCACCGTCATGTCCACCACGAAGACGAACACCTCGCTGCCCGCCGACGTCGACTGGGCCACCGCCACGATGGCACTGAGCACCCGCTACTGGTTCGCCCTCGCCTAAAGGCCCCGCACCGCACCGCACCGCACCGACCCGCCCCGCACCGACACCACGGACAAGGAAGCCCCATGGCCATCGACTGGCAACCGCTCACCCCCGTAGCACCCATGCAGGGACGCCCCATGGCGCGCGTGGTCGGGGACCGCGTGGAGCTCGCCGGAAACCTGCGCGGCAGGTTCCGGGTCGCCACCCCGCTGCTCACGCTGCCCGAGGGCATGCGCCCGACGGGCCTCCAGCGCACGCTGTTCACCTGCAACGTCGGGGCCCACAACCCTTACGGCGTCGCGCAGTTCTACATCCACCCCGACGGCAACGTCTACCTGGCGACCTATCCCGAGTACATCGGGCCGCACGACGAGGAAACGGTTCTGCTGCGCGACTCCTTCAGCACGACCGCCCCCATGTAGCGACGCCCGCCCCGCCCCTCACCACCCGCGCCCCGGGCCGCCCAGCGGCCCGGGGCCCTCGCATGTCTGGAGCGACTCCCATGGCTACTCCCCTCTCCGCAGACCAGTTCGTCGCCGCCCTCGAGGCCGAGGGCGTCACCGTCGTCGAGACCGGCGACTGGCGCGAGCACAACCGCAACCACAAGGGCGCCTGGGGCCCCGTCAACGGCGTGATCATCCACCACACCGTGACCTCCGGCACCGCCTCGTCCGTCGAGCTCTGCTACGACGGCTACGAGGAGCTCCCCGGCCCGCTCTGCCACGGCGTGATCGCCAAGGACGGCACCGTCCACCTCGTCGGCAACGGCCGCGCCAACCACGCCGGCAGCGGCGACGGCTCCGTGCTCGCCGCCGTCGTCGACGAGGTGGCCCCGCCCCGCCCGGCGTCCGACGACACCGACGGCAACGCCCACTTCTACGGCTTCGAGTGCGTCAACCTCGGCGACGGCGACGACCCCTGGCCCGCCGCCCAGCTGGAGGCCATCGAGCGCGTCTCGGCCGCCCTGTGCCGGGCGCACGGCTGGAGCTCCGCCTCCGTCATCGGCCACAAGGAGTGGACCGCCACCAAGATCGACCCGGTCGGCTTCGAGATGGCCGACCTGCGCTCCGCCATCGCCTCCCGCCTCGGCGCGGCCCCGCAGGAGCCGGCCACGCCGCGGCCCGGGGCGACGTACACGGTCCAGCCCGGCGACACCCTCTTCGCCATCGCCGAGTCCCACGCCACGACCGCGGACCGGCTCGCCTCGCTCAACGACCTCGCCGACCCCGACGTCCTCGCGCCCGGCCAGGAGCTGACCGTCCCGGCCGCCGGCAACGACCACGAGCCCTTCCCCGGCGCCGACTACTTCCGCCGCGAGCCCCGCTCCCCCCTCGTCGCCGCCATGGGCCGCCGCCTCGTCGCGGAGGGCTGCTCCGCCTACGCGCAGGGGCCCGGCGACCAGTGGACCGACGCGGACCGCGCGTCCTACGCCCTGTGGCAGCGCAAGCTCGGCTTCGGCGGCTCCGACGCCGACGGCTGGCCCGGCCGCACCTCCTGGGACGCCCTGCGGGTCCCCCGCGTCCGATGAGACACCGCCGCCCCACGCCCGAAAGGAACCCCGCCTTGTCCGAGGCCACCCGACGGACCCTGCGCACCCTCCTGCAGACCGCCGTCGCACTCGCCGTCGTGCTCCCGGCGATCGTCGACGCGGCCGGCATCCCGGCGACCCTCCCCTGGGTCGCCGGCGCCCTGACCGCCGCCGGCGCGCTCACCCGCGTCATGGCGCTGCCCGCCGTACAGATCCTGCTGCCCACCTGGCTGCGCACCGAGCAGCCGGCAGGGGCCGACCGGGGCCGCGCATGAGGGAATCCGACGCCACCGCACGCACCGCCCCCGCCACCGTCGCCCTGGAGCTGGAACGGCTGCGCGGCACCATGGAGGCCGGCTTCGCCCGGGTCGACGGGTCGCTGGCGCTGCTCGTCCAGCGCAGCGACCAGACCGACAAGCAGCTGGCCGACCACGAGGCCCGCCTCGACGCCCTGGAACGCCACCGCTGGCCCCTGGCGAGCGTGGCCGCGCTGACCGCGCTGGCCGGGGTGGTGGTGGCCGCCCTCCAGCTCGCCTCCCGCTAGAAACGCCGCAGGGCGGCCACCCCGGATCGGGGTGACCGCCCTGACGAGCGTGTCGTACGACTACTGGTTGTACGGACCGTAGTCGTAGTCCTCCAGCGGAACCGCCTGGCCGGAGCCGGTGCCGAAGGGCGAGTAGTCGATGTCGTCGTAACCGACGGCCGAGTACATCGCGGCCTTCGCCTCCTCGGTGGGCTCCACCCGGATGTTGCGGTAACGGGACAGACCCGTACCGGCCGGGATGAGCTTACCGATGATGACGTTCTCCTTGAGGCCGATCAGGGAGTCCGACTTGGCGTTGATCGCCGCGTCGGTCAGAACCCGGGTCGTCTCCTGGAAGGACGCCGCCGACAGCCAGGACTCGGTCGCGAGCGAGGCCTTGGTGATACCCATCAGCTGCGGACGGCCGGAGGCGGGGTGACCGCCCTCGGTGACCACACGACGGTTCTCGGACTCGAAGCGCGAGCGCTCCACGAGCTCGCCCGGCAGCAGCTCCGCGTCGCCGGACTCGATGATCGTCACGCGGCGCAGCATCTGCCGGATGATGATCTCGATGTGCTTGTCGTGGATCGACACACCCTGCGAGTTGTAGACCTTCTGGACCTCGCCGACCAGGTGGACCTGGACGGCGCGCTGGCCGAGGATGCGCAGCACGTCGTGCGGGTTGGTGGCACCCACGGTGAGCTTCTGGCCCACCTCGACGTGCTCGCCCTCGCTGACCAGCAGACGGGCACGCTTCGAGATCGGGAACGCCGTCTCGTCGCTGCCGTCGTCCGGAGTGACGACGATCTTCTTGGTCTTCTCGGTCTCCTCGATACGGACGCGGCCGGCCGCCTCCGAGATCGGGGCGACACCCTTGGGCGTACGGGCTTCGAAGAGCTCGACGACACGGGGCAGACCCTGGGTGATGTCGTCACCGGCCACACCACCGGTGTGGAAGGTACGCATCGTCAGCTGGGTACCGGGCTCACCGATGGACTGGGCGGCGATGATGCCGACCGCCTCACCGATGTCCACCAGCTTGCCGGTCGCCAGCGAGCGGCCGTAGCAGAAGGCACAGGTGCCGACCGCGGACTCACAGGTGAGGACCGAACGGGTCTTGACCGTCTCGACGCCGTGGGCGACGAGCTGCTCGATGAGCACGTCACCGAGGTCGACGTTGGCAGGCGCGATGACCTTGCCGTCGACGACGACGTCCTCGGCGAGCATACGGGCGTACACGCTGGTCTCGACGTCGTCCGTCTTGCGCAGGACACCGTCGGCGCCCTTGGTCGCGATCGCCAGCTTGAGGCCACGGTCGGTGCCGCAGTCCTCCTCGCGGATGATCACGTCCTGCGAGACGTCCACGAGACGACGGGTCAGGTAACCCGAGTCGGCGGTACGGAGCGCGGTGTCCGCGAGACCCTTACGGGCACCGTGGGTGGAGATGAAGTACTCCAGCACGGAGAGACCCTCACGGAACGACGCCTTAATGGGTCGCGGAATGGTCTCGTTCTTCGCGTTCGACACCAGACCACGCATACCGGCGATCTGCCGCATCTGCATCATGTTTCCTCGGGCACCCGAGTCAACCATCATGAAGATGGGGTTCGTCTTGGGGAAGTTCGCGTTCATCGCCTCGGCGACCTCGTTGGTCGCCTTGGTCCAGATCGCGATGAGCTCCTGCGTGCGCTCGTCCTTGGTGATCAGACCGCGCTCGTACTGCTTCTGGACCTTCTCGTCCTGCGCCTCGTAGCCCTTGACGATCTCCTTCTTCGCCTCGGGAACGACGACGTCGGAGATGGCCACGGTGACGCCGGAACGGGTCGCCCAGTGGAAGCCGGCCGCCTTCAGGTTGTCGAGCGTCGCCGCCACGATGACCTTGGGGTAGCGCTCGGCCAGGTCGTTGACGATCTCGGAGAGCTGCTTCTTGCCCACCGAGTAGTCGACGAACGGGTAGTCCTCGGGCAGCAGCTCGTTGAAGAGCGCGCGGCCCAGGGTGGTGCGCAGGCGGAAGCTGTCGCCCTGCTGCCACTCCGGCTCGCCCTCCTCGCGGACCGGGGGAACCCAGCCGCGCGGCGGAACGGTGCCGATCGGGAAGCGGATGTCGACCTTCGCCTGGAGCGAGAGCTCACGGGCGTCGAACGCCATGATCGCCTCGGCGACCGAGCCGAAGGACCGGCCCTCGCCGATGACCTTGCGCTCCTCCTCGTCGGTGGTGAGGAAGAACAGACCGAGCACCATGTCCTGGGTCGGCATGGTGACCGGACGGCCGTCGGCCGGCTTGAGGATGTTGTTCGAGGACAGCATCAGGATGCGGGCCTCGGCCTGCGCCTCCGCGGAGAGCGGCAGGTGGACGGCCATCTGGTCACCGTCGAAGTCCGCGTTGAACGCGGTGCAGACGAGCGGGTGGATCTGGATGGCCTTGCCCTCGACCAGCTGCGGCTCGAAGGCCTGGATGCCGAGGCGGTGCAGCGTGGGCGCACGGTTCAGCAGCACCGGGTGCTCGGCGATGACCTCTTCGAGGACGTCGTACACGACGGTGCGGCCACGCTCGACCATGCGCTTGGCCGACTTGATGTTCTGCGCGTGGTTCAGGTCGACCAGGCGCTTCATCACGAACGGCTTGAAGAGCTCCAGCGCCATGGCCTTGGGCAGACCGCACTGGTGCAGCTTCAGCTGCGGACCGACGACGATGACGGAACGCGCGGAGTAGTCCACACGCTTACCGAGCAGGTTCTGACGGAATCGACCCTGCTTGCCCTTCAGCATGTCGCTGAGGGACTTCAGCGGGCGGTTACCGGGACCGGTGACCGGGCGACCACGGCGGCCGTTGTCGAACAGCGCGTCGACGGCCTCCTGCAGCATCCGCTTCTCGTTGTTCACGATGATCTCGGGGGCACCGAGGTCAAGGAGACGCTTGAGGCGGTTGTTGCGGTTGATCACACGGCGGTACAGGTCGTTCAGGTCGGAGGTCGCGAAGCGGCCACCGTCCAGCTGCACCATCGGACGCAGGTCCGGCGGGATCACCGGGATGCAGTCCAGCACCATGCCGCTGGGGCTGTTGCGGGTCTGCAGGAAGGCGGAGACGACCTTGAGGCGCTTGAGCGCACGGGTCTTCTTCTGGCCCTTGCCGGTCCGGATGATCTCGCGGAGGCGCTCGGCCTCCTCGTCGAGGTCGAAGGACTCCAGGCGCTTCTGCAGCGCGGCGGCGCCCATCGCACCCATGAAGTACGTGCCGAAGCGGTCACGCAGCTCGCGGTAGAGCAGCTCGTCGCCCTCGAGGTCCTGGACCTTGAGGTTCTTGAAGCGGCTCCACACCTCGTCGAGGCGGTCGATCTCGCGCTGCGCACGGTCGCGCAGCTGCTTCATCTCACGCTCGGCGCCCTCGCGCACCTTGCGGCGCACGTCGGCCTTGGCACCCTCGGCCTCGAGCTCGGCCAGGTCGGACTCGAGCTTCTTGGCGCGGGCCTCGAGGTCGGCGTCACGACGCTGCTCGATCTGCTGACGCTCGACGGAGACGTGGGCCTCCAGCGAGGGCAGGTCGCGCGTGCGGCGCTCCTCGTCCACCCACGTGATCATGTAGGCGGCGAAGTAGATGACCTTCTCGAGGTCCTTCGGGGCGAGGTCGAGCAGGTAGCCCAGACGCGACGGAACGCCCTTGAAGTACCAGATGTGGGTGACGGGAGCGGCAAGCTCGATGTGGCCCATCCGCTCACGGCGCACCTTGGCGCGCGTGACCTCGACGCCACAGCGCTCACAGATGATGCCCTTGAAGCGGACACGCTTGTACTTGCCGCAGTAGCACTCCCAGTCCCGGGTAGGACCGAAGATCTTCTCGCAGAAGAGTCCGTCCTTTTCGGGCTTGAGGGTGCGGTAGTTGATGGTCTCCGGCTTCTTGACCTCGCCGTGGGACCAGGTTCGGATGTCGTCCGCGGTCGCCAGGCCGATCCGCAGCTCGTCGAAGAAGTTGACGTCGAGCACTTGTCGTCAATCCCTCTTTCAGGGTTCGTGCCCTCTCGCGCTAGCGAGGTGTGGGCTCTACATCAGTGGTCTGGGGGTCCGGGGACGGCCGGGGCCTCTTACGAGGCCCCGGCCAGACCCGTCAGACCTCTTCGACGCTGCTCGGCTCGCGCCGGGACAGGTCGATACCGAGCTCCTCCGCCGCGCGGAAGACGTCCTCGTCGGTGTCCCGCATCTCGATGGACATGCCGTCCGAGGACAGCACCTCCACGTTGAGGCAGAGGGACTGCATCTCCTTGATGAGCACCTTGAAGGACTCGGGGATGCCGGGCTCGGGGATGTTCTCGCCCTTGACGATCGCCTCGTAGACCTTCACTCGGCCGGTGACGTCGTCGGACTTGATGGTCAGCAGCTCCTGGAGGGCGTAGGCGGCGCCGTAAGCCTCGAGCGCCCACACCTCCATCTCACCGAAGCGCTGGCCACCGAACTGAGCCTTACCACCCAGCGGCTGCTGGGTGATCATGGAGTACGGACCGGTCGACCGGGCGTGCAGCTTGTCGTCGACCAGGTGGTGGAGCTTGAGGATGTACATGTACCCGACCGAGATCGGGTCCGGGAACGGCTCGCCGGAGCGGCCGTCGAACATCCGGGCCTTACCGGAGGGGAGCACCAGGCGCTCGCCGTCCCGGTTGGGGATCGTGGACTCGAAGAGACCGGCGATCTCGTCCTCGCGGGCGCCGTCGAAGACCGGGGTCGCGACGTTGGTGCCCGGCGCGACGTCGTCGGCGCCGATCGCCTGCAGGCGCTTCATCCAGTCCTCGTCGCCCTCGACCTTCCAGCCGCGGCTGGCGAGCCAGCCGAGGTGGATCTCGAGGACCTGTCCCGGGTTCATTCGGGACGGGACACCGAGCGGGTTGAGGATGATGTCGACCGGGGTGCCGTCCTCGAGGAACGGCATGTCCTCGACCGGAAGGATCTTGGAGATGACACCCTTGTTGCCGTGGCGGCCGGCGAGCTTGTCACCGTCGGTGATCTTGCGCTTCTGCGCGACGTAGACGCGGACCAGCTGGTTCACGCCCGGCGGCAGCTCGTCGCCCTCTTCGCGGTCGAAGACGCGGACGCCGATGACCTTGCCGATCTCGCCGTGCGGGACCTTCAGCGAGGTGTCACGGACCTCACGGGCCTTCTCACCGAAGATCGCGCGGAGCAGGCGCTCCTCCGGCGTCAGCTCGGTCTCACCCTTGGGCGTGACCTTGCCGACCAGGATGTCGCCGGCGACGACCTCGGCACCGATGCGGATGATGCCGCGCTCGTCGAGGTCGGCGAGGACCTCCTCGGAGACGTTGGGGATGTCCCGGGTGATCTCCTCGGGGCCCAGCTTGGTGTCACGGGCGTCGACCTCGTGCTCCTCGATGTGGATCGAGGAGAGGACGTCGTCCTGCACGAGGCGCTGCGACAGGATGATCGCGTCCTCGTAGTTGTGACCCTCCCACGGCATGAACGCCACGAGCAGGTTCTTGCCGAGCGCCATCTCGCCCTCGTCCGTGGACGGACCGTCGGCGAGCACCTGGCCGGTGACCACGCGGGCGCCCTCGTCCACGACGACCTTCTGGTTGAAGGACGTGCCCTGGTTCGAGCGGGAGAACTTGGCGACGCGGTAGGTGTTGTACGTGCCGTCGTCGTTGGCCACCGTCACGTAGTCGGCGGAGACCTCCTGGACGACACCGTCCTTCTCGGCCTTGATGACGTCGCCGGCGTCGACCGCGCAGCGGTACTCCATGCCGGTGCCGACCAGCGGGGCCTCCGCCTTGATCAGCGGAACGGCCTGGCGCATCATGTTCGATCCCATGAGCGCGCGGTTGGCGTCGTCGTGCTCGAGGAAGGGGATCATGGCCGTCGCGACCGACACCATCTGGCGCGGCGAGACGTCCATGTAGTCGACCTCGTCGGGCGCGATGTAGTCGATCTCGCCACCACGGCGGCGGACCAGCACACGGGCCTCGGCGAAGCGCAGCTCCTCGGTGAGGGGCGCGTTCGCCTGGGCGATGACGAAGCGGTCCTCCTCGTCGGCGGTCAGGTAGTGCACCTCGTCGGTGACCTGGCCCTCGACGACCTTGCGGTACGGGGTCTCCACAAAGCCGAACGCGTTGACGCGGCCGTAGGAGGCGAGCGAGCCGATCAGACCGATGTTCGGGCCTTCGGGCGTCTCGATCGGGCACATGCGGCCGTAGTGCGACGGGTGAACGTCTCGGACCTCGAAGCCGGCCCGCTCACGGGAGAGACCACCCGGGCCCAGCGCCGACAGACGACGCTTGTGGGTCAGACCCGACAGCGGGTTGGTCTGGTCCATGAACTGCGACAGCTGGCTGGTGCCGAAGAACTCCTTGATGGAGGCGACGACCGGCCGGATGTTGATCAGGGTCTGCGGCGTGATCGCCTCGACGTCCTGGGTGGTCATCCGCTCGCGGACGACGCGCTCCATACGAGCCAGACCCGTGCGGACCTGGTTCTGGATGAGCTCGCCGACGTTGCGCAGACGGCGGTTGCCGAAGTGGTCGATGTCGTCGGTCTCGACGACGATCGAGGTGCCGTTCTCGCCGACGGTCTCGACCTCACCGGCGTGCAGCTTGACCAGGTACTTGATCGTCGCGATGACATCGTCGACGGTCAGCACACCGGCGTCGAGCGGGGCGTCGGCGCCCAGCTTCTTGTTGACCTTGTAGCGGCCGACCTTCGCGAGGTCGTAGCGCTTGGGGTTGAAGTAGAGGTTCTCGAGCAGCGTCTGCGCGGCCTCACGGGTCGGCGGCTCGCCCGGACGCAGCTTGCGGTAGATGTCCAGCAGCGCGTCGTCCTGGCCCTGGGTGTGGTCCTTCTCCAGGGTGGCGCGCATGGACTCGTACTCGCCGAACTCCTCGAGGATCTGCTCGGTGGTCCAGCCGAGAGCCTTCAGGAGGACGGTGACGGACTGCTTGCGCTTGCGGTCGATGCGGACACCGACCATGTCGCGCTTGTCGACCTCCATCTCCAGCCAGGCACCCCGGGACGGGATGATCTTGGCGGTGAAGATGTCCTTGTCGGACGTCTTGTCGATGGAGGAGTCGAAGTAGACACCGGGCGAACGGACCAGCTGCGAGACGACGACACGCTCGGTGCCGTTGATGCAGAAGGTGCCCTTGGGCGTCATGAGCGGGAAGTCGCCCATGAAGACCGTCTGGGACTTGATCTCACCGGTCTCGTTATTGGTGAACTCGGCCGTGACGAAGAGCGGGGCCGCGTACGTGAAGTCGCGCTCCTTGCACTCGTCGATGGAGTTCTTCGGGGGCTCGAAACGGTGGTCGCGGAAAGTCAGCGACATCGACCCGCTGAAGTCCTCGATCGGGGAGATCTCCTCGAAGATCTCCTCCAGACCGGACTTGGTGGGGACGTCCTGACCAGACTCCAGCGCAGCCTCGACGCGAGCCTTCCAGGCGGCATTGCCGAGCAGCCAGTCGAAGCTCTCGGTCTGCAGCGCAAGGAGGTTCGGAACCTCGAGGGGCTCCTTGATCTTCGCAAAAGAGATGCGCAGCGGGGCGGTGCTGGCGCCGTTGTTCGTATTGGCGGTCGAGGCGTTGCGCGAGGCGGCCAAGAGGGGGTCCTTCCGAGGGCTCGGACTCACTACGCGCGTACCGGTCCCACTCCGTGCGTACGAGAGAAATCCCAGCTCAGGGGGTTTCCATCAGCAATGCTCGAGAGTGGGCATGCCCCTGGTGACGGGCAGGGAGCAGCTAACAGGCAGCGCAAAGGGTCAGTGTAGCCACTTGGCCCACTGATGTCCAGAGCGGATTTCCGGAGACCGGTGCGATACCAATCTCTCCCTCCGGGATCCTGTTGTTCCTCATCGCCTGGCGCCCGCCCGACGCAAGCCATGCGCCGGAAGCGCATGACGATACTTCCCTCTCCGCCGTCGATCCATGCCTCGGTCGGAGGATCGATGTGCGACGCGTCTGGGACGCGTCCTGAGAATCGCGCGCGACGTGCCGTTCGTCAAGGCCCCTCGGCCCCCGGCAGCCTCCGTAGCGGGCTTCGACGGGTTCACCGAAGAGCGGGGCCGCGCCGGGGCAACGAAGATCACCATACTCGCCCACGGAGGCGCGTGCGCGCATCCGTTCCGGGAACGCCCAAGGGCGACCACCCGTGTGGGTGATCGCCCTTGAGTTGGGGACGTACGTCAGGACGCGCGTCCCGGAGGAGTCAGCAGACTCCGTGAGATCACTTGACCTCGACGGAGGCGCCGGCGCCCTTGAGGGCCTCGGCGGCCTTCTCCGCGGCGTCCTTGGCGACCTTCTCGAGGACCGGCTTCGGGGTGCCGTCGACGAGGTCCTTGGCCTCCTTCAGACCCAGGGAGGTCAGCTCACGCACGACCTTGATGACCTGGATCTTCTTGTCGCCGGCGCCGGTGAGGATGACGTCGAACTCGTCCTGCTCCTCGGCAGCGGCGGCCTCGCCACCGGCGACACCGCCGGCCATGACGACCGGGGCGGCGGCAGCGGCGGTGACGTCGAACTTCTCCTCGAACGCCTTCACGAACGCGGCAAGGTCGATGAGGGTCATGTCCTCGAACTGCGCGAGCAGCTCGTCCTGGGTGAGCTTCGCCATGATGGCGGTCCTTCCACTAATTCGGCAGGTGCCGGATGTACATTTCGGCGGGCGTACGGAGGGCCCGCTGCGACCGTGACGGGCGCGAGTGATTCAGGCGTGCGCCTGGATTACTCGGCAGCCTCGGCCTCGACGGGAGCCGGCGTACCGGCACCGCCCTGCTCGACCTTGTCGCGAAGCGCGTCCACGGTGCGGACCAGCTTCGAGGGCAGGGCCTGGAAGAGCGACGCAGCCTGGGACTGCTTGCCCTTCATGGCACCCGCCAGCTTGGCGAGCAGAACCTCGCGGGACTCGAGGTCCGCAAGCTTCTTGATCTCGTCGGCGGACAGCGCCTTGCCGTCAAGGACACCGCCCTTGATGACGAGAGAGGGGTTTTCCTTGGCGAAGTCACGGAGACCCTTCGCCGCCGTGACCGGGTCACCGGTCACGAAGGCAACAGCGGTCGAGCCCACGAGGTGCTCGTCCAGCTGGATCCCGGCCTCGTTGGCCGCAATCTTGGTCAGCGTGTTCTTCACCACGGCGTAGTGAGCGTTGTCACCGAGCGACCGGCGCAGCTCCTTGAGCTGCGCGACGGTGAGCCCGGTGTACGAGGTCACAACAGCGGCGTTGGAGCTGCGGAACTTGTCCGCGATCTCCTCGACGGCTGCGACCTTGTCGGGCCTCGCCATGAGCCTCGGCCTCCTTCCGGGTGATTCGGACCGCATAGGCGCGAGAAGGGACCTGGGCAAAACGAAACGCCCCGGCGCAGGCGCTCGGGGCGTGACTCGACCGTGCGGACGTAATTCGCTTACGCCTCGACGGGAGTGCAACCACAATCACCTGCGCAGGTCGCCCGCAGCTAGCGGATCCTTCGGCCACCACACCTCCGGGAGGAGGTACAGCAACGACCAGCGGTCTTTGGCTTCTGAAGGAGATTACGCGATACGTGCACAATGATGCAAATCGAGCCGGGCCCCGCACCTTCGGAAAGGTGCGGGGCCCGGCCCACTGCGTAGCTACGCGCTACGAGACGGTCCTCAGACGGTCTCGTCCTCCACCAGGAGGTTGCGGGTGCGGTTGGGGTCCAGCGCGATGCCGGGGCCCATCGTGGTGGTCAGGGTCGCCTTCTTGACGTAGCGGCCCTTCGCGGCGGACGGCTTCAGACGGAGGATCTCCTCCAGCGCCGCGGCGTAGTTCTCGACCAGCTTGGTCTCATCGAACGACACCTTGCCGATGATGAAGTGCAGGTTCGAGTGCTTGTCGACGCGGAACTCGATCTTGCCGCCCTTGATGTCCGTGACAGCCTTCGCCACGTCCGGGGTGACGGTGCCGGTCTTCGGGTTCGGCATCAGGCCACGGGGACCGAGCACGCGGCCGAGGCGGCCGACCTTGCCCATGAGGTCCGGGGTGGCGACGACGGCGTCGAAGTCCAGACGGCCCTTCGCAACCTCGTCGATCAGTTCGTCGGAGCCGACGATGTCGGCGCCGGCGGCACGCGCGGCCTCGGCACGGTCGCCGGTCGCGAAGACCAGGACCCGGGCGGTCTTACCGGTGCCGTGCGGAAGGTTCACGGTGCCGCGGACCATCTGGTCGGCCTTGCGCGGGTCGACGCCCAGACGCATGGCAACCTCGACGGTCGCGTCGAACTTCACGGACGAGGTGTCCTTGGCGAGACGGACGGCCTCGAGGGGAGCGTACAGACGCTCCTTCTCGACCTTGGCGTCCGCAGCGCGGAGAGTCTTGCTGCGCTTCACTTCTGCTCCTGAAATGGTTGAGCGTGGAGTCGTGGTCCGGGCCAGCGCCGGCCCTGCCACTGAGGTGTCGATCATGCGGCTGACGCCGCGTGGTCAAACGGGCCTGATCAGCCCTCGACCGTGACGCCCATGGAACGGGCGGTGCCGGCGATGATCTTCGCGGCGGCGTCCAGGTCGTTGGCGTTCAGGTCGGGCATCTTGGTCGTGGCGATCTCGCGGACCTGCGCCTCGGTGATCTTGGCGACCTTGGTCTTGTGCGGCTCGCCCGAGCCCTTGTCCACGCCCGCGGCCTTGAGGATCAGCTTGGCGGCCGGCGGAGTCTTCGTGACGAAGGTGAAGGAACGGTCTTCGTAGACCGTGATCTCCACCGGCACGACCATGCCACGCTGCGACTCGGTCGCGGCGTTGTAGGCCTTGCAGAACTCCATGATGTTGACGCCGTGCTGACCCAGCGCGGGGCCGACCGGCGGAGCCGGGTTCGCGGCACCGGCCTGGATCTGGAGCTTGATAAGCCCCGTGACCTTCTTCTTCTTGGGAGGCATTGCTCTCTCCGGGTCCTAGTGAGAGTTTTTTTGCCCACGCACACTGCGCGCAGGCATACCGCACCACGATAACGGGTAACGTGGCCGGGCCAAAAACCGAGAGGTCAGACCGGCTGTATCAGCCGGTCTGACCTGTTCGGAGGCGTGGTGCCAGAGAAGGGTTAGTTCTTCTGGATCTGGTCGAAGCTGAGCTCGACCGGGGTCTCGCGGCCGAAGATCTCGACGAGGCCCTTGACCTTCTTCGAGTCGGCGTTGATCTCGTTGATCGTCGCCTGCAGCGTCGCGAACGGACCGTCCGTGACGGTGACCGAGTCGCCGACCTCGAAGTCCAGGACCTGGACCTCGACCTTGCGGCTGGGGGCCGGACGGCCCTCGGCCTCGGCGGCCTCCTTGGCGGCCTTCGCCTCGGCCTCGGGGGCGAGCATCTTGACGATCTCGTCCAGGGTCAGCGGGTACGGGTCGTAGGCGTTGCCCACGAAGCCGGTGACGCCCGGGGTGTTGCGGACGACGCCCCAGGACTCGTTCGTCAGGTCCATGCGCACCAGCACGTAGCCGGGGAGCTTGTTCTGGCGGACGGTGCGGCGGTCGCCGTTCTTGATCTGGACGACCTCTTCCTGCGGCACCTCGGCCTGGAAGATGTAGTCCTCGACGTTCAGCGAGACGGCGCGCTGCTCGAGGTTGGTCTTCACGCGGTTCTCGTAACCGGCGTAGGTGTGGATGACGTACCACTCGCCGGGCAGACCGCGCAGCTCCTCGCGGAGCGCGGCGACCGGGTCCACCGGAGCGGCCTCTTCCGGGGCCTCCTCGGACTCGGTCTCGTCGGCCTCGGCGGCCTCCGCCTCGTCGCCGGACTCGACGCGCAGCGCGGCCTCCTCGGCCGGCTCGCCGGCGGCGGCCTCTTCGGCGTCGAGCTCGTCGGCGCCGTCGGCGTTCTCGACGATCTCCTGCGCCGTGTCGTCGCCCTCGACCTCGGCCGAGACAGCCTCGTCAACGTTGGCCTCAGCCGCCGCGACGGGCTCGGCGGCGTCGTTCAGGTTCGGGTCAGACACGTGGCTGCTTCTTCCTGGCTTCAAGGGGTGGAACGAGCGAAGAGGCGGCTCTCCGGAAAGGCCGCCTTACGCGCGGGACCGGGCTCAGCCGAAGACGTACTTGACGGCCTGCTCGAACCCATAGTCAATCACGGTCACCAGACCGATGACGATGACAACAAAGACGATCACCACAGTGGTGTACGTCGACAGCTGGCTCTTGGTGGGCCAGACGACCTTGCGGAGCTCGGCGACTACCTGACGGTAAAAGAGCGCGAGGCGACCCAGAGGGCCCTTCTTCCCGCGCTTTCCACCACGGCGGCCCTTCTTGGTGGCCACCTCGTCCTCGGGACGACCGCTCTCAGGCGTCGCGGTGGAGCCAAGGGCTTCCGTCACTACGTCCTCACCTGAATCCGGGTCGTGGCCGTGCCGCGCCCGGTTGAGCCGCACGGCGGTGCATTTCAGTACGTACGCACGTACGCACCCAGTGTGATGCGTGTAGCAGGGCCGAAGGGACTTGAACCCCCAACCGCTGGTTTTGGAGACCAGTGCTCTACCAATTGAGCTACGACCCTTTGTGGTTCCCCCAACGTACCGCATCCATCCGGATGCACGGTGTGCACGCACGGAGCGGATTCGCCGGTGAGGGGCCAACGACGGTTGAGTGTACGTGCTCCGAAGCGTGTCGTCGAACAGCTGTGGACCCGGAGTTCCCCGAAGCCGCCCCAAACCGGCTGGAAGGGCGGCTCGAAGGGTGGCTGGAAGGGTGGCGGGAAGGGCGGTCGGAAGAGGGGCCCGGAAGGCCGGGAAACCCCCCGCCGTCGAGGCCCCTGACCGCGCCGCGACCAGTGTGCGAAACCCGTGTGCCCGGCCGCCGGAAGGTCTGCGACGATGCCTTTATGACCGCTGCGACTCCTTCCGCCCAGTCCCCCACCGAACGCCGGGTGTCGGCGCGAATCGGATCGATCTCCGAGTCCGCCACCCTCGCCGTCGACGCCAAGGCCAAGGCCCTCAAGGCCGCCGGCCGGCCCGTCATCGGCTTCGGCGCCGGCGAGCCCGACTTCCCCACCCCCGGCTACATCGTCGAGGCCGCGGTGGAGGCCTGCCGCAACCCCAAGTACCACCGCTACACCCAGGCCGGCGGCCTGCCCGAGCTGAAGGCCGCGATCGTCGAGAAGACGCGGCGCGACTCCGGCTACGAGATCGACGCCTCCCAGGTCCTGGTCACCAACGGCGGCAAGCAGGCCATCTACGAGGCCTTCGCCGCGATCCTCGACCCGGGCGACGAGGTCATCGTCCCGGCCCCGTACTGGACCACCTACCCCGAGTCGATCCGCCTCGCGGGCGGCGTGCCGGTCGACGTCGTCGCCGACGAGACCACCGGCTACCGGGTGTCGGTCGAGCAGCTCGAGGCCGCGCGCACCGAGCGCACGAAGGTCGTCCTGTTCGTCTCGCCGTCCAACCCGACCGGCGCCGTCTACACCCGCGCCCAGGTCGAGGAGATCGGCCGCTGGGCGGCCGAGCACGGCCTGTGGGTCCTCACGGACGAGATCTACGAGCACCTCGTCTACGGCGACGCGGAGTTCTCCTCCCTGCCGGTGGTCGTCCCCGAGCTGCGCGACAAGTGCATCGTGGTCAACGGCGTCGCCAAGACCTACGCCATGACGGGCTGGCGGGTGGGCTGGGTCATCGGCCCGAAGGACGTCGTCAAGGCCGCGACCAACCTCCAGTCGCACGCCACGTCCAATGTGAGCAACGTCGCCCAGGTCGCGGCGCTCGCGGCGGTCTCCGGCGATCTGACGGCCGTCGAGGAGATGAAGGTCGCCTTCGACCGCCGCCGCCGCACGATCGTCCGGATGCTCAACGAGATCGACGGCGTCGTCTGCCCCGAGCCCGAGGGCGCGTTCTACGCCTACCCGTCGGTCAAGGGTCTGCTCGGCAAGGAGATCCGCGGCAAGCGGCCCGCCTCGTCCGTGGAGCTCGCCGCGCTGATCCTGGACGAGGTCGAGGTCGCGGTCGTCCCCGGCGAGGCCTTCGGCACCCCGGGCTACGTGCGCCTTTCCTACGCGCTGGGCGACGAGGACCTGGTCGAGGGCGTCTCGCGGATGCAGAAGCTGCTGGCGGAGGCCCGCGACTGACGCGGCCGCCTGTACGGCCGCTTGTACGAGCGCCTGCGTGATGCGGGCCCCGGCGACGCGCCGGGGCCCGCATTGGTTTTCGGGACGGCGCCCGTTCAGGGAAAGCCCCTTCCGGTTGTCCGGTCCGTACGGCAAGATCCCAGGATGGAGAGTGTTCGCGACGTCCGACTGCTGCCGAAGGCCCACCTGCACCTGCACTTCACCGGGTCCATGCGCCCCTCGACCCTGCTGGAGCTCGCCGACAAGTACGGCGTGCACCTGCCCGAGGCACTGAGCGGCGGGGAGCCGCCGCAGCTCCGGGCGACGGACGAGCGGGGCTGGTTCCGCTTCCAGCGGCTGTACGACATCGCGCGCTCGTGCCTGCGGTCCGAGGAGGACATCCGGCGGCTGGTCCTGGAGGCCGCCGAGGAGGACGTACGGGACGGCTCCGGGTGGCTGGAGATCCAGGTCGACCCGACCTCGTACGCGCCCCGGCTGGGCGGGCTGATCCCCGCGCTGGAGATCATCCTCGACGCGGTGGAGACGGCGTCCCGGGAGACCGGTTTGGGGATACGGGTGCTCGTCGCCGCTAACCGCATGAAGCATCCCCTGGACGCGCGGACGCTGGCCCGGCTGGCGGTGCGCTACGCCGACCGCGGCGTGGTCGGCTTCGGGCTCTCCAACGACGAGCGGCGCGGGCTCGCCCGCGACTTCGACCGCGCCTTCGAGATCGCCCGGGAGGGCGGTCTGCTGGCCGCGCCGCACGGCGGTGAGCTCTCGGGCCCGGGCAGCGTCCGGGACTGCCTGGACGACCTGCACGCGGCCCGTATCGGCCACGGTGTGCGTGCCGCCGAGGATCCCCGCCTGCTGGCGAAGCTCGCCGCCCGCGGCGTCACGTGCGAGGTCTGCCCCTCCTCGAACGTCGCCCTGGGCGTCTACGAGAAGCCGGGCGACGTGCCGCTGCGCACGCTGTACGAGGCGGGCGTGCCGATAGCGCTGGGCGCGGACGACCCCCTCCTCTTCGGCTCCCGCCTGGCGGCCCAGTACGAGCTGGCCCGCGAGCACCACGCCTTCACGGACACGGAGCTGGCCGAACTGGCCCGCCAGTCGGTACGGGCCTCCCGGGCGCCGGATGCCGTGCGGCAGAGGCTGCTGGCGGGGATCGACGACTGGCTGGTTGTGGGCAATCGTTCCGCAGGGCGGAACGGGTGGGCACAACCCGGCCCGCAGCCCGGCGACGGCCCCGGCCGACCTACAGGCTGACGCCCACGGTGACCGGCTCGTTCACGAGGGTGACTCCGAACGCGGCGTGGACCCCGTCCCGCACCTCTCGGGCCAGCGCCAGGAGGTCCTCCGTGGTGGCCTCGCCCCGGTTGGTCAGCGCCAGCGTGTGCTTCGTCGAGATCCGCGCCCGCCCGGCCCCGTACCCCTTCGTGAAGCCGGCCCGGTCGATCAGCCAGGCCGCCGAGGTCTTGATCAGCCCGTCGCCCGCCGGGAACGCCGGCGGTGCGACGTCCGGGCCGAGCCGCTCGGCCACGCGGTCCAGGAACGCGGCGTGCTCGGCGGCGGTGAGGATCGGGTTGGTGAAGAACGATCCCGCGGACCACGTGTCGTGGTCCTCCGCGTCGAGGACCATGCCCTTGCCGGACCGCAGCCTGAGCACGGTCTCGCGGGCGACGGCGGCCGGGACGCGGTCGCCGGCCTCGACGCCGAGCGCGCGGGCGGTCTCGGGGTACTTCAGGGGCGCGGAGAGGCCGCCGGCGTCCTCCAGCTCGAAGCGGACGCGCAGGACGACGTAGCGGGTGGGGTCCTCCTTGAAGCGGCTGTGGCGGTAGGAGAACGCGCACTCCGCGTTGGGGATCGTCACCGTTTCGCGGGTGCGGCGGTCGTAGGCGACGACCTCGGTGATCGTGGAGGAGACCTCCTGGCCGTACGCGCCGACGTTCTGGATGGGCGTCGCGCCGGCGGAGCCGGGGATGCCGGCCATGCACTCGATGCCGGCCAGGCCGGCGGCCACGGTCCGGGCCACGGCGTCGGACCAGTTCTCGCCGGCGGCGAGCTCGAGGCGGGTGCCGTCGAGGGTGAAGCCGGTGGTGGCGATGCGCAGGGCGGTGCCGTCGAAGCCCTTGTCGGAGATGACGAGGTTGCTGCCGCCGCCGATGATCAGCAGCGGGGTGCCGCTCTCGTCGGCCTCGCGGACCGCGTCGATCACCTCGGCGTCGGTGACGGCCGTGATGAGGCGGGTCGCCGGGCCGCCGAGGCGGAAGGTGGTCAGGGGGGCAAGGGGGGCGTCGTGTCGTTCCTGCACGGGCACCAGGGTACGGGGGGTCCGTCGTGGTGCCGGGCGCCGGCGGCTCCGGGGGCCATTCCGGAATCGGATATTTACGGGCGGGGAGCCGCCCACGCTGAGGGAGCCGCGCCCGCCGCCCACAAATATCCGGCAGCATTCCGGAACGACCCCCTCCGCCGCCGTCGCCCTCCCGTTCGTTCTCAGACCCTGGCCGGGATGCGGTCCGTTTGCGGCTCGCGTTGCTTCCCTGTCGGGAGCAGTGCCGCCGCTGCCGCCGCCAGGGCCACCGCCGCCGCTCCTGCCCACAGGGCCGGGCGTATGCCGTCCGTGAAGCTCGCGGCGGACTCGTAGCCGCCCTGCGCGGAGAAGACGGAGGCCATGACGGCCACGCCCAGGGCGCCGCCCACTTCGCGCAGGGCGTTGTTGGCGCCGGAGGCGATGCCCTGCTCGGCGGGGCGGACGCTGGACATCACCAGGTTCGCGGCGGGCGCGAAGTACAGGGCCATGCCGATGCCGCTGAGGATCAGGGCGGGGAGCTGGGCCGCGTAGGAGAGGTCGGCCTCGATCACGACGGCGAAGCAGGCCAGGCCGAGGGCCTGGAGCGCCAGCCCGGCGGTGACCACGGGGCGGCCTCCGACACGGTCGGAGAGGTAGCCGGCGAGCGGCGCGACGATCATCGGCATGCCCGTCCAGGGCAGCATGCGCAGGCCCGCCTCCGTGGGCGAGTAGCCGTTCACGTTCTGGAGGAACTGGCTGAGCAGGAAGATCGAGCCGAACATGCCCAGGAACATCAGGAGGCTCGCGGCGTTGATCGCGCTGAAGGCCCGGTTGCGGAAGAGGCGCATGGGGAGCATGGGGGCCTTGTGGTGCTTGCCGTGGTGGACGAACCAGCCCAGAAGCGCGGTTCCGGCCAGCAGGCCGGTGAGGACCGGGGCGCTGGTCCAGCCGTCTGCCGGGGTCTTGACCAGGGCGTAGACGATGCCGAAGAGGCCGCCGCTGACGAGGAGTGTGCCGGGGAGGTCGAGGCGGGCGCCCGGGGCGTACGACTCGTTCAGGCGGAAGCGGGCGAGCGGCAGGAGGACCAGGCCGAGCGGGACGTTCAGCCAGAAGATCCAGTGCCAGGAGACGTACTCGGTCAGGCCGCCGCCGACGAGGGGGCCGCAGGCGACGGCGAGGCCGTTGACCGCGCCCCAGATGCCGTAGGCCATGCCGCGTCGTTCGGCGGGGACGGCGGCCGTGAGGAGGGTGAGGGTCAGCGGCATCATGATCGCCGCTCCCGCGCCCTGGACGGCGCGGGCGGCGATGAGGCTGTCGATGCCGGGTGCCGCCGCGGCCGCGGCCGAGGCGGCGGTGAATATCGCGAGGCCGACGAGGAAGAGCCTGCGGCGGCCGAACCGGTCGCCCAGCGCCGCGCCGAGCATCAGCAGGACGGCGAAGGTGAGGGTGTAGGCGTTCACCGTCCACTCGAGCTCCTCCAGCCCTCCGCCGAGGTCCGCGCGGAGGGAGGGCAGGGCGGTGGTGACGACGAGGTTGTCCAGAGCCGCCATGAAGCCGGCGGCGCTGGTGATGATCAGGGCCCAGATGGCGCCCGAGCGGGATGTGGGTGGGTGGTGCTGCACTTACTTCCCCCCTGGTTGGTTTGTTTGTTAGTTATTGCTTACTAATTTTCTGGGGCGTGCCGATGCCCAGATGCCCCCGTTGTCGGTCTAGCGGGGTTTGGCGAGGGGGAAGCCGGCCCAGACGCGGTGATCCCCCGGGAAGCCCAGGGCCAGCAGGGTGTTGATGAGCATCCCGTAGGCCCAGAACTCGGTGGTCTCCTTCTGGTCCGCCCCGAGGGCAAGGTGGACGGAGTCCCAGAACTCCAGCCAGATCTCCCTGATCGTGCGGCCGAACTCGTGGTCCCCCGCGGCCTCGGCGGAGGCGACCGCGACATAGATCTGCATCTGGAACAGCAGCTGGTCGGGGTCGGTGTCCGCCAGGTAGGCCTCCGCCATCAGGCGATGGGCCTCCTCGGGCGACGCGGCGTCCTTGCGCGCCTCCTCGAAGAGCAGCCGGGTCTCCTCCAGGCAGCGGTTGGCCGCGGCCAGGAAGATCGCCTGCTTGCCGGGGAAGAGCCGGAAGAGGTACGGCTGGGAGACCCCGACGCGGCGGGCGATCGCCTCGGTGGAGGTGCCGTGGTAGCCCCCGCGCGCGAATTCGGTCATCGCGGCGCGGATGATGCTCTCGCGGCGCTCTTCGGCGGTCATCCTGGGCATGGGCAGTAAGTTAGTGGTCACTCACTAAGGAGTCAATGGGTAAGGGGCGCCCGCTTTTGCGGGCGCCCCTTACCTGGGTCTGCTGCTCAGGCGAGCTTGACCACGGCGCGGGCCATGCCCAGCACCTTCTGGCCGTCGCTCATGGCCACCAGGTCCACGCGGACCGTACGGGCCTCGTCGTCGAGCTTGGCGGCGACCTTGGCGCTGACCTCGATGGTCGCGCCCTTGTCGTCGTTCGGCACGACGACGGGCTTGGTGAACTTCGTCCCGTAGTCGATGACGGCGGCCGGGTCGCCGACCCAGTCGGTGACGACGCGGATCGCCTCGGCCATGGTGAACATGCCGTGCGCGATGACGTCCGGCAGCCCGACCTCCTTGGCGAACTTCTCGTTCCAGTGGATCGGATTGAAGTCGCCGGAGGCACCCGCGTAGCGGACGAGAGTGGCACGGGTCACGGGGAAGGACTGGGCGGGCAGCTCGGTGCCGACCTCCACCGCGTCGTACGGGATCGTGGCGGCCATCACGCCTCCTCGGCGGCGCGCGCCACCAGCTTCGTGTGGACGGTCACCACGTGCTGGTCGTCGGCGTCGTGGACCTCGCCACGGACCATCAGCACGTCGTTGCCGGCCAGGGACTTGATCGACTCGATCGTGGAGGTGACCGTCAGCCGGTCGCCCGCGCCGACCGGGCGGGTGTAGGCGAACTTCTGCTCGCCGTGCACCACACGGTCGTAGTCCAGGCCCAGCTGCGGGTCCCTGATGACGAGCCCGGCGGCCTGGAAACTGATCGCGAAGACGAACGTCGGCGGAGCGATCACATCGGGGTGTCCGAGCGCCCTGGCGGCCTCGGGGTCGGTGTACGCCGGATTGGCGTCGCCGACGGCCTCGGCGAATTCGCGGATCTTCTCCCGGCCGACCTCATAGGGATCGGTGGCCGGATAGGTCCGTCCGACGAAGGACTGGTCGAGCGCCATGGGCTCGGCACCTCCTGCAGTGGACTGGGATTCCGTGGGTACATACGCCATGAGGCCGCCCCCAGAAATTGGGGACGGCCTCATGAACGTTCGCGTTTAGCGGGTCTCGCGGTGCGCCGTGTGGGCGTTGCAACGAGGGCAGTGCTTCTTCATCTCAAGACGGTCCGGGTCGTTGCGCCGGTTCTTCTTGGTGATGTAGTTCCGCTCCTTGCACTCCACGCAGGCCAGCGTGATCTTCGGGCGGACGTCGGTGGCAGCCACGTGAGTGCTCCTTGACGGAATGGACGGATTAACGCAGAAAAGAGTAGCCGATCGGAGGACCGACCCCACAATCGGCTACTGTGTGTAGCGGTGACCGGACTTGAACCGGTGACACAGCGATTATGAGCCGCTTGCTCTACCGACTGAGCTACACCGCTTTGATGAGGGAGAGCTTCCCCGTCCGAAGACGGGGAAACCTCACACACCAGAGCCCCAAAACGGAATCGAACCGTTGACCTTCTCCTTACCATGGAGACGCTCTGCCGACTGAGCTATTGGGGCGAGCGAGGAAGACATTACACGGTCTGCCGCCGAAGGTGAAATCCGTATCGGGCCGCCCCCACGAGGGCCTTCCCCGCACCGGCGCCGGGGCCCTTGCGCAGGCCGGTGGGCCGCCCGATCCGGAGATCCCGCTCCCTGCCCGCCGGCCCTGTCTCCCCATCGGTCACGAGAACCACACCAGTACGACTATTCGGCGCCTGCTCGAACCGGCTTCGTACCCGGCCTACGCTCGGAGCGCTGCGTGATCATGCCCGCCCCGGCCACCCGGAGGATCGCGATGCCCGACAGTCAGCCGCAGCCCGCGAGAAGTCCCGACGGCGACGCCGCCGCCACCACGCCCGGCGACGGCGTCCTGGTGCTGTGCGGCGCCCGGCTGGCGGACGGCCGGGTGGTGGACGTGCGTCTGAGCGGCGGGCGCGTGGAGGCCGTCGGCACGGCCGGCAGCCTCGCCCCCGGCCCGCGCGTCGACCTCACCGGCTACGTCCTGCTCCCCGCGCCCGCCGAGCCCCACGCCCACTGCGACACCGCGCTCACGGCCGACGCCGGGCCGCTGACCTTCGGCGTCGAGGACGTCCAGCGCCGCACGACCGAGGCCGCCCTGCTGCAACTGGGCCACGGCGCCACCGCCGTGCGCTCCCACGTCCGCGTCGGCGACGTCCAGGGGCTGCGCTCGCTGGAGGCCGTGCTCCAGGCCGGGCGGGCGCTGGCCGGGCTCACCGAGCTGAGCGTGGTGGCCGTCCCGCGGCTGCTGACCGGGGTGGCCGGCGCCGACGGCCTGGCGATGCTGCGGGACGCGGTCAAGATGGGCGCCACGGTCGTCGGCGGCTGCCCGGACCTCGACCCGGACCCGACCGGCTACGCCGAGACCGTGCTGGCGATCGCCGCCGAGCACGGCTGCGCCGTCGACCTGCACACGGACGGCGCCGACCCCACCCGCCTGGCCCGGCTCGCCGCCATGGCCGGCGGACTGCGCCCCGGGGTCTCCATCGGCCCCTGCGGAGGGCTGGCGCGCCTGCCGCACGACCAGGCCGTACGGGCGGGCCAGCAGCTCGCGGCGGCCGGCGTGACCGTGATCTGCCTGCCGCAGGGCGACTGCGGCGCGCTGGGCGGCGGCCACGGCGCGTGGTGCGCCCCCGTACGGCTGCTGCGGGCGGCGGGCGTGCGGGTGGCGGCGGGCAGCGGCGCGCTGCGCGACGCCGCCAACCCGGTGGGGCGCGGCGACCCGCTGGAGGCCGCCTTCCTGCTGGCCTCGCACGGCGAGCTCAGCCCGGAGCAGGCGTACGAGGCCGTGAGCGGGCGGGCCCGGGCGGCGATGGGCCTTCCGGAGGTACGGGTGGAGGCGGGCTTCCCGGCGGAGCTGCTGGCCGTGCGGGGCGGCGGGATCGCGGGGGTCCTCTCGCTCGGCTACAGCCGGCTCGTGGTCCACCGGGGGCGGGTGGTGGCCCGGACCAGCGCGGTACGGGAGTACGGCGACGTCCAGGCCGACGACCGGGCCACGGTGGCGCTGGACCTGCCCCGCCAGTCGCCGCGCGGCGGGGATCCCGAGCGGTGACCTCCGGCGTACGGTCGGATCATGCGCATTGTCATCGCTGGAGGACATGGTCAGATCGCGCTGCGGCTGGAGCGGCTGCTCGCCGGGCGCGGTGACGAGGTGGCGGGCATCGTCCGCCGCCCTGAACAGGCGGGAGACCTGCTGGCGGCGGGCGCCGAGCCGGTCGTGGCCGACCTGGAGTCGGCATCCGTGGAGGACGTCGCCCGGCACCTGGAGGGAGCCGACGCCGCCGTGTTCGCGGCCGGGGCGGGCCCGGGCAGCGGCATCGAGCGCAAGGACACCGTCGACCGGGCGGCGGCCGGCCTCTTCGCCGACGCGGCGGAGGCCGCCGGGGTGCGGCGCTTCGTGATCGTCTCGTCCATGGGCGCCGACCGCGAACCCCCGCCGGGCACGGACCCGGTCTTCGCCGCCTACCTGTGCGCGAAGGCCGCCGCGGACGACGACGTACGCGCCCGGGCCGGCCTCGACTGGACGGTTCTGCGCCCCGGCCGTCTGACGAACGATCCCGGTACGGGCCTGGTGGAGCTGTCGGCCGGCTCCACGGGCCACGGCGAGGTGTCCCGGGACGACGTGGCGGCGGTGCTGGCGGCGGTGCTGGACGAGCCGGGCACGGCGGGCCGCACGCTGGAGCTGATCGGCGGCGGCACGCCGGTGGCGGAGGCCGTCAAGGCCGCGGCGGGCTAGCGGGCGACAACGAAACGACGACGAAAGAAGCCCCTGACCTTCGCAGGTCAGGGGCCTCAGTCCGTGGCGGCGCCAGGATTCGAACCTGGGTAGGCTAAGCCGACGGATTTACAGTCCGCTCCCATTGGCCACTCGGGCACACCGCCATGGGTTGTCGTCTCGGTCGCTCTTTCGAGCTGCTCCGTGGCAACGACGTAAACCATACCCGATGACCTGGGGTGGTCCGCCACTCGGTTCACAGCCCCTCGATCCCGCCCCGGGTGACTAGGCTGGCTGCGCGGCCACCGGCCGCACCCCCTGATGGATCTACGTACGAGGAGCCAACTCAATATGGCCGACTCCAGTTTCGACATCGTCTCGAAGGTCGAGCGGCAGGAGGTCGACAACGCCCTCAACCAGGCCGCCAAGGAGATCTCGCAGCGCTACGACTTCAAGGGCGTCGGCGCCTCGATCGAGTGGTCGGGCGAGAAGATCGAGATGCGCGCCAACGCCGAGGAGCGGGTCAAGGCGGTTCTCGACATCTTCCAGTCCAAGCTGATCAAGCGCGGCATCTCCCTGAAGGCCCTGGACGCCGGCGAGCCGCAGCCCTCCGGCAAGGAGTACAAGCTCTTCGCCACGATCGTGGAGGGCATCTCCCAGGAGAACGCGAAGAAGGTCGCCAAGATCATCCGTGACGAGGGCCCCAAGGGCGTCAAGGCCCAGGTCCAGGGTGACGAGCTCCGCGTGTCCTCGAAGAGCCGCGACGACCTCCAGGCCGTCCAGGCCCTTCTCAAGGGCAAGGACCTGGACTTCGCGCTGCAGTTCGTCAACTACCGCTGAACAGCGGCGGGACGGCCCGCGCAGCATGCCGAAAGGGCGCGCCCGGAGTGGTGTTCACCACCGCTCCGGGCGCGCCCTCGCCGCTTTCGCCGGGTCGCCGGCGCGTACGCGCGCTCGCTCAGCGGGTGGCGAACGGCCGGTCCGTCGGGACGATTTCACGGCCGAGCGGCATCAGCGAGACCGGGATCAGCTTGAAGTTCGCGATGCCGAGCGGGATTCCGATGATGGTCACGCACAGCGCGATGCCGGTGACGATGTGGCCGAGCGCCAGCCACCATCCCGCGAAGACGAACCAGATGACATTGCCGATGAGGGAGCCCGCGCCGGCGTCGCGCCGTTCAACCGTCGTCCGGCCGAAGGGCCACAGGGCGTAGGAGGCTATGCGGAAGCTCGCGATGCCGAACGGAATGGTGATGATCAGGACGCAGCAGATGACGCCCGCGACGACATAGCCGATCGCCATCCAGAGCCCACAGAGGACCAGCCAGATGATATTCAGGATGAACCTCATGATGTACAGCCTTCCACGTGACCGATGCTCCGGCTACTGAGACGCGTGTGCGTCAACACCGGGTTGCACGTTCTCGCAGGTGGCGGACCCTGAGGAAGTACCTAGGGGGCGTCTGGGGGTTCGGCCGGACCGCGCAGGCTCCATAAGGCGGGAGCATCACGTGGATGCCCCCGGCCTCTCTCACGGTGGTTCTTCGTCGCAAAGCAGCAGGCTGAGTCCGCTGCCGTCGCCACTGAACGCCATCGGGTCCTCGTGGCCCCCTGCCGTCTCCATGATCTGGAGGTCGAGGAGCACCATCGCTGTCACCTCCCTCCTCGCCGCCTCCCGGCCACCCCGCGCGGGGCGCGCCTGGTCCGACGGTCGCAGCCCGCCGAGACGTCGAACAGGCGCACAGCAGTGGCACTTGGCGCGATGGGCTCGCGCGGGGAAGCGCACGAGGTGGTGCTCGGACGGCCCGGGGTCGACGTGTGTTCGGACGGTAGGGTCCTCCCCATGGACATGGCCCCTGACAGCCGGCTCGGCCTGGACATCAAGCGCGCCGAGCACGCCCTGATGTCCGCCAAGAGCGGCGCGGTGAAGGAAGCCGGCCTGACCGTCGCCCAGTACGCGGCCCTGCTGGCCCTGTCGCAGAACCCGGGCATGTCCGCGGCCGCGCTGGCCCGCGCCTGTCTCGTCACCCCGCAGGCCATGACGGCCGTGCTCAAGAACCTCGAAGGGCGCGGACTCATCGAGCGGTCGGCGCATCCGTGGCACCAGAAGATGCTGGAGACCCGGCTGACCGACGCCGGCAAGCAGGCCGTCGAGCTCGCCGACCGGCAGGCCGTACGCATCGAGCGCCGCCTCGCCGACGCGTTCACGGCGGAGGAGCAGGAGAGCCTGCGCGCCCTGCTGGCGCGCTGCGTCCAGGCCATCCGCGGCGAGGGCTGAGCCGCTCCGTTCCCCGTACGGCGCAGCACAGCGCGCGGAATGCCGCCCCGTGTGGTCAAGGTGGGCCAAGCCCTTCCACGGGACGACGAAGAGGAGCTCCCCCATGCGTGGACCCCGAACGGCCGGCGGTGTGCTGGTCGCCGTCGCGGTGCTGGCGCTCGCGCCGGGCGCCGGCCGTGCCGCGGCCGCCCCCACGGACACCGACGTGCGGACGTGCATCGACGGCGGCGGCTTTCCCGACTTCTCGCTCGACCCCGCCGGCGGCGTCCTGTCGCCGAAGATCAAGAAGGTCTGCCAGGGCGGCAAGTACAACGGCCAGCCCCTCACCACCTAGGCCCGTCGGCGGTGCGGCCGGTCAGGGGTTGCGGTGGCCGGCCATCTGCTCCAGGCGGCTGATGCGCTCGCGCATCGGCGGGTGGGTGGAGAAGAGCTTCGACATGCCCTCCCCCGGACGGAACGGGTTCGCGATCATCATGTGGCTCGCCGTCTCCAGCCGTGGCTCGGGCGGCAGCGGCAGCCGCTGCGTACCGGTCTCGAGCTTGCGCAGCGCGGAGGCGAGGGCGAGGGGGTCGCCGGTCATGCGGGCGCCGGAGGCGTCCGCCTCGTACTCGCGGGAGCGGCTGACGGCGAGCTGGATGAGGGATGCCGCGACGGGCCCGAGGATCATCACCATGATCATGCCGAGGATGCCGGGGCCCTCGTCGTCGTCGGAGCGGCCGATGGGGATCAGCCAGGCGAAGTTGACCAGGAACATCACCACCGAGGCGAGCGCGCCGGCGACGGAGGAGATGAGGATGTCGCGGTTGTAGACGTGGCTCAGTTCATGGCCGATGACGCCGCGCAGTTCACGCTCGTCCAGGAGGCGCATGATGCCGTCGGTGCAGCAGACGGCGGCGTTGCGCGGATTGCGGCCGGTGGCGAAGGCGTTGGGGGCCTCCGTCGGGGAGATGTAGAGGCGGGGCATCGGCTGGCGGGCGGCCGTGGAGAGCTCGCGGACCATGCGGTAGAGCTGGGGCGCCTCGAACTCGCTGACCGGCCGGGCGCGCATCGCCCGCAGAGCGAGCTTGTCGCTGTTCCAGTAGGCGTAGGCATTGGTGCCGAGCGCCACCAGGACCGCGACGATCAGGCCCGTACGCCCGAACATGCTGCCGATGACGATGATGAGCGCGGACAGCCCCCCGAGGAGCACTGCTGTCCTGAGCCCGTTGTGCCGGCGGTGCACGGTACGCCCTCCAAATGGTGCGGCAGGGGAACCCTTGAACCAGTGGAACCTTTCGAACAGGTCAACGCCAGACGAGGGCCGCTAGTTCCCTTGTGCACTGTGCCGGGGGCCGCGCCATTCGGGTGATGCCGCTTACAGCAGCGCCTGCGAGGCGAAGCGCAGGACCAGCTGGGGGGCACCGGAGAGGGCCACGCCCAGGACGGCGGCCAGGGTGATGGCCACGGTGAGCGGGGCGGGGACGCGCCGTCCCCGCTTCTCCGGCTCCCCCGGCTGGCCCGGCTGGCCCGGCTCCTCGGCGCCGCGGAACAGCACCGCCGTCCACTGGAGGTAGTAGTACAGGGCGATCACGACGTTGACGGCCATGACGACCGCCAGCCAGCCCAGCCCGGCGTCGACCGCCACCGAGAAGACGGTGACCTTGGCGAAGAGCCCGATGATCCCCGGCGGCAGGCCCGCGAGGCAGAGCAGGAAGAAGCCGAGGGCGAGGGCGGCCAGCGGGTGGCGGGCGTACAGGCCGCGGTAGTCGGCGATGCGGTGGGCCGGGCTCGTGCGGGCGACCAGGGCGGCGACGGCGAAGGCGCCGAGGTTCACGGCGGCGTACATCAGGGCGTACGCCACGGTGGAGCCGATGGCGCGGGAGGGGTCGTCGGCGTAGCCGGCGGCGGCGATGGGGACGAGCAGGTAGCCCGCCTGGCCGACGGAGGACCAGGCCAGCAGGCGGACGGCGCTGTGGCGGCGGTCCGGGCGCTGGCGGAGCGCGGCGGCGTTGCCTGCGGTCATGGTGAGCGCGGCGAGGACGGCGAGGGCCGGGGCCCACACCGCGGAGTACGAGGGGAAGGCGACGACGGTCACCAGGATGAGGCCGGTGAAGCCGACGGCCTTGCCGATGACCGACAGGTAGGCGGCGATCGGCAGGGGTGCGCCCACGTAGGTGTCGGGCACCCAGAAGTGGAAGGGGGCGGCCGCGGTCTTGAAGGCGAAGCCGACCAGGGTCAGGGCGACGCCGGCCTTGGCGAGGACGGCCAGGCGCGGGTCGACGTGGGTGAGGCCGTCGGCGACCTGGGTGAGGTGCAGGGTGCCGGTGGCCGCGTAGACGAAGCTGACGCCGAGCAGGGTGACGGCGGTCGCGGTGACCGAGGAGAGGAAGAACTTCAGCGCCGCCTCGGAGGAGCGCCTGTCGCCGCGCCGCAGGCCGACGAGGGCGAAGGCGGGCAGCGAGGCCACTTCCAGGGCCACGACGAGGGTGGCGAGGTCGCGGGAGGCGGGCAGCAGGGCGGCGCCGGCCGCGGAGGACAGCAGCAGGAACCAGAATTCGCCCGCGGGAAGTTTGAAGTCGGCGATCGCACCGACGGACAGAAGCGCCGTCAGCAGAGCGCCGCCGAGGACCAGGAGCTGGATGACGAGCGTGAAGTGGTCCGCCGTATAGCTGCAGGCGTCGCCGGCGTCCGTGCCCGTCAGGCAGAAGGTCGAGCGGTCGCCGTCCAGCAACGGCAGCAGGGACAGACCCGCCAGGACGAGGCCGGCCATGGCGATCCAGCCCAGCAGGGGCTTGCGGCCCTCGGGGAGGAAGAGGTCGGCCACCAGGATCGCCAGGGCCACGACGGCCGTGACGGTGGGCGGGGCGATGGCGAGCCAGTCGACGGACTGGACCATGGAGCCCATCAGTTGCCTCCTGCGAGGAGCTGCTGAACGGCCGGGTCACTGAGGCCGATGAGGGCCGCGGGCCAGAGTCCGGCGAGAACGGTGAGGACGACGAGCGGGGTCCAGGCGGCGAGCTCGTACGGGCGGACGTCGGCGAGCGGTTTGCCCGCGGTGGCGGCGGTGGCGGGCGTGACACCGTCCCCGTCCCCGTCGCCGCCCATGCACACCCGGCGGACGACGACCAGCATGTACGCCGCCGTGAGCAGCGTCCCGAGGCCGGCCAGGGCCATGAAGGTGAGGAAGGCGGGGCGGCTGAGGCCCTCGGCGGGGCGGAACGACGCGAACATCGCGAGCATCTCGCCCCAGAACCCGGCCAGTCCCGGCAGTCCGAGAGAGGCCACGGCGCCGAAGGCCAGGAGGCCGCCCAGGCGGGGGGCCCGGCCGTAGAGCGCGGCACCGGTGGCGCCGGAGAGGCTGTCGAGGTCGCTGGTGCCGTAGCGGTCCTTGATGGCACCGACGAGGAAGAAGAGGAGGCCGGTGATCAGGCCGTGGGCGATGTTGGCGAACAGCGCGCCGTTCACGCCGGTGGGGGTCAGCGTCGCGATGCCGAGCAGCACGAAGCCCATGTGGCCGACGGAGGAGTAGGCGATGAGCCGCTTGAGGTCGCCCTTGGCGCCGGAACGGGCCAGCGCGAGGCAGACCAGGGAGCCGTAGACGATGCCGACGGCCGCGAAGGCGGCCAGGTAGGGCGCGAAGGTGTGGGCGCCTTCGGGGGTGATGGGCAGGACGATGCGGACGAAGCCGTACGTGCCCATCTTCAGCAGCACGCCCGCCAGGAGCACCGAGCCGACCGTGGGGGCGGCGGTGTGGGCGTCGGGCAGCCAGCTGTGCAGGGGCCACATCGGGGCCTTGACGGCGAGCCCGGCGCCGATGGCGAGAACCGCGATGACCTGCGTGGTGTGGCTGAGCCCGGCGCCGTTGTCAGTGGCGAGTGCCACCATGTCGAAGGTGCCGCCCTTGATGCCGATGAGGAGGAGGCCGAGCAGCATCACGACGGAGCCGAGCAGGGTGTAGAGGATGAACCGCCACGCCGCGCGTTCCCTGCCCTCGCCGCCCCAGCGGGCGATGAGGAAGTACATCGGGATGAGCACCATCTCGAACGCGAGGAAGAACAGCATCAGGTCGAGGACGGCGAAGGTCGCGAGGGTGCCGGCCTCGAGGACGAGGAGCAGCGCGACGAATGCCCTGGGGGACGGGCCCGTGGGCATCTTGAAGTAGCTGTACAGCGCGCAGAGGAAGGTCAGCAGCGCGGTCAGGACGAGGAGGGGGAGCGAGACGCCGTCCACGCCGAGGTGGATCCGGATGCCCAGGGCCGGGATCCAGCTGATGTCGGTGGTCGCCTGCATGCGTGCCGGGCGGTCGTGGTCGAAGCCGGCGGCGAGGGCGATGGACAGCGCGAGCACGGCGCCTGTGACGGTGACGCCGTGGCGCAGTACGGCCTGCTCGGGGCTTTTGCCCTTGAGGCCGGGCGGGGCCGGGAGCAGGGCGGCGACGGCTCCGACGAGGGGGACGACGACGATCGCAGCGAGGAGGATCTGCATGACGGTGTGACTCATGGTCAGGCTCCGGTGGCTACGAGAACGGCGGCGACGGCCAGGACGACGGAGCCGGCGAGCAGGGCGCTGAGGTAGGTCTGCACATTGCCGGTCTGGGCGCGGCGGACGGCCGCGCCGAGCAGGCGGGGGGCGGTGCCCGCGCCGCGCACGTACGCCTCGACGACCTCGCGGTCGAGGAAGCGGGCGAGCCGGGCGGCGCCGCGCACGGGCCGGACGAAGAGCGCGGAGTACACGGCGTCGAGCCGGAAGCCGGTGACGGCGTGCCGGTGCAGGGGGCCGAGGAGGAGCCTGCCGGGGTCGGCGGGGTCGGGGGCTCCCGCGATGGTGCCGTAGGCGGCCTCGTGGGAGGCGATGGTCTCTTCCTCGGAGATGTACGGGGCGCGCCCGGGGTCGGCGGCGACGGCGCCGAGGGGGGTGCGGGCGGTGAGCGCTTCGGCGCGGCGCCAGGCCGCGTACATGACGATCACGCCGGCGAGCGCACAGCCGGTGGAGAGGACGGAGGTGGTGAGCGTGGGGGTCAGGGAGCCGCCGTCGAACCAGTCGGGCAGCTTCCAGGCGGCCAGGCCCAGGGCGATGGTGGGCAGGAAGAGGACCCACAGCACGGCGTTCATGGCCAGGGGCTCCCTGCCGTGGTCGGCGGCCTCGGTGCCCTTGCCGTGGAAGGCGAGCAACCACAGGCGGGTGGCGTAGCCGGCGGTGAGGAGGGCGGTGACCAGGCCGGCGATCAGCACGGTCCAGCCCGCCGCGCCGGGGATGCCGGGCCCGTCGCCGGTGGCGGCGTGCTCGGCGGCGCCGAGGACGGCTTCCTTGGAGAAGAAGCCGCTGAACGGGGGGATCGCGGCGAGCGCGAGCAGGGCGACGGTCATCGTCCAGTAGGCGTCGGGGATGCGCCTGGCGAGGCCGTTCATGCGGGCCATCGCGGCGAGCGAGTTGGTGCCGGCGGCGTGGATGATCACGCCTGCCCCGAGGAAGAGGAGCGCCTTGAACGCGCCGTGCGAGATGAGGTGGAAGACGGCGGCACCGCGGTCGCCGACGGCCAGGGCGCCGGTCATGTAGCCGAGCTGGCCGACGGTGGAGTAGGCGAGGACGCGCTTGATGTCGTCCTGGGCGAGGGCGGCGAGCGCCGAGCCGACCATGGTGACGGCGGCCATGACGGCGAGCACGACCAGTGCCGCCGCCGAGGCGGTGAAGACGGGGAGGAGCCGGGCGATGAAGTAGACGCCGGCCGCGACCATCGTCGCGGCGTGGATCAGCGCGGACACCGGGGTGGGGCCGGCCATCGCGTCGGGCAGCCAGGTGTGCAGCGGGAACTGCGCGGACTTGCCGGCGACTCCGGCGAGCAGCAGCAGCGCGACGAGGGTGGGGTGCTCGATGCCGCCGGAGACGGCGGCGGTGAGGATGCCGTTGACGCGGAACGTTCCGGCGTCGGCGGCCAGCGCGAAGATGCCGATCAGGAAGGGGACGTCGCCGAGCTTGGTGACCAGGAATGCCTTCAGGGAGGCGGCCCGTGCGGCCTCGGTCTCCCAGTAGTGGCCGACGAGGAAGTACGAGCAGATGCCCATGATCTCCCAGCCGACCAGCAGCACCATCAGGTCGCCGGAGTAGACGACGAGCAGCATCGCGGAGGTGAAGAGGGAGACGAGGGCCGCGTAGGAGGGGTAGCGGGGGTCGTCGCGCAGGTAGGCGGTCGAGTACAGCTGCACACAGGTCGCGACCGCGCCGACGAGCACGGCGACCAGGACGGCGAAGCCGTCGAGGTGCAGGGCGAGGTCGATCGGCACGGACCCGGTGGGGGTGAGCCGCATGGCGGCGTCCAGGGCCGCCTCGCCGGTGCCGCCGCCCTGCCGCCAGGCGACGACGGCCGCGAGGACGGCGGAGGCGAGCGTCGGGAGCACGGCCAGGGGCCGGACGAACCCGGGCGCGCGGCGGCCGAGCAGCAGGCCGGCGAGGGCACCGAGGAAGGGCAGCAGGGGGACGAGAACGGCGGTGGTCGTGGTGCTCACGCGGCGGCCTCGGCCTTCTCCTCGCGGTCTGCGCGTTCGGTTCCGGGTTCGGGGGCGTCCTCGCCGAGGTCGCGGAGACGGTCGACGTCCGCGGTGCCGCGGTTGCGGTACACGAGCAGGACGATCGCCAGGCCGATGCCGATCTCGGCGGCGGCGATGGCGATGGTGAAGAGGGTGAGCGCCTGGCCCGCGTGCAGCTCGTCGCGCAGCCATACGTCGAAGGCGACGAGGTTGAGGTTGACGGCGTTGAGCATCAGCTCGACGGACATCAGGACGAGGATCGCGTTGCGCCGGGCCAGTACGCCGTACAGGCCCACGCAGAAGAGGAGGGCGGCGAGGACGGCCGGGTAGACGAGATGCATCAGCGCTCCTCGTTCTTCCTGCGGGAGAGGACGATCGCGCCGACGAGCGCGGCGAGCAGCAGTACGGACAGGGCCTCGAACGGCAGCACCCAGTGCCGGAAGAGGATCTCTCCGGAGACCTTGGTGGTGCCCTGCGGCGCGCCGTCGAGGCCGATCCAGGTCGCGCGGAAGGCGTCCACGACCACCCAGACGAGGGCGGCGGCGGCCGCGACGGCCACGCCGAGGGCGGGCCACCGGTTGGCCGAGTCGGCGTCCGGGGAGCGGCCGATGGGGGCCTTGGTGAGCATGAGCCCGAAGAGGAGGAGGACCACGACCGAGCCGACGTAGATCAGCACCTGTACCCAGGCGATGAACTCCGCCGTCAGCAGCAGGTACTCCACGGCGAGCCCGCCGAGCGCCACCACCAGCCAGAGGGCGGCGTGCACCAGCTGCTTGGTGGTGACGGTGATGACCGCCGCGCCGAGGGTGACGATGCCGACCAGCAGGAAGGCGATCTCCACGCCCGTCGGGGAAAGGAAGCCGTGCGCGTCCGCGGCGAGCGCGGTGGCCGTGCCGGTCATGCCTCTCCCTCCTTCTCCTGGGTCTGGGCCTGGGCCTCTGCCTCTGCCTGTGCTTGTTGTGCGGCCAGTTTCTCGGCCGTCTTACGGGCCGCCGCGATCTCCTTCGGCTCCTCGGCCGCCGCGTCGAGCGCGGGCGGCTCGGGCACGGTCCACATCCACTCGCGGAGCTTGTCCCGCTCGTGGGTGAGATCGTGGATGTCGGTCTCGGCGTACTCGAACTCCGGCGACCAGAACAGCGCGTCGAAGGGGCACACCTCGATGCAGATGCCGCAGTACATGCACAGCGCGAAATCGATCGCGAAGCGGTCGAGGACGTTACGGCTGCGCTCACGGCCGCCCGGGGTGGCGGCGGGCACCGTCTCCTTGTGGGAGTCGATGTAGATGCACCAGTCGGGGCACTCGCGGGCGCACAGCATGCACACCGTGCAGTTCTCCTCGAACAGCCCGATGACGCCCCGGGTGCGGGGCGGCAGCTCGGGCTGGACGTCCGGATACTGCGCGGTGACCGACCGGCGGGTCATCGTGCGGAGGGTGACGGCCAGGCCCTTGGCCAGGCCGGAGCCGGGAATGGGCATTACTGGGTCACCACCTTGACGACGCCGGTCAGCGCGATCTGCGCGAGGGCGAGCGGAATGAGGACGGTCCAGGCCAGCTTCTGCAGCTGGTCCTCGCGCAGACGCGGATACGTCACGCGCAGCCAGATGACGACGAAGGCCAGGACCGCCGTCTTGAGCAGCGTCCACAGCCAGCCGAGCCCCTCGGCCCCGAACGGGCCGTGCCAGCCGCCGAGGAACAGCACCGTCGTCAGGCCGCACAGCACCACGATGCCCGCGTACTCGGCGAGCAGGAACATCGCGAAGCGCAGGCCGGTGTACTCGGTGTACGCACCGAAGATGATCTCCGAGTCGGCGACCGGCATGTCGAACGGCGGCCGCTGCAGCTCGGCGAGCCCGGCGGTGAAGAAGACGACCCCGCCGACGATCTGCCACGGCACCCACCACCAGTGGAAGGCGTCGACGATGCCCGGCAGCGACACCGTGCCCGCCGCCATGGCGACGGAGGCCGCCGCGAGCAGCATCGGCAGCTCGTAGGCCATCAGCTGGGCGGCGGTCCGCAGACCGCCGAGGAGGGAGAACTTGTTCGCCGACGCCCAGCCGGCCATCAGCGAGCCGAGTACGCCGACGCCCATGACGGCGAGGACGAAGAAGATGCCGGCGTCGATGAACTGGCCGACGGCGTTGCCGGGCCCGACCGGGATCGCCACGAGGACGAGCAGGTACGGCAGCAGCGCCACGGCGGGCGCGAGCTGGAAGATCTTACGGTCCGCGCCCGCGGGCACGATGTCTTCCTTCTGCGCGAACTTCACACCGTCCGCGACGAGCTGCGCCCATCCGTGGAACCCACCGGCGTACATCGGGCCGAGGCGGCCCTGCATGTGGGCCATCACCTTGTGCTCGGTCTGTCCGATCACGAGCGGCAGCACGAGGAAGACGGCGAACACGGCCAGGAGTCGCAGGACGACGTCGAGAGTGTCGCTGCTGCTCATGCGGGCTCGCCTCCGGCGGGGTTCGTGTCGGTCTGGGGCTCGCCATCGCCGCCTTCGGCGGCGGCAGTACCGGGTTCGCCTGCGGCGGGGCTTTCGCCGGTGCGCGGGGCGGCCGGGGCGGCCGGTTCGGCCGGGGCCTCGGGGGACGGTGAGCTTGGCACCGCCGGGCTGCGCCGCGTGGGCTGATCGCCGTCGCGGCGGGAAGGAGCGGGCTCGACCTCGTCCGCAGCCGGGGCCGGGACCTCGGGCACCGCCGGTGCCGCCGGTGCCGCCGGGGCCTCGGGGTCCGCCGGGGAGCTCGGCGCCGCCGGGCTGCGCCGGGTCGGCTGATCGCCGTCGCGGCGGGCAGGAGCGGGCTCGGTCTCGGGCTGGGGGGTGTCTGTGGCCGGCTTCGCGGGCTGGGGTTCGGTCTCCGGTTCGGGCTTCGTGGGCGGTTCGTCGAAGGCCGGGACGGCGTGGTGCCAGGGGGCGTCGGCAGAGCGGGGAGCCGGGCGGGAGCCCGTGGGCTCAGGCCCTGCAGTGCCCTGCTGACTCGCCGAGCCCTCAGCCGCAGAGCGGGTACGCCGCGCAGCAGGCGCAGCACCCTCCGCCGCCTGCTGACTCGCCGAGCCCTCACCCGCAGAGCGCGTACGCCGCGCAGCAGGCGCAGCACCCTCCGCCTGCTGACTCGCCGAACCCTCACTCACCGACCGCGCACGCCGCGGCACCGCAGCCGCACCCTCCGCCTGCTGGCTCGCCGAGCCCTCGCTCACCGACCGCGCACGCCGCGGCGCCGCAGCCGCGCCCTCCGCCTCGCCCGCGCTGCGGGCGCGGCGTACCGGGCGCTCTGCCGCGCCTGCGGCGCCCGCCGCGCGGGGGGTGCGGGTCGGGCGGGCGGGGGCCGGGGGGAGTTGGCCCTTGAGGGGGCCCCATTCGTTGGGGTCGGGGACGCCGGGGGGGAGCATCTGGCGGCGCTTCGGGCCGCCTTCCGCCGATTCGCCCGGTTCCTTCGCGCCGGGCCACGCCTTGGCCACGCGTGCCGCGAGGACGAAGTCCTTGCGCAGCGGGTGGCCCTCGAAGCCCTCGGGCAGCAGCAGCGGCACCAGGTGGGGGTGGCCGGTGAAGTCGACGCCGAACATCTCGTGCGTCTCGCGCTCGTGCCACGCCGCGCCGGCGTAGACGCCCACGGCCGTGGGCAGCGCCGGGGCCTCGTGCGGCACCGTCGTGCGCAGGAGGAGGCGGCGCGTGCCCTCGCCGCCGGCCGGCAGGGCCGCGACGTGCGCGCTCACGCGGAAGCCCGTACCGGGCTCGTCGACGGCGCTGAGCCAGTCGAAGAAGGTGCAGCCGAGCCGGTCGCGGGCGGTCTCGAGCGCGGTGATCCAGGACGCGGCGGGGACGTCGACCGTGAGCAGGCCGTACGCCTCCTCGGCGGTCGCGCCCTCGCCGAACAGCTCCGCGGCCGCGCCGGGCAGCCAGCCCACGGCCGGCTCCGGGGCGGGGGCCTCCGTCGCGCCGGGCTCGATCGGCGCGGTCGGCTCGGTCGGCTCGCTCATCGGTCCGTCTCCTGCGAAGGCGGCGCCGGGGGTGGCGTCACCAGGCCGCTGCGCAGGGCCGCCGCCGAGGGCGGCGAGTACCGCTCGGCCAGCGACTCCCGCGCGATCTTCTCCTGAAGCTTGATGATTCCCTGCAGCAACGCCTCGGGCCGCGGCGGGCAGCCCGGTACGTACACGTCCACCGGGATGATCTGGTCGACGCCCTTGGTCACGGAGTACGAGTCCCAGTAGGGCCCGCCGCAGTTCGAGCAGGCGCCGAAGGAGATGACGTACTTCGGCTCGGGCATCTGCTCGTAGAGCCGCTTGACGGCCGGGGCCATCTTGTCCGTCACGGTGCCGGAGACGATCATGAGGTCGGCCTGGCGGGGGCCCGGCGCGAAGGGGATGACGCCGAGGCGGATGAAGTCGTGGCGGGCCATGGAGGCCGCGATGAACTCGATCGCGCAGCAGGCGAGCCCGAAGTTGAAGACCCACAGGCTGTAGCGGCGGCCCCAGTTCAGCACGACCTTCATCGGCTCGGGGGCGAGGCGCGCCAGCGGGCCGAGGCGGCGCGGCTCCGGCAGGTCCACGGCGGGTGTCACGTCCATTCGAGGACGCCCTTCTTCCATGCGTACAACAGGCCCACGGCGAGGAAGCCGAGGAAGATGAACATCTCCACCAGCGTCGTTCCGCCGTAGCCGGGGGCGGCGAACACCGTCGCCCACGGGAACAGGAAGATCGAGTCCACCGCGAAGATCACGTACAGGAAGGCATAGACGTAATACCGCACCTGTGTGTGCGCCCAGCCCTCGCCGACGGGGTCGACCCCGCACTCGTACGTGAGCAGCTTCTCGGGCGTCGGCACCACCGGCCGCAGCAGCCGTGAGGCGCCGAAGGCCACGGCGACGAAGAGCACGCCGACCACGGCGATCAGCCCTACCACCGTATAGCTGTGGAAGTAGTCCGCCGCGAGCTGGACATCGGCGCTCCTGGTGCGCACGGTCGCCTCCGGCACGTCCGCCCCTCGCTCCCTGTCCTGTTTGTTCGACGATCTGTACGCACGCGAGTCTAGGCCCTGCCACGGCCGGGGTGAGCAGCGCTGTCCGGCCGGAGGTGGGGTTATCCCCACCGGGCCGCACCCATGACCCCCATGGCGGTGGCCCGCCCGCCCGGGGCAGGCTTGCGATATGACCGCCCATATCGCGACCAGCCGGATCGCCCGCGAAGCCGGCCCCCAGGACGAGGACCGGCTGCCTCCCGTCCACTTCGCCTTCCGCTCCTGGACCTGGAAGGAGATCGCGCACCTCCTGCTCAATCTGCCGGAGGCGCTGATCGGCTTCGTCTACGTCTCCACCTGGCTGTATGCGGGCGCGGTGCTGTCGATCACGGTCGTGGGGCTGCCGCTGCTGGCGGTCGGCCTGATGGGCGCGCGGCTGATGGGCCGGATGGAGCGCAAGCGGGCGCGCACGCTGCTGGGCGTACGGATCGACGAGCCCAGCCAGCTCCCGCGCGACCTGCGGCGCAGGGGCGGCAACGGGGGGTTCTTCGGCTGGCTGTGGACGACGCTGAAGGACCCGGTGGCGTGGCGCAGCACGCTGTATTCGTTCATCCGTTTGCCATGGGGTGTTCTCACGTTCGCCATCACCCTGGTCGCGCTGTTCGTCGCATGGCCGGTTCTGGGCCATCTCGCGCGGGGTCTGACGAACCTGGACCGGGCGATGGTGCGCGGGCTGCTGTCGCCGTCGAGCGAGCTGGAGCGGCGCATCGCGGAGCTGGAGCAGGACCGCGGGGTGGTCGTGGACACCGCCGCCGCGGACCTGCGGCGCATCGAGCGTGACCTGCACGACGGCGCCCAGGCCCGGCTCGTCGCCCTGGCGATGGGGCTCGGCCTGGCGAAGGAGAAGCTGCTGGAGGACCCGGAGACGGCGGCCAAGATGGTCGACGAGGCGCACGGCGAGGTGAAGCTGGCCCTCCAGGAGCTGCGCGACCTGGCCCGCGGCATCCATCCGGCGATCCTGACCGACCGCGGTCTGGACGCTGCCCTGTCGTCGCTGGCGGGCCGCTGCACGGTCCCGGTGAAGGTGGCCGTGGACCTGCCGGCCCGCCCGGCGCCCGCGATCGAGGGCATCGCCTACTTCACCGTCTCCGAGCTCCTGCAGAACATCAGCAAGCACAGCCGTGCCCGGAGTGCCGGCGTGGAGCTGTGGCGGCGGGGGGACCGGCTGATGCTCCAGGTCCGCGACGACGGTCAGGGCGGCGCCACGACCGGCGCCGGCAGCGGCCTGGCCGGGCTGGCGGAGCGGCTGGGCTCGGTGGACGGGGTATTCGTCGTCGACTCCCCCGCCGGCGGTCCCACCGTCGTCACGGCGGAGCTGCCGTGGCGGGACCGTACGGCCGGCTGACGGCCCGCCGCCCCCTGGGGGTGGGGACAGCCCCACCCCCAGGACACCGACCCGCCGCATGGTCCGGGCCCCCTTCGCGGAGGAGCCTTGAAGGGAGCCGGAAGACACCGGGCGGGCAGGCACCGCGGAGCGGACGACGAGGACGGACGAGGACGAGGACATGGCCATCGACTACGGAACACCCCACGCGCCGGCGACGGCGTCCCGGCCCCACCGGGTGCCCGCCGCGCTGCGCGCGCCTGTGGAGGGCCGCACCTGGCGCGAGTTCCTGTACCTCCTGACGGGCCTGCCCGTGGCGGTGGTCATGTTCTCGTACGCCGTCACGCTGACCACCCTCGGCGTCGGCCTGCTGATCACCTTCCTGGGAGTGCCGGTGCTGGCGGGCACGCTCGCCGGGGCGCGCGGGCTGGGCGCGTTCGAGCGGCTGCGGGCCCGGGGGCTGCTGCGCCTGGACGTCGCCTCCCCGGCGCCCGTACGGCCCCGGCGCCGGCCCGGGACCAAGGGGGGCGGCGGCCTGATGGGCTGGGTGGCGGCGCTGCTGAAGGACGGCACGTCCTGGCGGCACCTGCTCTACGGGGTGCTGTACCTGCCGTGGGCGATCTTCGGCTTCACGCTGGCGGTGGTGGCGGCGTCGCTGAGCTGGACGCTGTTCCTGTACCCGGCGTGGCAGTGGACGCTGCCGGCGTACACCGACCAGCCGGGGCTGCAGGTGTTCGGCGACGACAGCGGCCGGGCCCTGTACCTGGACAACCCCTTCGAGATCGGTGTCACCAGCGCCGTCGGCCTGGCCCTGGTGCTCGTCACCCCGTGGCTGATCCGCGGCGCCACCCAGGTGGACCGGCTGCTGGTGACGGGGCTGCTGGGGCCCTCGCGGCTGACGACCCGGGTGTGGGAGCTGGAGGAGGACCGCGGGGTGGTCGTGGACACCGCCGCCGCCGACCTGCGGCGCATCGAGCGCGAGCTGCACGACGGCGCCCAGGCCCGGCTGTCGGCCCTGGCCGTGGACCTCGGTCTGGCGAAGGAGAAGCTGCTCCAGGACCCGGAGGCGGCGGCGAAGATGGTCGACGAGGCGCACGGCGAGGTGAAGCTCGCCCTGAAGGAGCTGCGCGACCTGGCCCGCGGCATCCACCCGGCGATCCTGACCGACCGCGGTCTCGGCCCGGCCCTGTCGGCCCTGGCCGCGCGCTGCACGGTGCCGGTACGGGCCGAGGTGGACCTGCCGGCCCGGCCGGCGCCCGCGATCGAGGGCATCGCCTACTTCACCGTCTCCGAGCTCCTGCGCAACATCAGCAAGCACAGCGGTGCCCGGGCCGCCCGCGTGGACGTGTGGCGCTCGGCGGACCGGCTGATGCTCCAGGTGTGGGACGACGGCGCCGGCGGCGCCTCGACGGTCTCCGGCAGCGGGCTGGCCGGTCTGGCGGAGCGGCTGGACGCGGTCGACGGCCTGCTGCTCGTCGACTCCCCGGCGGGCGGCCCGACCACCGTGACGGCGGAGCTGCCCTGGCGCGGCTGACCCTCACCACCTGCGGCACCACCTACCCCTTCGGCCCCGGAGCGCACCGTTCCGGGGCCGGATGCTGCGATGCTGGGACCGCCCGCGCGCCGCGCGCGGGCCAAGCCAGCGTCGCCAGGGGGCCGTGGATCGTGATCGTGAAGGACAGCGTACGGGTGGTCATCGCCGAGGACTCGGTCCTGCTCCGGGAGGGCCTGACCCGGCTGCTGACCGACCGCGGGCACGAGGTCGTGGCGGGCGTGGGCGACGCGGAGGCGCTGCTGAAGTCCATCAGGGAGCTCGCCGACGAGAACGCCCTGCCGGACGTCGTGGTCGCCGACGTGCGCATGCCCCCGACCCACACCGACGAGGGCGTACGGGCGGCCGTGCGGCTGCGCCGCGACCACCCCGAGCTGGGCGTGCTGGTGCTCTCGCAGTACGTGGAGGAGCAGTACGCGACGGAGCTGCTGGCCGGCAGCAGCCGGGGCGTGGGCTATCTGCTGAAGGACCGGGTCGCCGACGTGCGCGAGTTCGCGGACGCGGTGGTCCGGGTGGCCGGCGGCGGCACCGCGCTGGACCCCGAGGTCGTCGCCCAGCTGCTGGGCCGCAGCCGCAAGCAGGACGTGCTGGCCGGGCTGACCCCGCGCGAGCGTGAGGTCCTCGGTCTGATGGCCGAGGGACGGACGAATTCCGCCATCGCCAAGCAGCTGGTGGTCAGCGACGGGGCGGTGGAGAAGCACGTCAGCAACATCTTCCTGAAGCTGGGCCTGTCGCCGAGCGAGGGCGACCACCGGCGGGTGCTCGCGGTCCTGACCTACCTGCGGTCCTGACGGGTCCCCGACGGGCCACCGCCTGACCGGCGGCCGGCCACGGCGAGCCCGGCCGGCGGCCCGGGCGCGTGGGACGAGCAGGCCCCTGACGGGCGGACGCCTTCAAAAGGCGGCCCCGGGGGCCTGCTAAACCATGACAAGCAGGGCATACCACAGGCACTTCCTGCGGTTCATCCGCTGATCCCTCCCGTGAAGGCCACCCTTGCCCACGTACGATGGCCAGGGGAACGCCGGTCGGCGCCACCGAGTGCGCGGCGCCGCCATGAGGGAGGTCCGAAGCAGTGACCAGCCAGGTCAGCAGCCCGGCCGAGCAGGCCGATTCCGCCGATCAGCGCGGCCAGACCGCGACCGGGGCCGAGCCCCCCGCAGGCGCCAAGGAGGTCCGCCGGCTCGACCGGGTGATCATCCGCTTCGCGGGTGACTCCGGTGACGGAATGCAGCTCACAGGAGACCGTTTCACCTCCGAGACCGCGTCGTTCGGCAACGACCTCTCGACGCTGCCCAACTTCCCCGCCGAGATCCGCGCACCGGCCGGCACGCTCCCGGGCGTCTCGTCGTTCCAGCTGCACTTCGCGGACCACGACATCCTCACGCCCGGTGACGCCCCCAACGTCCTGGTGGCCATGAACCCGGCCGCCCTGAAGGCCAACCTGGGGGACGTCCCGCACGGCGCGGAGATCATCGTCAACACCGACGAGTTCACCAAGCGCCCCATGGCCAAGGTCGGTTACGAGACCAACCCCCTCGAGGACGGCTCCCTGGCGGCGTACAACGTGCACCCGGTGCCGCTGACGACGCTGACGATCGAGGCGCTCAAGGATTTCGGCCTCTCCCGCAAGGAGGCGGAGCGCAGCAAGAACATGTTCGCGCTCGGCCTGCTGTCGTGGATGTACCACCGGCCCACGGAGAGCACCGAGTCGTTCCTGCGACGGAAGTTCGCGAAGAAGCCGCAGATCGCGGAGGCGAACGTCGCCGCCTTCCGGGCGGGCTGGAACTTCGGCGAGACGACGGAGGACTTCGCGGTCTCCTACGAGGTCGCCCCCGCAACCGCCGCCTTCCCGCCGGGCACCTACCGCAACATCTCCGGCAACCTCGCCCTCTCCTACGGCCTGATCGCCGCCGCCCACCAGGCGGACCTGCCGCTCTACCTCGGCTCGTACCCGATCACCCCGGCCTCGGACATCCTGCACGAGCTGTCCAAGCACAAGAACTTCGGCGTGCGCACCTTCCAGGCCGAGGACGAGATCGCCGGCATCGGCGCGGCGCTGGGCGCGGCCTTCGGCGGCGCGCTGGCCGTCACCACCACCTCCGGCCCGGGCGTGGCACTGAAGTCCGAGACCATCGGGCTCGCGGTCTCCCTGGAACTGCCCCTGCTGATCGTCGACATCCAGCGCGGCGGCCCCTCCACCGGCCTGCCCACCAAGACCGAGCAGGCCGACCTGCTGCAGGCCATGTACGGGCGCAACGGCGAGGCCCCGGTCCCGATCGTGGCCCCCAGGACGCCGGCCGACTGCTTCGACGCGGCGCTGGACGCGGCACGCATCGCGCTCACCTACCGCACGCCGGTCTTCCTCCTGAGCGACGGCTACCTCGCCAACGGCTCCGAGCCCTGGCGCGTCCCGGAGACGGACGAACTGCCCGACCTGCGGGTGCAGTTCGCCTCCGGCCCCAACCACGAGCTGGCCGACGGCACCGAGGTCTTCTGGCCGTACAAGCGCGACCCGCACACCCTGGCCCGCCCCTGGGCGGTGCCCGGCACCCCCGGCCTCGAACACCGCATCGGCGGCATCGAGAAGCAGGACGGCACCGGCAACATCTCCTACGACCCGGCCAACCACGACTTCATGGTCCGCACCCGGCAGGCCAAGACCGACGGCATCGAGGTCCCGGACGTCGAGGTCGACGACCCCTCCGGCACGGCGACGACCCTGGTCCTGGGCTGGGGCTCGACCTACGGGCCGATCACGGCGGCCGTGCGGCGCGTGCGCGCCGAGGGCGGCAGCGTCGCCCAGGCCCACCTGCGCCACCTCAACCCCTTCCCCGGGAACCTCGGGGCGGTCCTGGGGCGTTACGAGAAGGTGGTCGTACCGGAGATGAATCTCGGTCAGCTCGCCACCCTGCTGCGAGCGAAATATCTGATCGACATCCGCTCCCACACCCAGGTGAGCGGAATGCCGTTCAAGGCCGAGCAGCTCGCCACTGTGCTGAAGGAGGCCATCCACCATGGCTGAGACGACCGAGACGACGATCGAAGCGCTTTCTCTCGTCCCCAAGGCCGAGGCCGCGCAGTCCATGAAGGACTTCAAGTCCGATCAGGAAGTGCGCTGGTGCCCCGGCTGCGGTGACTACGCCATCCTCGCCGCCGTCCAGGGCTTCATGCCCCAACTCGGCCTGGCGAAGGAGAACATCGTCTTCGTCTCCGGCATCGGCTGCTCCTCCCGCTTCCCGTACTACATGAACACCTACGGGATGCACTCCATCCACGGCCGCGCCCCCGCCATCGCCACCGGCCTGGCCTCCTCGCGCCGTGACCTGTCCGTGTGGGTCGTCACCGGTGACGGCGACGCCCTGTCCATCGGCGGCAACCACCTCATCCACGCGCTCCGCCGCAACGTCAACCTCAAGATCCTGCTCTTCAACAACCGGATCTACGGGCTGACCAAGGGCCAGTACAGCCCGACCTCCGAGGTCGGGAAGATCACCAAGTCGACGCCGATGGGCTCCCTCGACGCGCCCTTCAACCCCGTCTCCCTGGCGATCGGCGCCGAGGCGTCCTTCGTGGCCCGCACCGTCGACTCCGACCGCAAGCACCTCACCGAGGTCCTGCGCCAGGCCGCCGCCCACCCCGGCACGGCCCTCGTCGAGATCTACCAGAACTGCAACATCTTCAACGACGGCGCGTTCGAGGTCCTCAAGGACAAGCAGCAGGCCGAGGAGGCCGTCATCCGCCTCGAGCACGGCCGGCCGATCCGCTTCGGCGTGGACGGCGCGAAGGGCGTCGTCCGCGACCCGCTGACCGGTGACCTCGCGGTCGTCGACGTCACGGAGGAGAACGAGGCGCGGGTCCTGGTGCACGACGCGCACTCCCCCTCCCCCACCAACGCCTTCGCCCTCTCCCGGCTCGCCGACCCCGACACGCTGCACCACACGCCGATCGGCGTCTTCCGGAGCGTGGACCGGCCGGTCTACGACACGCTGATGGCGGACCAGCTGGAGGCGGCGATCGAGCAGAAGGGGAAGGGCGACCTGGCCGCGCTGCTGGCCGGCGGCGACACGTGGACGGTGGTGGGGTAGGGGGTTCTTCCCCGGTCCCGCCCTTTCACCGTTTCTTGTCCTCAATCACCGGGCAGCTGCGCTCCCGCATCCTGCACGAATGGCTGCTGCTCGCGGCGGGCGAGACCGCGGCCATGCTGGTCGCCGTCCTGGCGGCCTTC